>DYLF01000023.1:0-7384 GCA_020722205.1 Desulfobacca acetoxidans
GGTTTCATAATAATAGCGCATGGCGGACATCCTAATCTGGTTGAACCCAAGAGGCCATAAATTTCTGAGCCCCAAGGTATTTGACAAAACGGCAAAAAAACAGACAATTAACCACATGACCTACCGGCAGGGTGACTGCGGGCGGAGCGTCTCCCGGCGTCGCTTCTTTATCGGAGGCGGCCGGGGGGGAGAGGTCGTGGTGTTGGATGCAAAGCAGAGCCACCACCTGAGCAGGGTGTTGCGTCTGGGGCCGGGAGCGCGGGTGGTAGTTTTTGACGGCCGGGGCTGGGAGGCGGAAGCAGTGATTCAGAAAGCAGATCCCCAAGGGGCTGTTTTGCAAGTGGTGCGGGAGCTGGGACTCCATGGCGAATCCGGGTTATCCTTAACCCTGGCGATCGGTCTGGCCAAAGGGGCAGCTATGGATATGCTGGTTTGTCAGGCCACAGAGATGGGGGTGCAAAGGATTCTGCCCTTCATCTCCCTCCGTTCGGAGCGGGTCACCCCGGAACGAGCCAACCGCCGCCTGGCCCGTTGGCAGCGCTTGGCCCAAGAGACCCTAAAGTCTTGCCAAAGATCTTATGTCCCCGAAATTGCGCCGGTTCAGGATTTCAGCCAGGTCCTCGCCGGACCCGAGAAGATGAAGTTGCTTTTCTGGGAAGAAGCAAAAGTGGGTGGTCTCAGCAAAGTGCTCCGTGAACACCCTTTAGCAGGGTTGCGGGTGCTCATCGGTCCGGAAGGGGGATTTGCGCCGCCAGAAGTGGCTCAGGCAATGGAGTACGGCTACCAAGTGGTGAGTTTGGGGCCGCGGCGGTTGAAGGTGGAGACGGCAACCCTGGCGGCATTGACCATTCTGCAATTCGCTTGGGGGGATTTGGCCTGAACCACCCATCTTTCGCCGCCCTGGCCAAGAGCCATTTGGCTACCTGGCTTAAGCCCTGGAGAAATAATATCTTTAGCTAATTATAGTAACTTCGGATGACTCAAGAGAAATTGCCTTACCGAGACCTTAACTCTTATCTGAGGGAAAAGTTCGGCCAGCGGGTGCAGAAAATCACCCTGGACGCCGGGCTGAGTTGCCCCAACCGGGACGGCCGGGTAGGAGTGGGAGGGTGTTTATACTGCAATCCCCGAGGGTCGGGCACTGGGGCCTTTGCCCGCGGATGGAGCATCAGCAGGCAGATGCGGGAGGGGCTGGATCGCCTGGGGCGACGCTATGGGGCGCGCAAATTTATAGCTTATTTTCAAAGTTTTTCCAATACTTATGCTCCAATCGCCCAACTTCGCGCCCTTTATCAGGAGGCCTTGGCATTTCCGGAAGTGGTGGGCCTGAGCATCGGCACGCGGCCCGATTGCCTGAACTCCGAGGTCTTGGAGCTGTTGGCCGGTTATGCGGGCCGCTACCTGGTATGGTTGGAGTTGGGGCTACAGTCGGCCCACGACGCCACACTGAGGCTTATCAACCGGGGTCATGATGTCTTTTGCTTCGCCGCCGCAGTCCGACAGGCGGTGGGCTACGGGCTGCCGGTCGTCGCCCACGTAATTTTAGGGCTCCCTGGCGAAGGCCCGATGGAGATGGCCGCCACTGCCAGATTTCTGGCGAACTTGCCTTTGCATGGGGTTAAGATTCACCTGCTCTATGTCATCCGGGGCTCAGGACTGGCGCGCCTCTATGAAGCCGGAGAGTACCGCCCCCTCAGTGCCGAGGAGTTCATCACTCTGGTGGTGGACTTCATAGAACTTTTGCCCCCGGACTTTGTCATCCATCGTCTCACCGGCGACCCCCATCCCGAAGAACTTCTGGCCCCGGATTGGTGCCTGGATAAGAACAAAGTGCTCAGCCGTATCAGGGAGGAGTTTAAACGGCGGGGTAGTTGGCAAGGGCGCCAGGTTGGGGGAATAAAGCCGGGGACAGTTAACACCAGTCAGGAAAATAATGTTCGAGTTTGAACGCCGTCGTCAACTATGGGGCTATCTGGCCGTCTTGCTGCTGCTGGCCGGTCTGCTCTCTCTGGCGGGGTTTTATTACCGCCATCTTTGGTGGCACCAGATGGTCTCTTATTATTACTATTTCGTTGACCTCTTTCAGAACCGAGAAAAAATCCGGGAGCTGGTGAAGTCCTGGGGGACCTGGGGTCCCCTGGTCTATATTCTTCTACAAGCCTTGCAGGTGGTCTTTGCCCCTCTCCCCGGCGAAACCACCGGCGGTTTTGTGAGCGGCTTTCTCTTCGGGGCAACCCTGGGAGTGCTGTATTCTTTGATCGGCCTGACGCTGGGCTCTGTATTGGGCTTCCTGCTGGGCCGCTGGCTGGAAATCCACGTCATCACCCGCTGGGTCTCTCAGGAGGTCTTTGAGCGTTTCCGGTTCATCATGGAACACCAAGGCGCCCTCATCTCCCTGGCCCTCTTTGCCTTGCCCTACTTTCCTAAAGATTACCTGTGCATCATCCTGGGATTGAGCGGCATGGCCTTAAAGGTCTTCCTGGTGGTGGTGGCCGTCGGGCGTTTGCCGGCCACCCTGCTCTTTAACCTGCAGGGGGCGCAGCTTTACGCCGGCAACTATTCCGGGTTCTTTGTGTTGGTCGGGGTTTTTTTGGTGCTGGCTGGAATCTTGTACTTCCTCCGGGGAACCTTGTACCGCTGGCTCACCCGGCTGGGTGAACCAGAGAAGGTGGGGGGTGAAAGACAAGACACCAAGCGTAAAATAAAATAGAAAGATTCCAATAAATTATTCAACCAGGGGCACACAGCCGATATACTGTTTTATGGTCGTATCTCCCCTTATCACCATCGCCCTCTCTTCCCATCGCCTGGAAATGTTGCCAGTGGCTGATCGGGAGATGTCCAAGCATGAAGCGGTGGTCTTGGAAGAAGCGCCGGAGCCGGATTTCCCAGCCATGCTGGCCGGAGAGGTAAGCATTGACGCCTACCTGGAAGACAAAGATACGGAGTTTCCGGAGTACAGCCGGGAGCAACTGCAACTCCTGCGTCACCATTACCGGGCAGGAAAAGCCATCCTGCAGGTGGAGCCTTACCTGGCCAGGCTGTTGCAAATCCATGAGCTCCTGCTCGGTGGTTTGCACCGGGCGGAGGTGGAGGCCCGGCCGGGTTTGCAAGCGGTGTACGAAGCAGAAAGCCTGGCCTTTAGGGCGCTCCTGACCTTTTATACCTGCGCCCACACCACCCCCTTTCTTCGGGTGGTGGCGGCGGTGCAAAATTTTGCCCAAGCTGACGCCGCCCGCTTTCGTCTTCGGGACACCCTCAGAGCCGACAGCCTGCTGCCCCTTACCGCCCGTTTCCGGAGCCTGTATGTGGAAGCTGGGTTCATCCACCTGTATTTAGTAAAAGCCTTGAGGCGGCTGCTTGGCGGACGGGCCCGCCTCCGCCCTGTTTTCCTGTGGGCTTCCCGTTCCCTGGCTGCGCTGAGCCGCCCCCGCCCTTTGGGCCCTGGTGATCTCTTGACCTTGCATTACATTTTTCAAACACCGCCCAGCGCCCACCAGGAGAAACTTCTGGCTGCCAGGAGTCTGATCCATATCCAACTGTTGGACAAGAACGAGTTTTTGTCCAGCTCCTCCCCCACGCCCCACCTGGATAACGAAATTTTGGCCTGCCGCCTTACGGCCCAACTGTCTTTGGAGGACTGCGCCGCTCTTTATCCCCAAATACGCAAAGCCGGGCCTGAGGTGGCCCGGGAGATCGTTATGAAATACCTCAAGGACTCTGGGGGCAGAAGGCAGGAATTTGAAGTCAGCGGCTAATCGTCTTCAATTCTGTCCAGGTGGTGCAGCCGGAGGTAGAGCTTTCCAGGGGCAAGGGAAGCCAATTCACCATAAACCATTATATGATCCAGGCGCTTCAGGGGATACCGCTCCCTCTGCTCCGCTTCCATGACCACCCGATCATAATAGTCCTTCATATCCGCGGAACCATAAAGAGCCGCCCACTCGAGCCGGTACCAGGTGAAGGGATAGCGCAGAAAGTTTGGATAATTGGACAAGATAGCCGGATCATAAGTGACAAATTGCCAAAAAAAGGCCGCCACCTTAATCTTTTCCCCGCTTTTGAGGCCTGCCTGTTCCGGTTGCTTTAAGTCCTGAAAGGTTATGGGCTGATAGGCGCCAGGATCAAAGCCCTCCGTTAAATTCGGCAGGTGGGCGCAGGCGTTCAACAGCGCCAGCCAAGCCGACAGGAAGACAATAGTGGCTTTAAGTGAGAAACCGCCCCGGGTATATGAATGAGGCCAGAGCCTGAGCAGTAAGCCCTGAGATTTTTTTCCAGATCGCATCTTAAGAATCCGGCAGTAAATGCGGACACCCTGAATTATTGAATTCGGCATAGCAGTTTTGGCATAATATAGCAAAAAAAATCTACTGCTCTCCAGCTAAAAATAAGGACTTATCTTCAGAGAATAGTTTCCCCAGGAGGCAGGTCTATGGCTTGTCCGGTGATAGTCCGCCGGCACGATGGTTTCCGCTCCTATTTGGTACTGGACGAAAATAACCCCAGGGAATTGCTATTTCATTCGGGTTTTCAGGAAAGCTTCTCCATCCGTCCTTGGCTGGGCTTCCTTGATCCCTTGGAGGCCATGGAACAATGGGCCGAGATGCTGGCGGAAGACTTGGAAAATTATTCCCTTATCGATGAAGACAACTGGGAATACCGTCAGGATTGCCACTGTTGGGACTCCCTAAAGTGAGCAGTCGGCAGCGACCCACGATAAATGGGGAGCGGCCCTTGACCAATAGATAATGCTCAGCTTTCCTGTTCCAGGAAGACATGAGCCAGCACTTGGGCATCGCCCACCAATTTGTTCAATGAGGTGAACTCGTTCGGCTGATGGGCGGTGTCACTCACGGTCATCCAGACAGCCGCCGGCAATCCTGCCTGGCGGAACAAAGCGGCCACCGTGCCGCCGCCGATTCCTTGGGGTATGGCTGGGCGCCGGTAAACTGCCCGCACGCCGCGTTGCAAGGCCTTGACCACCGGAGCCTCTGGTGAAGTGGGCGGCGGACTCTCAAGAGCCTGCACCGCCTCCACCGTCAGCGCCACGCCGAATCTTTGCGCGGTTTCCTGGGCTAGCACGGTTACACGGTCTATCACCTGTTTAAGATCGTATTGGGGCAGCACCCGGCAGTCCAGGTAAAACACATCCCGCCCGGGGATGGTGTTGATATTGGGAACGTTGGCCTCCTTCATGGTCGGTTCAAAGGTGCTGTGCGGCGGTTGGAACAAGGGGTCTTGGTGAGAGAATTCTTGGGGCAGAGCCTCCAGGGCAACTATGACATGGCCGCAGGCCCTGAGGGTGTTCTTTCCCGATTGTGGTCGGGAAGCATGGCACTGCTGCCCCTGGAGGGTGAGTCTGAGCCACAGGAGACTCTTTTCCGCAACTTCAATCATAGTGCCGTCGGAGTTGCCGGCATCCGGAACGATGATCAGGTCCCGGTCCGAGAACAGTTCCCGTTTGATGCGGAGCAAGTGGCCCAGACCTTTTTGGCTGCCTGTCTCTTCATCCGACACCAAGGCCAAGCCCACAGTCCGAATGGGGGTGAGGTTCAGAGCCAGCAGAGCCTTCACCGCCATCAGTGAGGCGACGAGGCCATGATGGTTGTCTTCGGTGCCGCGGCCGTAGAGACGCTCGCCCTCCACCCGCAGGGTGAAAGGATCAGAGTGCCACAGGCTGAGGTCTCCCGGCGGCACCACATCCAGGTGGCTCAAGACCCAAACTTTCTCCGCCTTTTGTCCTGGCAACCAAGCCACCAGATTGGGCCGTCCGTCAGGCCCCAGCCGGTCATCCGGCGCCGGGTAGTTGTCCACTCGCAGACCCCAGCTCTGCAGCAAGGTCAGGAGGAACTTTGCTTTTTCCCCCTCCCCCGGTCCACCGTTGTCCGGTCCCACCGCCACCCTGGCCACCAGCTCCCGTTGCAAATCGATCATTTCCTGGCGGGCGCCTTCAAGGTGCTCCCGCACCCTTTGAAAATGTCCCATGTTTACCATAATTAGCCCTGCGTATATCTATTTTGGCTGCTCCTGCCACCGATATACTCATTAACCAGATAAGTCTTCCGGAACCTTAGTCTTTATTAAATATTTGTTCAATCAAAAATTGAAAAACTAGCACAGGAACCTGCCTCGCTTTTTCCCCTTGACAGCAAGGCCCTTAATCCGCGACGATAATCCCGCGGGGCGGATAGCTCAGCCCGGGAGAGCATCGGCCTTACAAGCCGGGGGTCACAGGTTCGAATCCTGTTCCGCCTACCAGAGGGGGCGTAGTTCAGATGGCTAGAACGCCGGCCTGTCACGCCGGAGGTCGCGGGTTCAAGTCCCGTCGTCCCCGCCAGGAAAAGCAAGGGGGTTAAGCTTCACAGCTTACCCCTTATTTTCATAATTTCTTTGGTGGTTTCCCTACTAAGATTCTGCCGGCTTTCACCATGCAACCCAGAGATCGTCTGATTTTCCCTTTGGATGTGGCCGACGCTGCCGCGGCCAGGCGTTTCATTGCGCTTTTGCGGGATGAAGTTGGTCTGTTTAAGGTGGGTTATGAGTTGTTTCTGGCCGAAGGCCGCGCCTTCCTGGAAAGCCTAGTCGAAGATTTGCCCAGCGGTTATTTCCTGGACCTGAAGTTGCATGATATTCCGGCCACTATGGCCGGAGCCGGCAGGCGCCTGTTGAAGGGAGTCAAATTTCTCACGGTGCATATTGATCAGGGCGTCCGAGTACTGCAAGGCATGAGGCGCACCCTGCCTTCGGACATCCAGGTCTTGGGCGTCACGGTTTTGACCAGCCTGAGCGCAGCAGATCTCTTGGCCTTGGGCATTGACCCGCGGTTGGCTGTGGACCCGCCCCTGGAACTGGTGGTGAGACGGGCCAGGCTGGCTCAGGAAGCAGGTTGCCAGGGCGTCATCTGTGCGGGAACGGAAGTCCGGGCGGTCAAAGAAGCCCTCGGCCGGGATTTCCTGGTGGTCTGTCCGGCCATTCGCCCTTCCTGGGCCGCTGTCCCTGGGGACGACCAGAAGCGGGTTACCGCTACCAGGCAGGCCATCCGAGCCGGGGCCGACTATGTGATTGTGGGTCGCCCCATCCGCACCGCCGCCGACCCCGTCACCGCTGCCCGCCGGGTGGTGGAGGAAATTGGGCAGGGACTGAAAGAAAATGAGCCGTAAGCTGTTTAATACTTGAACATACCTGGTCTACTTCTTGGCTTTCGGCCGTAGGTTGTCGGGCATATATTATATAGTTGTAGAAACTTACCATGACCGAAGAATCGCAGCAGAAGGCCTTCAGGGAGCAATTAATAACTTTATGTCCCATTATTGACCACCTGCGGGGCAGGTTGGGGGCGGCCCGTCATTCCTCCAACCGTAATCGGGCCGTAGAACTCGAAGAG
>DYLF01000023.1:7484-31386 GCA_020722205.1 Desulfobacca acetoxidans
GTTGGGGGCGGCCCGTCATTCCTCCAACCGTAATCGGGCCGTAGAACTCGAAGAGATTATCTCCTCACCGAATGGAAGAACGTTGTAGATGGTTGTTTTGCTGCGGCGACAGACCATGAGGCCCGGATGATGGACGGCTTCGGCCAACCCGAGGGCTGGGCCGTTTAGCTTTCCCTTCTGGACCACGCCCGCTTGATATTCAGGCATCTCATAGATATCGTGAGAATATTTGGGTGCTTGAGTCGGGGGCAAACCTGCGGTTGGCGGGGGACCTCCGGCAGATTCAAGACCACCGGAGGTCCAAAGGCCTGCCTTATACCGGCGCCCCGGTTTCCGCCAGGGTCTGGAAGTAGATGCGGCGCAGTCGGCGCAGTGGTTTTTTAAAGCATAGGCCCAATTGCATGCAGGCATTATAGAATGAGTCCCGGCTGAAATCCAGGGGCACTAATCGCGGGATGGTCTCCTTGGTGAGTTCCTGGTGCAGCTCCTTGATCTTTTGGCGGGCTTCCTCCAGCCCCCACCAGAAAGGCAACAAAATTACATCGGCTCTCTCCTGCAGACGGGAAATTTCGGCCCGCACCACCTGAAGTGCACCATTGGCCGTTTCCTCCACCTCACTTTCCTGGAGCACCTCCACCCCCAAACGCTCCAAAAACCGCAGGAGAAACTCCCGAGGCTGGTTTTCCCAGAAGCTCAGGTTCCAAACATCATTGGGGATACCCACCCGCCGAATGCGCTCGCCTCCCGGCAGCCATTGGCGCATCTGATAGACCAAAGCGAACAGCTGCTTCTTAAGTCCCTGGACATAGGTGGACTTGCTCCAACGGGATTGCCATAGATGTATCCGCCCGTAGGCCTTGAGTTTGACATAAAACCAATCACGCGCCAACAGGCGTTTGAACACTGACCCCCAACTGTAAAACTTCTTGGTGGCCCGGATGGTCTCCCATTGCAACTCGTAAGGGGTTAAATGCCGGGGCAAAAATACCGTGTGGTGCCCATCATAGTGGCTCCAATCCTTACAGATGATGCGGTTCTGAGCCTCCATGTCCTGATAGAAGGGCGTCCCGGGGACGGGGGTCAGGATCAGATACTGGATGGAGTCCAAATCCACCTGCCGGGAAAACTTGACAGTGTCCCGAATCACCTGATAGTGGTCCTCTTCCGCGCCGAAAACGAACATGCCATGCACCTTGATGCCGTGCTGGTGAAAATTGATCACACAATCCCGCACCGCTTCCACGGTCTGAGCCTTGTTGTAAGCCTTGAGGGTGTCGGGATTGATGGACTCCAGACCTACATATACGAGGTAGCAGCCACTGCGCGCCATAAGCTCCATGAGCTCGTGATCCCGGGCCGCCTCCACCCGCACCTGAGCACTCCATTCGATCTTGAGATTCTCTTTAAGAAGCCGCGCACACAGTTCCTTGATGCGCTCCCGATTGGCAGTGAAGTTGTCGTCGCAGAAAAAGATATGCTCCGCCCCCCGCCCATTGACCCGAATCTCCTCCATCACCCGGTCCACGGAATTATAGCGGTATCGGCGGCCGAAAAGTTGAATTACCGAGCAGAATCGGCAATTATAAGGGCAACCCCGAGAGGAAGCAATGGAAGCAAAATGACGCGGTTTGGCTTGCCACTCGTGGATCAGGCTGTAATCCGGAATGGGCAGGCTGTCCAAATCGGCCAAAAAAGGACGCCAAGGGTTCTGTTGCACCACGTCACCTTGCCGATAGCACAGATTTTTCACCGCGGCCAGATCGCCGTCATCCCGCAGGGCGGCAATCAGCTCCGGCAAGGCCTCATCACCCTCGCCGCAGATGACATAATCAGCGTGCCCGAGACCCTCGGCGGGCAAGAAGCTGGGGTGAGCTCCGCCCAGCACTACCGGTATACCCTGTTGGCGATAATAATCCGCCAATTGGTAAGCCTTGGGGGCCGTGGAGGAAATGGTTGAAATTCCCACCAAATCCGGCTGAAAACCCAAGGTGCGATAGTCCGGCGTGGCGATTTCTTCTATCACCACCTTGACCTCCAGACCTTGCCGTTGCAAGATAGTGCCTAACAGCACCGCCCCCAAGCGAGGTATGGCCACCCGACTGAAAATGTGCGGCCGGGGAGATTTCGGCTCAATAAACAACACCTTCTGTATAGACCGACCCATAATTACTCCTTCAATTGAAAAAAAGTGCCACCACCAGTGAAAGATCGTAACGACAGTAAAAGATTATGTTTAAGTGTAAGGAGGGAAGCGGTGCTTGCCAATTTATAATTCTGGAAAGATCGATAGAAAACTCAGTCTGATCTGGAACCTCCCTGTTTATAAAAAGAAGCAGATTCCCCTACCCACACCTCCAGTATGGGGAATCTGCCTCCTGATTGTCGTCGAGGATGACAAAAATCCCGGTATAGTTCAGACGCAACCAGTCGGTTTGGGCAGCCCTGCCATCTTACAGGCGCCTTTTCCAGGTCCGGACGGAAACAGCTCGTAAATATATTTGAGTTTAAAACCGGTGACCTTGGAGAGGATGCGCACCATGGGGGCAATACCATTTTTCTTGAAGTAATCCTGAAGCATGTGGATAATCTTCCAGTGATCCTCATTGAGCTCCGTGATCCCTTCCAATTCTTTGACGTAATCCACCCACTCCTCACCCCATTGGTCCAAATTGGCCAGAAAACCGTCCTCGTCGACCTCGAAAGTTTTCCCCTTATGTTCTACAACTGCCATTTTGTTCGCTCCTCCTTATTTTTGGTGGTTGGCTTTATTTTAAGCTATGCCATTGTGAAAACTTTGTCAAGCATTTTCAGCACCCTCTCATCCCTAAAGAAAAACGGAATATCAGGTGAAAAATCTGGCAGGAAATCCTTCTTTATTTCTGACGCCAAGCCTCATGAGGCCGACAAGTCCGGCAAGGGCTAAAGCCCGCCAGATATGCTTCCACAAGCGAACTCACCCGGAGGCGGTTGGCTGGCGCCATCTTCTCCACCAGCGGACATGAAGGGCGATGAAACCGGTGGGAATTGCGGTTGGCTACATAATATTCTTCATCCTGCCGCAGTGCCTTAAGCCAAATACCACGCTGCGCCGCCAGCGCCTCCCGCTGCACCGTCAGGAGCGCCTCCCGCTGGCGGACGTTTGGTGGGGTTAGATACACTCGCGCCAACCCCTGGCGGACCAGTTCCGCATTCACCAGACGCCCATCCGGCAGATAGAGGTAAGCCAAAAGGCGGCCATACTGATCATAACGCATCCGGTCATACTCCAACCGCACCCTCTTCCCCTGAGCCAGGTTGGTTAATTCCTGCTTGGCCCGGTGGGCCAGAAACTCCGCTGGCCGGCCGGCTTTCTCCAACTCTGGGGTGTCAACCCCCAAGAGACGAACTTTTTTTCCATCTGCTAACAACAAGGTGTCGCCGTCCAGGACCCGCGCCACCACTCCCTCCGCCGGAGGACCTGGTTGACTTGCCGGCCCGCATCCCCATAACACCAGCGCCAGCAACATGCCTATAATCACTCTCATCTTCTGCCACCGCCGCCCCTTTGCCCTTCGCCTCTCCCCATACGTCCTCTTCGTACCTCCCAGCTAACCAGAGGGATGATAAACCTAAATCCCAACTCACAACCCCGGTGCAAAAGGTCCCGCCACCACCGTACGCTTCAGTTCTCCCAGTATTTTCATAAAATAAGGAATGGTATTCTTCAAACCCTCCTCCAGTGGCACTGTGGGTTGCCACTGCAAAAGGTTTCGGGCCCGGCTGATGTCAGGCTGCCGTTGCGCAGGGTCATCCGGCGGCAGGGGCCCAAAGACCAACCTGGAAGGGCTGTGGGTTAGGGCTATGATTTTCCGCGCCAAGTCAACAATAGGATATTCTTCCGGGTTGCCCAGGTTCACTGGCTCGTGAAAGTCCGGACAATTCATCAACCGCACCAGACCTTCCACCAGATCCGAGACATAACAGAAAGACCGGGTCTGCCGCCCTTCGCCATATACCGTGATATCTTGGCCGGTGAGGGCCTGAACGATGAAGTTGCTGATCACCCGGCCGTCGTTGAGGGCCATGCGGGGGCCATAGGTGTTGAAAATTCTGGCAATCCGGATATCTACGCCGTTCTGGCGGTGATAGTCCATCATCAGGGTTTCGGCCACCCGTTTGCCTTCGTCATAGCAGCTCCTGAGGCCCAGACAGTTGACATTGCCCCAGTAGTCCTCCTTCTGAGGATGCATCAAAGGATCGCCATACACCTCCGAAGTGGACGCCAGCAGAATACGCGCCTTCACCCGCTTAGCCAACCCCAACATGTTCAGTGTCCCCATGACATTGGTCTTGATGGTCTTCACCGGGTTATACTGGTAATGCACCGGAGAGGCCGGGCAGGCCAGGTGATAAATCTGCTCCACTTCCAACATGATCGGGCTGACAATATCGTGACGGATCAGCTCCAACCGCGCATGCTCCTGCAAATGCCGCAGATTCGCCTTGCAGCCCGTAAAATAATTGTCCAGACTCAAGACCTCATGGCCCTGTTCCAGAAGGTACTCCACCAGATGCGAACCGATGAAGCCAGCTCCACCGGTAACCAGAATCACCGCCATGGCGAATTACTCCTTTACACCAAGTGCCAACTGTTAGAAGGTTTCAGCCCTGCCGAAGTATTCCACCCGCAGGCTTACTTTTTAAGTTAGGTTATTCTACCTGTCTTCTAGTCAAACGTAAATTGCCGATTGACAGAAAATGTTTTTGTGGTGTTATGTATTACAGCCGCTCCGGAGATGGCCTTCCACCTCAACAGAAAATCAAAACGCAGACCAAACCTTTCACCATGGGAGAGGTTCTTATGACACGATACTTCCCCAAAATTTTTATTATCGGGGTGACAGCCCTTCTTACCCTAACCGCCTGCACCCCCTCCAAAAATGATGTGGAACTGCGTCAGGAAATCCAAGCCCTGAGAACCGACATCCAGAGCCTGAAGGAAAAGGTCACCGAGTTGTCCGCCGGCCAGCAGAAGCTGTTGGAAATGCTGGCGCCCTTTACCGCTCTCAAGCCGCCGGCAACCTCTTTGGAGCAATCCCAGGACACTCACACTCCTTTGAGCGTCAGCCAGCTTCTCAAAGATCGTCACCTTTTCATCGGTCGCCGCTTGACGGTGCGCGGCGAGGTCGGCCTCGTCCTCCTACACCGTAAGTCTCTTTACCTTAAGTCCCCCGAAGGCCTGGTGGAAGTCATGTTCAGCGACCTGCCGGACAAAAAAGCCGTAGATCGCCTCACCTCTCAAGATTTAAAACGGCCCATTACTGTGACCGGCCAATTGCTGGCCCCCTCGCCCCAGGACCCGCATCGACTCCAGATCATCGCCGAGGCGGTGGATTTTTGATTCCAGGCCGCTCCCTGTTAACGGCCTTGGCTTCTCAGCCGAAAAAGGGCCAAGATACAAAATAGATGGCGCTGGCCTCAGCCACCCATGGGGAAAAAACGCCATGACCCTTAAGGTCCTCCCCAAGGCCGTTAACCAGAGCCGCCTTGCCCGCCTCTGGGCTACCAAGGCGGTAAAACCGGATGCCCCTGGCGCACCCCCTACCGCCTCCCTGGCCCCCAGCCTCACCCGCCTGGACCTGCTGGTCATCGGCGTGGCCCAAATCATCGGCGCCGGTATTTTTGTCATCTCCGGCGTAGGGGTGAAGATCGCCGGCCCCGGCATCCTGTTGGCTTTCGCCTTGGCCGGCTTGGCCTGCACCCTGGCGGCCCTGTGCTATGCCGAACTGGCCTCTCTCATGCCCCAAGCCGGCAGCGCCTATTCTTACGCCTATGCCATTTTCGGAGAACTCCCCGCCTGGATTATTGGCTGGGACCTGGTCCTTGAATATGGCATGGGGGCCTGCACGGTGGCTGCCGGCTGGTCTTTCTACTGCCAGGATCTCCTTCAGGTCTACGGCTTCTCCCTGCCAACCTGGGCCACCGGTCCCCCCGGCAGCCAGCCGGGCCGCCTCATCAATCTGCCAGCCGCCGTCGTCGTCCTGGCTTTCACTCTCCTCCTCCTCTTCCGAACCCGTCTCAACGCCCTGGTAGCTCGCGGCTTGGTGGGCGTCAAACTGACGTTGATCGCTTTTATCCTGATCCTGGGTTTCGGCCGGGTAAACCCCCAACACTGGCTACCCCTGGCGCCCTTCGGCCCCGCCAGCATCGTCCAGGCCGCCGCCTTATTGTTTTTTGCCTACCTCGGCTTCGACGTCATCTCTGTCACCGCCGAAGAATCCCGCCGCCCCAGCCGTGATGTTCCCTTCGGCATCATCGGCTCCCTGGCCCTATGCAGCCTCATCTACCTGGCTATGTCCCTTGTGTTGTTGGGTCTGGTGCCCTACCCCTGGATTGATCCGAACGCCCCCTTCTCCACCGTCTTCCGTCAGGCAGGTCTCCCTTGGGTTGCGGATGTCGTGGCCATCGGCGCCCTGGTGGGTATCACCAGCGTCTTCTATATGCTCTTATTGGCCCAACCCCGCATTCTCTTTGCCATGGCCCGGGATGGCCTCCTGCCCCCCTGGGTCGCTCACCTCCACCCCAGATACCTCACCCCCCAGCGCCTCACCCTCATCTGCGGCGCCGTGGTGGCACTTACCGCCTCCCTCACCCCCATAGAAAAATTGGCTTATCTCTGCAATATCGGCACTCTTTTTGCCTTTTTCCTGGTCTGCCTGGGCACCCTGCTTCTGCGCCTAAAACGACCCGATTTGCCTCGTTCCTTCCGCTGTCCTCTCGGCAAAACCATAGCTGCCGCCGGCGCCCTCATCTGCTTGGCCCTCATGCTTTCCATGCCTGCCGCCTCCTGGTGGCGCCTTGGCCTTTGGCTCCTCCTCGGCCTGGTCATCTACTTTCTCTACGCCTGGCGCTCCCCCCGCCACCAGAATTTATAATTTCAGCAACCGTCGGAAAGAGAGATGGGAAAGCAATTCTCGGCAGCACCTTTTTGTACGGGAATTAGAAAAAAAGTCCCGGAAAAACGAGGACGTGCTTTTTAGAACAGAAGTTAGAGGAGAGACCGGAGAAAGGGCGGTGGAACCATGTTCTCTTAGCCAACCCTACTAGTGGTTTTAAAAAAGGTTGTCAGCCTTCTATGCTAGTATAGCCCCGCGTAAATTCCGCGCCGCCGCAGTTACATCGAAAGCCGCGGTAACTGCGGTCATAACTGCAGGATGCCTGGCCCCCCGGGAAACTACCTGCCCGATGTTGGCTGCCGTAATGCCTCCCATGGTGGTCCAGGCAATGCTGAGGTGGGGAGGAATGGTGTCCAGAGCTCCGGTCCCCAGAAATACCGCGTCCGGCTTAGTCCGCGTAGGGAAAATGGGGCCGATGTTGACGTAGCTGGCCCCCTGCTCCTGGGCCGCCAAAGCCTCGGCCAGCGAGTGGGTGGAGGCCCCGATAATAAGCTCCGGCGCCAGGCGTCGGGCCGCCGCCACCGGCAGGTCGTCCTGGCCCAAGTGAACTCCATCCGCACCAGCGGCCAAAGCGATGTCCAGTCTATCGTTAACTATCAACAATGCACCAGCTTCGGCCGTCAGCCGGCGAAAGGCCAACGCCAGCTCGTAATGGCGGCGACCCGGCAGTTCTTTTTCACGTAGCTGCACCAACCGGACCCCGGCCGCCAGGGTCTGTTCCAAAACCTCCAAGGCACTTCGGCCGGCACAAAAAAACTCGGTAATGACCACATATAAATCAGCCCTCTCAAAGGCGGCCAAGCGTTCCTGATGAGTCATCAGCCACCACCTACTAAACGCACCAGCTCCAGGACGTCCCCCTCTACCAGACTCGTCTGGGAATAGGCCGAGGCCGGCACGATCTCATAGTTGTGTTCCACCACCATACCCGCCGGATTTAGTCCCAACTCGACCAGCAGTTCCCGTACCGTCCTTGCCGCCGTTTCCCGCGCCTCCCCGTTAATAATCACCCTCATCGACCCTTTCCCTTTTTAACCAAGGGGCCGCTAGCCGCTCAATGAAGGCCTTTTATCCTCTTGCCCTTCGCCTCTTGCTTTTAATTTCCCTAACACTAATCCTAACGCCCTGCCTCATGCCTCTCTCCCCCAGCCTATTGCCTCCTGCCCACTTCATCATGAAAAGCCCAGTCAAAATCCTTCCATACCGGGTCATAGCCGGCCCGCCGGATGGCCGCCACCACCTCGGCGGGACTCCGCCGGTCTTCGATCTCAAACTGGGCCAGGGTTTCTTCGCCGCTCACAGCATACCCCCCCGGCCGAGTGGAGGAGCCGGCGCTCATATTGGTAACTCCTAAAGGTATCAGGCGATCTCGGAAAGCGGCGCTCTCCCGGGTGGACAGGTTGAAGCCCGCTTCGGGCAAAAAAATCCGCATTGCCAAGAGCAGTTGCACAAACTCCCGGTCGCTCAAAAAATAGCTGATACGATGTCGCGGCGGCGTGCAACGCAGGCGCGGCAAAGACACAGAGATGGCACTGCGCCAACACTCCTTCTGTAGATAACGGGCATGCAGAGCTGTCCAAAAACCATCACAGCGCCAATCATACAGCCCCAGAAGGGCCCCGATGCTCAGCCGCCGCACACCGGCCCGACCGGCCCGCTCTATGGCTGCCAACCGATAGTCAAAATCTCGTTTGCGCCCTCGCCGATGCACCTGGGCATAGGTCTCCCGGTGATAGGTTTCCATATAGAGGGTGACCCCCTCTAACCCTACATCAACCAACTGCCGGTATTCCTCCTCCTCAAGCGCATAGACTTCCACTGCTACCGAGGGGAAGTATTCCCGCGCCACCTGCACCGCCTCCGCCAGGTAAGACAAAGACGCAACCTTGGGGGCGTCCCCGGTCAGAAGCAGAACGCTCTGAAACCCATGCTTGGCCAAAGCCTGGCATTCAGTGCGAACTTCGTCCATGTTTAAGGTGCGTCTGATACCAGAACTCCCGGAGGCGGCGCTAAAAAAACAATAAGTGCAGTCCGAATAGCAGACATTGGAAAGATACAAGGGCACGTATAGACCGATGGTTCTGCCGAAGTGCTGCCGGGTGAGACGCTGGGCCTGCCGGGCTATCTCTTCCAGTTGCCCCGCAGCAGCCGGAGAAAGCAAGGCCGCCAATCCCTCCGGAGAACAACGCTCCTGAGCGAGTGAGCCTTTTACCATGGCCGGCGTCGCCGCCGTGATCAGCGGTAAAATCCGCTCCGGCGGCCAGGCCTCCAAAATCTTCCCAAAGTCAAACAAGATGGTTACAGGTAGTAAGCTGTATTTTATTAAGTATTTTCCCCTCCCCCCACCTCTTGCCTTTGAAAGTTACCTACTCCAAGAACCCCGTGAGGGGAGAAGAGGCAGCAGCCGTTTCTCTGGCCGGACCTAATCCCGCCAGATAGCCCTGGCGCCCCGCCTCCACCGCCAGCGCAAATGCCCGGGCCATCATGCCATGATCTTCGGCGTCGGCCAGGGCTGTGTTCACCAGTACCGCGTCGGCCCCCATCTCCATAGCCTCGGCGGCGTGCGACGGCGCCCCCAAGCCGGCGTCCACCACCACCGGCACTTTGGCCTGCTCAATGATAATGCGGAGCATCTCTTTGGTCTTTAGACCTCGGTTGCTGCCGATGGGGGAACCCAAGGGCATGACTGTGGCCGTGCCTATCTCCTCCAGACGCTTGGCCAAAATGGGGTCGGCTTGAATATAAGGCAAAACCACGAAGCCCTCCTTGATCAGCTTCTCCGCCGCCTTGAGGGTCTCTATCGGGTCGGGCAGGAGATATCTGGGCTCCGGAGTAAGCTCCAATTTGACCCAGGGCGGCAGACCCATCGCCCGAGCCAGTCTGGCCAAGCGCACGGCCTCGTCCGCGCTGCGGGCCCCAGAGGTGTTGGGCAGGATCAGATACCTGGACGGATCTAACACCGGCATGATGCTATCCTGCTCGGGCTTGGCCAAATCCACCCGCCGCAAAGCCACCGTAACAATCTCCGCCCCGGAGCCGGCCAACGCCGCACTCAGGGCCGCCGCAGAGGGAAACTTCCCTGTCCCCACCATCAGGCGGGAGCGGAACCGCCGCCCGGCTATGATAAGAGGATCGTCTTCCATAAATTTTGGGTTTTGACTTTTATTTTCTAAGTTTTGAGTCCTGGAAACCCTGCCTTGGCCTGGCCCCAGCCATTGTTTATCCTAGCGTTTACATTGAATTATGAACTATGACCCTGAACCTTGACCACACCAAAGGCAATCCGGTTGCTTCACCCGCTCCAGGCGCTGGAAGCGAACCTTCCTGCCATCGTAGGCGAGCAGCCTCTGGGCCAGCTCTGATTTCTCTCCCAACAGCAGCTTCAAGGTCTCCACGGCCTGAAGACACCCCATCACCCCGGCCACGGCCCCCAAAATCCCCGCTTCCGCGCCCCCAGGAACAGCCCCCGCCTGGGGCAGCTCCGGAAACAGACAGCGATAACAGGGGCTGTCGGCTCTTGGATCCACCACCAGAAGCTGTCCCTCAAAACCAGCCACTGCCGCGGTCACCAGGGGAAGGCCAGTTCGCCAGCAGGCCTCGGCCACCAAAAAACGGGTCGGGAAATTGTCGCTGGCATCCACTACCACCTCAACGCCGGCCAAAACTCCCGCCATCTCCTCCGCCGTGAGGCGCCGGAAATGGGCTTCCACTTGGCAGTGGGAATTCAATGCCCTCATAGCTTCCCGGGCGGCCTCCACCTTGGGGCGACCCAGATCCTCAAGGCGGTACAGTATTTGTCGCTGGAGATTGCTCAACTCCAGCCGGTCGCCGTCCACCAGCCGGATGTGCCCCACCCCGGCCGCCGCCAGGTAGAACAGCACCGCAGACCCTAAGCCACCGGCCCCCACCACAAGAACCCGGGCCGCCCGCCAACGCTCTTGGCCCTCCCAACCCACGCCGGCCAACAGGGCGTTCCTGGCGTAGCGCTGTTTCTCTTCTTCAGAAAAGCCAGCCATCACCGCCTAGGGACCACCCCCCGATCGCCCCCCTTCAACCGGCCAGCCGGCCGGCTGGCCTGCGGACATGAAACCACCTGTCAGTTTTGCCACCGGATTTCTATTATAATCATAAACTTTTCGGCAGATTGACGCAATATTTGCCTGCCAACCGGCTGGCTGGCTCTTAGTACGAGCGACAGCTTTGCACCGCAGCCCTTTTCGGCAATTTCCAGTAGTAGGAATTTATGCCAACTTACCTCCGTTTATGTTATTGTGTCTCTTGCAAGGATTGCCTGGATGACAAGCGGGAGGCCTATTCCCGCTAACTGAGGTTCTAGGCTCTGGTTGGTTTTGCCCAAAACCCAGAACCCAAAACCCATTATAGAACCAGGAGGGTTATGCCATGGGATCAGCAGTTTCGTACAACCGCGCAGCCGTCGGCAGGCTATGGAACCTCATTGATCTACCGGTGGAGTGGCCCGGATATCAGATTCTCCTCCAGGGCGACCTGGACCGGGATCTGGTGATTGAGCCAGAAGAGCTGGACGACATTGACTGGATCGCTTTCTCTGAGGCGGTGGAGGACTTTCAGAACCAGACCGGCCTTAAACCCGCGGATGGCAAACTGGGGAAAAATACCCTCCAGGGTCTGAGAGAACGCTATGGACATAAGCCAACCAGAGACAAACCCTTAAAGGTTCTGGGCGCTGACCTGGAATTTTGGCCCGCTGAAACACCCGCCAGCGAACCTCCCGGCCCTCCCCTGATTGGCCAAACCCCTGAAGAGCGGCGTCTCTGCAATCTCTGGAACCGCTACGGCGCCGCCATTGCGGCTCAGGCCAATGTCTATCATATTCCCACCGAAACCGCCTTGGCCGTATTCTACGTGGAGTCGGGCACGGCCTATGATCCCAACACCGGCTTGGTGATTATTCGCTTCGAACCTCATATCTTTAAGAGATACTCTGGAGAGGAGAGTGACTATAAGCGGGGCGGCCAACGGCACGAGTGGGCCAATCTGGCGGCAGCCTACGAGCTGGACCCCTCCTCGGCCCTGTCGGCCACCAGTTACGGCCTGCCCCAGCTCATGGGATTTAATTGGCAAGTTACTCCTTACCCCAGCGTCCGGGAGATGGTGCTGGCTTTTCAGCGCTCCTGTGTGCACCAGGTGGCTGGCTTCTTTCAATTCGTAGACAAGAACAATCTCCTTAACTATATCGTTAAAAAGGATTGGCGCGCCTTCACCAAGGGTTACAACGGCCCTGGCAACGTCGATGATTATTCTGCCAAACTCATCCGGGCCCTCAAGGTGGTGAAAAGCCTGAAGCAGGACGGCGCAGTATTTAAGGTCTGATTCTATTATACGCCCATGCCCTGATCGAAAATGGTGGGCGGAAGCGGCAGGTATCTATTTCCCTCAAGCTCCCGAGTCATTTCCGCCCCTTCCTGGCTTATAATCTAACAGCGCGCTTGTGCCAGAACTCAGGCCCATTACCGCCCAAGATTGTCCTAAAATTTACCTGTTCTGTTAATAACAAACCGGCCCCCCTGACAAAGGGGGTCGGCCATGAAGGTCTAAAAGAGAGTACAGAGATTACATGGAATAATGTTAAGATGAGGTTGTTCAGAATTATTATCTATCATTCCACCCCAGTATCATAATTGCCCGTTATTAAGACTTGGTGTTGAGTTGTGATCTTTTTATCCTGGCCCAGGGGTCCTTCAGAGTGACGGTACGGTTGAAAACCAGGGCGCCGTCAGTGCTGTCCGGGTCCACACAGAAATAGCCCAACCGTTCAAACTGCCAGCGACTGCCGACGGCGGCCCCGGCCAGAGATGGCTCCACCCAGCAAGGGTTTAAAACCATAAGCGAGTGGGGATTGATGAAGGACTTGAAATCTGCATTCTTTTCTTCCGCGGGATTAACTTTAGTGAGCAACCGTTCATATAGGCGAACCTCGGCCGGCAGGGCATGGGCGGCGGAGACCCAGTGCAGGGTGGCCTTGACCTGGCGGCCGTCCGGAGCATAGCCGCCTTTAGTCTCCGGGTCGTAAGTACAGTGTAATTCCACCACGTTCCCCTCTCGGTCCTTCACTACTTCCACACACTTGATGAAATAGGCATAGCGCAGGCGGACTTCACGGTCCGGAGCCAAGCGGTAGAATTTTTTGGGGGGCTCCTCCATGAAGTCCTCCCGCTCCAGATAAAGCACTCGGGAGAAGGGCACCAGCCGCGTACCCATGGTCGGGTCTTCCGGGTTATTGATCGCCTCTAAATATTCCACTTGCCCTTCCGGGTAGTTGGTGAGCACCACTTTGAGAGGCCTCAGAACGGCCATGACCCGAGGGGCAGCGCGGTTTAAGAATTCCCGCACACAGTGTTCCAGGAGTTCCAGCTCCACAATATTGTCTTTTTTGCCCACCCCGATCCGGTCGCAAAAATTCCGGATAGCCTCCGGCGGATAGCCCCGCCGACGCATCCCGGAAATGGTGGGCATCCGGGGATCGTCCCAGCCGCGCACGTGCCCCTCTTGCACCAGTTGAATCAGCTTGCGTTTGCTCAGCACGGTAGAGGTCATATTCAACCGGGCAAACTCATACTGGCGGGGACGGTAAGGCACCGGCAGGTTGTCCAGCAGCCAGTCATATAAAGGACGATGATCCTCAAACTCCAGAGTACAGAGGGAATGGGTGATGCCCTCCAAGGCATCAGATATAGGGTGAGCATAATCATACATGGGATAAATGCACCAGCGGCTGCCGGTGCGATGGTGGTCGGCGTGTAGTATGCGGTACAACACCGGATCCCGGAGGTTGAGATTAGCGGCCGCCATGTCAATCTTGGCCCGCAGCACATGGGCCCCGTCCGGGAATTCTCCGGCCCGCATACGGGTGAATAAGTCCAGATTCTCCGCCACTGTACGCTCCCGGTAAGGGCTGTTTTTACCCGGCGTGGTGAGAGTGCCTCGGTATTGCCGAATCTCCTCTGGCGTCAAACTGCACACATAGGCCTTGCCGGCCTTGATCAGATGCAGGGCGTACTGATACATCTCTTCAAAATAATCAGAAGCATAATAGAGGCGCTCGCCCCAGTCGAACCCTAGCCAACGCACGTCTTGTTTAATGGACTCCACATATCTCATCTCTTCCTTGGTGGGGTTGGTGTCATCAAAACGCAGATTGCATAAGCCTCCAAACTCTTGGGCGAGCCCAAAGTTCAGGCAGATAGCTTTGGCGTGGCCGATGTGCAAATAGCCATTAGGTTCCGGCGGAAAGCGGGTGTGTAAGCGGCCACCGGTTTTACCACTTCTGAGGTCGTCGGCGACGATCTGGCGAATGAAATCCAAAGGGGTATCCGGGTCCGGCATAGACTTAGTTCCTGATTTATCCACAGATTAAGCAAATGGCGCAGATGTATTTTATATCAGCTGGGGCGTCGGCAAGCAAATCTTTTCCGGCTGCCGGGGCTTTACCGACAAGGGCCCAAAAGGGATAATTAAGCAGTAAAGACCCAAGAAGGGCGGCCACGCGGGTCAGACCGCGCAGGATTTGGAGGCCCCCCTAATAGGTGCTTTTTTTGCCGCCGGATTTAACAAGCACCGCTGTTTACCAGACTAAGAGCAACGGTAAGGATAACCTGCCGATGAGCGTCCAAAAAATCAAGACGGAAAGGTTAAGGGCCTCTGCCCGCCTAAACTTATGATGATGTCTTCCCACCGAACTTTGGCAAGTGTCCTTTTGGGACTTATGGTGATGTTTCAGCCCGGCTGGGGGTGGGGAGCATATTTGATGGTAGGGCAGCCGGCCCCCTATTTCAGGATCGAGTCCGGAGAGGGCAAGAAACTCACCCTCGACATGATCAGGGGTAAAATCACTGTGCTCTTTTATGAAAGCCGGGAGGTGCTGGGCAAAAATAAGGCGCTCAAAGATGAACTCAAAACTTTTTACCGCAGCCAGCCGCTTGCCCTCCAGAACCTGGTATTGAGATTGGTGGTCATCGATTGCACCCCAGCCTTCTGGGCCACCCGAAACATTTGGAAGACCAAGCTGCAGGAAGGCTCCCGCAAAGAAGGGTTCACCATCTATGGGGACTGGAGCGGCCAGATGCAAGAGGATTACCGCATGAAGGCCAACGACAGCAATTTTTTCATCATCGACCCCCAAGGAGTGATCAGATATCTAGCCCAGGGAAAGATTGGCCGGGAACACTTCGGGGAGATCAAAGAACTTCTTAAGCAGTTAGCGGGAAATGTCCGAGAATCTTGGGCGGTCAGGCAATAACTCCACCCCAGACCTTCCACCCGAGGCCGGTTTAGGTGGCTATCTTTCAGGCCTTGAAAAGTTTTCGTACTCAAGCCCACAGCTTAGACCTGCCGGCGCCGGCCTCGCCAGATCCCCAACATGCCAACGATACTGAGCCCCACGCAGCCCCAGGCGAAGAGGTCACCGAAGCGGCTGTAGAAGCTGCCGCCAGGGTGCAGGGGCAGGTCCAGGGCGTGTGCCTCCGGGACAAACAGGCCGGAGGTCCAAAGGACACGGCCATCAGCGCCGACGAAGGCGGAGATGCCGGTGTTGGCGGCCCGGGCCAGGCAGATGTGGTTTTCCACGGCCCTGAACACCCCCAGGGCCAGGTGCTGGAAAGGGGCGCTGGTGGTGCCGTACCAGGCGTCGTTGGTAATGTTGACCAGCAGTCTGGCGCCGTGGCGCACCTGGGCCCGGCTCAAGTACGGAAAAATGGACTCAAAGCAGATGAGGGGCCCGATGGCCCCTGCGGGCAGTGACAGGGTGGTCCCCACGGCGCCCTCAGCGAGGTCGCCCATCATGGGCACCATCTTGCTGATAAAGGGAAAGAGGCGCTTCAGGGGGACATACTCCCCATAGGGCACCAAGTGGGATTTATCGTAATAGCCCATAACCTCGCCCTGGGGAGATAAGAGATAAGCGCGGTTGAAAAAGCGCTCTCCCTGAGCGGTGAGCTCCCAGGCCGGTGCCCCGAATAGAAGATAAACCCGGCTTTTTCTCGCAATCTCCTCCACCTGAGCGGTTAGCTCGGGCATTCTCAAGAACAAAAAGGGGGCTGCGGTTTCCGGCCAGACCACCAAATCTGCCCCAGCCACCTGGTTGGTAAGCTCAGCATAGCGGTTCAGGGTCGCTTGCACCAGCTCTTTTTTCCATTTGTCCCCCTGTTTGATGCTCCCCTGAACCACCGCCACCCGGAGAGAGGGGCTGGCCGCCGCCTGCTCCTGAATAATGGCCAGGCGCCAGGCGCCGTAGCCTACCCAGGCGGCGGCCACCAGGAACAGTAGCATAATCCATCGCCATCTCTGAACTCGGCGGGAGTCAGGGAATAATATCTGGGCTAAGGCTGCGGCCAGAGCCACCAGCAGAAAGGTGAGGCCGTAAACGCCGGTAAGGTCGGCTATTTGCAGCAGCAGAGGATAACCATAGAGCGCATGCCCCGGAAAGGCCCAGGGGAAGCCGTTGAACAGAACGGAAGCCTGAGCAAAATCCGACACCACCCAAAGGGTGGGGGCCCACCAGGCCTCATTCAGGCCCTGCGTCGCTCCCCAAGCGAGTCCCCAGGCCCAGAAGGCCCGATAGAGACCCAGATAGGCGGCCATTAGGGTCAGGATGGCGGCGGCCGCCACCCAGGGGAGCCCCCCATAAACGGTGCAAACATAAATGATCCAATAGAACAGCGCCAGATTAAAGGCCAAGCCGGCCGCCCAGCCCAGCCAAAAGGCTGGCCGGGGGGAGCGGCCCCGGAGGGCCAGTAACAGTAAGATTAAGGCCACGGGCAGAAGATAAATCTGCTCCCATTTGGGAAAGGCTAAAGCCAGCAAGAGGCCGGACAGCACCGCGGCGAGAAGAGGCATCAGAAGCTGATGGAAGAAGCCATAACCAGGAGGTTCTTAAAATACCATTTGCTCACTGCTCACTTACTGCAATGAGAGGCCGCACCCTGATCTGTTTGGCCCGGCGTTCGTCGGCGGCCACCACCGTGAACTCCAGGTCATCAATCACCACCTGGTCATTCAACTGCGGCACCCGCCCCAATTTGTCGATGAGCAGACCGCCCACGGATTCAAAGTGTCCTGCGGGGCGCTCCCGGCCGAAATGTTCCATGACCTCTTCCACGTCCAAGCGAGCATCCACCAATATGGCGTTATCTTCCAGCGGCACCAGACGCGGCTCCAGATGATCGTATTCATCATAGATTTCCCCGACAATCTCTTCGAGGATATCCTCCAGGGTGATGAGCCCGGCAGTGCCACCGTATTCATCAATGACAATGGCGATCTGAGTCTTGCGCTCCACCAGATCACGCAAAAGGTCGCTGATCTTTTTGTTCTCCGGGATGAAGTAAGCCGGGCGCAGGACCCGGCTGAGGTCCCAGTCTTGCTCCCCTGGGGGCCAGAAGACCAAAAGGTCTTTGGCCAACAGCACCCCCTTGATATGATCGATGTCGCCTTCAAAGACCGGCAGGCGGGAATGGCCGTGTTTTCGGATCAGAGTAATGATCTGCTCCGCCGGAATGGAGTGCTCGAGGCCGACAATCTCGGTGCGGGGCACCATAATCTCCCGCACCAAAGTGTCCTTAAACTCAAAGATGCTGGCGATGAGTTCCCCTTCCTGGCGGCTGATCAGACCACGTTCCTCCCCAACATCCAACATATCCTGAATCTCTCGCTCCAGGTCTTCAGGTTGGGTGAGTCTTCTGGTAAACCAACGCCGGAAAAGGCGCTTCAGGAGGCTGGGTCGGGGACTTTCGCCCTCGTCCATCTCAACCCCTTAGCTGTTCGCGCTCATGCCGCAAAAAGCGTGCTACCGTCTTTACTTCCCGGGGAAACTCCAGCCCCCGGTCCAATAGGTTGATTTCGTGCCGAGAAATCCCAAAGGTTTGGATGGCGTATGCCGCGGCCTGCTTATGGTCGAAGTCCCGGCAAGAGAAGATGTCCAAGCTCAGATAACTGCGCTCCGGATAGGTATGGATACTGATGTGGCTCTCGGCAATGAGGACGAATCCTGACAAACCCCAGTCTGCAGAAACTTTGGGGTGATATTTGAAAACATAAGGCGGCATGATCTTGGTCATCCGGATCACATCCGGACAGGTATCCAGAAAACCATAGATCACGTCCAGATCGGCCAGTTTCTCCGAATCACAGTCATAACCGTCCAGGGTCAAATGCAAGCCATAGCCAAGCGCCGGTTTTTTCAATATTCCATCCTCCTTCACTCATATAAGGTAGAACCAGAAAAAGCCTGACTCGCCAGCCCGGATACGCGGCGCCATGGCTTGCACCCGGTATTTCCATAAATCTCAAGGGATTAGAAGGAAGTGCCCCCTGGTCTCAAGAAAGACCAGCGCCTCTTCCTTCTTTGCATGGAATTTCCCCTTATTCTTGGCAGTTTCGGTAATAAATCAAGCTTCTGGATAAAACAAGCATAGTCAAACATATATAACTAACTTGCGGGGGAGGGTCAATAATTTTTTAAAAAAAACAAAGAACACTGGCTTATAACTTATGGGCCTGGGGCAAGAAGTAAGGGAAGAGCGGCTGAATTTGCTGTTGACGGGCCAACCATTATTGATAAATTAAGCAAACTAACGGAAAAATCCTGTCAAGGAGGATGAGTCGTTGGCGCTGGTTGCCCCCTTTCGCGGGCTGTATTTTAATCCGATTAAGATAGGTAATCTTTCTGAGGTGATTACTCCCCCCTATGATGTCATCAAACCGGCAGAGCAGGAAGCCTTTGCCCGTCGGCATCCATACAATATGGTACACCTGATTCTGCCTCAGAAGCTGCCGGGTGATGACAGACTGAACAACGGTTACACCCGCGCCGCCGCTCTGTTTCGCCAGTGGCTCGCAAATGAGGTCTTTATCCGGGATGACGAGCCCGCCTACTACCTTTGGCAAACGGAATTTGATTACCAAGGGAAACGCTACACCAGAAATGGGTTAGCGGCCCTGGTCAGGCTGGAACCCTTTTCCGGGGGTATTATTCTGCCCCATGAACAGACCTTCTCCGCCGTCAAAGCCGACCGCCTCGAATTGATGAAGCAAACCCGAGCGCATTTTTCTCCCATCTTTTCCTTGTATCCGGACCAGGAAGGGGAAATCCTCCAGCAGTTGGAAAGCGCCAAGCCGTCCCAGCCATTCTTGGCTTGTGAAGATTCCCAGGGACTGCAGCACCGGCTCTTTCGGATCACCGACCGGGACTGTCTGGCTGCGGTCCAGCAAGCCTTGGCACCGCGGCGGTTATACATCGCCGACGGCCACCACCGCTATGAAACCTGCCTGGCCTTGGAGAAGTGGCTCAAAACGCAGTATCCCCATGCCTCCCCCGAGGCGCCATTCCATTATACACTGATGTATCTGACCAATCTCTACGACCCGGAGCTGGTCATCAAAATGGCTCACCGTCTGTTGAAAGGCCCCCGACTGAAGCATCTGGAAAAAGGTCAGCTCCTGTCCCGGTTGGCGGCATACTTTGAAACGATCCCAGTGACCCAGGCCGGCAGCGATCTTCAGGACTACAGCGAGGCTTTGCAAAGACACCTGGACACCCGCGGCCGCCGGGAAACGGTCTTCATCATGGTGGGCTTCGGCTTGCAGGCTTGGCGCCTTAAACTGAAGGAAACGGTGCGCAAGAGCGTATTGGCCAGGCAGATGCACCCGGCCTTGGCCGCCCTGGACGTGGCCGTCTTGAACTATCTCATCTTCGATAAAATCCTGAGCCTGGACGCCAAGGCCCAAGACGACCCGGAAAACTGCCGCTACACCGCGGTAATCAGCGAGGCCTTGGCCGCTCTGCAGCAGGGAGAAGCCAAGCTGGCCTTTCTTCTCAACCCCACCCGCATCGAGCAGGTCAGGGAAGTGGCCGAGTCCGGGCTCATCATGCCTCGCAAGTCCACCTACTTCTATCCCAAAGTCATGACCGGCCTCATCCTCAATGACATCGAGGGGACGTTCGTGAAATATTAACTTTCTCTGCCGAAAATCTTTCTATTTCCTAATTGGTAAGAAAAGCGATGTCGGAGTTAAAATCTGCGAGCAGAATTTTTCGTGGTTTCATATTAAGATTGAACCTGCAGGTTTTTATCTTTTTTATCAATTTGGCCGATTCAGAAGCCAAAGCCTGTCGGTAAAACTTTAGAAAGTCTAAAGCAGCCAAGCCAACCCCTCGGACTCGTGACTTTGCGCTCCCAAAGTAAGATACGACTTTCTCCCTTTCCGTCCGGCCCCTTGGACAAGATGAAGGCTGCGGTCGCACTTATCCCGGCGGCCCTGCTGCTGATCGCCGCCCTGGATTATTTGGGCCTTATCCAAGCCTATCAGCTAAAAACCCTGGACCTGTTCCAACGCTGGGCACCCCATCAGGCCGCCAGCCAGGAAGTGGTGGTGGTGGCGGTGGACCAACCCGACCTGGAATTCTTTAAGAACCAAGGGGTCACCTGGCCTTGGCCTCGTCAACTTTACGGGGCCATTGTTGCTTTTTGCGCCCGCAGTAAGGCCCGGGCGGTGATTATTGATATACTCTTCACCGAAACTTCATCTTATGGTTCAGAGGACGATGCGCGGTTGGGCCAGGAGGTGACGGCCGCCGCCAACGTCACCTTGCCCTTCTTTCTGTCCCGGGAGGAACGGGGGACGGCACCGGAACAGGAGCTGTTGTTACGGCAAGCAGCTTTGGAAGTGTCGGGCGCCTTGCCCGCCAGATTGCCAACTTACCGGTCTGTTATTCCACCCGTGCCACCCCTCCTGAAAAGTGTCAAGAGCTTGGGGAATGTGGAGACCAAGCCGGATCCCGATGGCATCTACCGGCGGATACCCCTATTGGCTCAATTTCAAGGGCGCTGCCTGCCCACACTGGCACTGGCCGCATACTACCACCAGGAATGGGCCCCTGCCCCTATATGCTCAGTGGCAGGCGGGATGGTAATGGGCTCCCGCTTCCTGCCAGTGGATGACCAGGGACAACTCCTGCTGAAGTACCGGGGTCCCAGCCGCACCTACCGCCGGTTCTCGGCCGCCAACGTCATCTCCTCTGAAGCCCGGGCGGCTCATGGCCTCCCCCCCATCTATCCTCTTCAATCCTTTGAAGGTAAGTGGGTGCTGGTCGGCCTCACAGCCCCCGGGCTGCTGGACCTCAAGGGTACGCCCATGGGGGGCGTATTCCCCGGAGTGGAAATTCATGCCACTCTGCTGGATAATCTGCTCCAGGGAGACTTTTTGGCAACGGTGCCCGTGTGGCTGGTGTGGGTCTGGGCCGCAGTGCTGGCGAGCTTGATGGTGCTGGCCGTCCTGTTTTGGGCCAAACTTTGGGTGGTGTTGGGCGTCCTGACCCTCCTATTGCTTATTCACTTGGGTTTATGTCTGGTAGTCTTTATGAACAGCCGGCACCTGGATGCCGTGGCACCCGGAGCGGTCCTGCTGGCCGCCTACGGCCTGGCCACGGCTTACAGCTATGCCACCGAAGGCCGCCAGAAACAGTTAATCCGCACCACGTTTGCCCAATACATGAGCGAGGCGGTCATCCAGGACCTGTTGTCTCACCCTGAAAAGCTCAGACTGGGGGGCGAGCGTCGCCGGGTTACCGTGTTTTTCTCCGACCTGGCCGGTTTCACCTCGCTCTCCGAACGTCTGGCGCCGGAGGCGGTGGCAGCCTTGCTCAACCGGTATCTCTCATGCATGACTGAGATCATCTTAGCGGAGGCAGGCACGGTGGACAAATTTGAAGGCGACGCCATCATGGCCTTCTGGGGGGCGCCCCTGGACCAGCCCGATCAGGCTCTGCGGGCCTGCCGGGCGGCCCTGCGACAGTGTCAAGCCCTAAGAGAGCTCAATGACCACCTGGCCGCCCAAAACTCCCCACCTCTGCGCATGCGCCTGGGTATCCACACCGGTGATGCCGTGGTGGGCAACCTGGGGTCGGAACGACGCTTTGATTACACAGCTATCGGCGACACCGTAAATCTGGCCTCCCGCCTGGAGGGCCTGAACAAGTTCTACGGCACCGTGATGCTGACCAGTGAGGATACCGCCGCGGCCTGCGGCGAGGAGGTGGTGTTTCGGGAATTGGACCTGGTGGCCGTCAAGGGTCGGGAAGCGCCAGTCCGGGTGCTGGAAGTGCTGGCCCTGAGCGAGCACGCCCCTCCAGAAATAGCAGAGCTAAAGAAACTCTTCGGCGAGGCTTTGAAACTGTATCGCCAAGGCAACTTCACCCGCGCCGCCGAGGCCTTCCGTGCCGTTCTGAGGCGCTTCCCGGAAGACGGTCCTTCCTTGGCGTTTCTCAAGCGCTGCCAGCAGTGGAAGCAGGATTCGGCGCCGGTCGGCTGGGACGGGGTGTTTCGTCCTGACGCCAAGTGAGCTATAATCTCTGAGCCGAGAGCCATAATGAATGACTAACGCAGCAAAATGGAAAAAACCAGGAACAGATAAGGAGAAGACGATGGGAAGAAGATCATGGTGGCTGATCCCAGTGGTCTTGGGATTCCTGGCGCTGAGCGGAACGGCGGTCTGGGCCGAGACCCTCACCGTGGCCCGGCCAGACCAAAAGCTTTATCCCGACCCGGACTTTGCCGGCACACCCCTGGCCCCGGTGCCGGAAGGGGCCGAAGTGCAGGTGCTTAAACAGGCAGGCGATTGGTACAAGGTGGAATATGGCGGCACCAGCGGCTGGATACACCGGCAGGCCTTTCCCACTCCTAAGACGGCCTCGCCCTTCAGCCTGAAGCACCTTCTGACCGGGCCGCCAGTCCAAGAAACTAAAAGCGATGAAGTGGCCTTGGCCGGAAAGGGCTTCACGCCGGAAGTGGAATCCGCCTACCGTCAGAAGCACCCGGACATGAACTTTGCCATGGTGGACCAAATGGAGAGTTTCCGGGTGGACGAGGCCCGCTTGCAGAAATTCATCCAGGAGGGAGGACTGACACCATGAAAAGGCGGAACTCAAAGTGGCTGACCCTGGCCTTGCTGCCGCCCTTGGCTTTCTCCGGCTGCGCCGGCGGCCTGGCACTGGCGCCGGTGGCGAGCATTGCGGTCACCGGGGCAACCAAGGCGGCTCAGGCTTCCCGGCCCATCAGTGAGTCGGAGGAATATTATCTAGGGCGCGCAGTGGCGGCCCGCATCTTCAGCCAATACACCCTGTCCCGGAATACCCGCCTCAACCACTACGTCAACGAAGTGGGCCAGACGGTAGCCCGCAAGTCCAACCGGCCCCAGACCTTCCGGGGCTACCATTTTGGCGTGCTGGATACCGATGAGCTCAACGCTTTCGCCTGCCCCGGCGGCCTCATCCTGATCACCCGAGGCCTGGTGCAGACCTGTGAGAGCGAAGATCAACTGGCGGCGGTGCTGGCCCACGAAGTGGCCCACATTGCCCACCGGGACGGCGTCAACTCGGTGAGCAAGGCCCGCTGGAGCGAAGTACTCACCGCCATGGGAACCCAGGCCGTCCGGCAGTACGGGGGAGTGGCCGGCAATCTGATATCGCTGTTCGAAGGCTCCATCGACGACGTTTTTAAGACCATGGTGGTAAACGGCTATAGCCGGGAGGCCGAATTTGCTGCTGACCAGGAGGCGGTGGTCACTTTGCAAAAGGCTGGCTATGACCCCCAGGCGCTCTCCCAGGTGCTGGAAAAGATGATGGCGCGGCAAAAGGACAACGCCGGAGGCATCTTCAAAACCCACCCCCCCACCAGCGTCCGCTTGGCCAAGGTTAAAACGACGGCTCCGTGCGCCTCCCCCCCCACAGCCAACAACCGCCGTCAACGCTTTAAAGAGGAAGTCGGTTGATACAGAAGCTGGATGTTTAGGATTAATACTGATTATAGACTTTTCCAAAAATTCCTTATATAGTTTGGCATGTTTACAGTTTTTTAGGCCAACCGATAACTCAGGCTTGCCATCCTCTGCCTTGGCGGAGTGAGGCCTGAGTTTACATAAATGCCAGGAATTTT
>DYLF01000106.1 GCA_020722205.1 Desulfobacca acetoxidans
CCTGGCGGCGGCCGCCGGCGCCCGCCAGGTTCTGGCCTTGTTCGGCCCCACCGATCCCCATGTCTGGGCCCCCTTCAGCCCCCAGGTCACCGTCCTCACCAGCTCCGTTGACTGCCGGCCCTGCGCCCCAGGCCGCGACATTTCCTGCCTCACCGGGCAGTGCCTGCGTGACCTGGCTCCGGAGACGGTCTTGCGTCAGGCAGCCCAGTTGCTCACAATTTCTGCGGAAATTTCGGCCCCCCAGTAAGGCGCACCCTGCTGAGCCAAGGCGGAGTTCTTGCCATTGCTGGCTAACCGTGATAACTTTTTAATAATTTTCTATTGATTTCGAGGTTTAACAGACATGAAGGCCGGCCGGAGGCAAGGAACCATTCCTCTCACTTTAGTCATCGGGGCTATTTTGGCCGGTACCCTAGTGTTGTCCGTGGTGTTTTATTACTCCTGGCAAAAACTGCACCGCCGGGTGGAAAATATCATGCGGCAACAGTTCAATCAGCAGCAACTGGAGCTGGCTCGGAAGATTGCCGACAACGTCGAAGCCTATATCGACATCCTGGAGAACGCCCTCCTGGGCTATGCAGGGTTATTTTATCAAACTCCCACCCACAGTCAGATATTAAACCAGGCTCTGGTGGAGAGGTTTGAAAGGCACAAACACTTCGGCATCTTGGAGTTGCGCCGCTATAACCCCTATGGCGAACTGGAGCAGGCTTTGAGCATTAACCCCCATCCGCCTCGCCCCGGCTCTCTTTCCCTGCTGCCGCAGGAGATGGAGTGGGCGAAAGATCCCAAGCATAAAGGGCGTCTCCTCCTGAGCAAGACCTACAACAGCACCGAGCCTTCCTGGCAGGGGCGCCGAGTGCTGCGATTTCTCACCCCTCTTTATGGCTTGAACCTCGGACCCAAATTTCTGGGGGTCATGGAACTGCTCATTGATCCCTTTTTCGTCTGCGGGAAGGTGACGGAAGGGGTGCGGTCCGGCGAGACCGGCTACCCCTGGGTTATTGACCAGGACGGCATCCTCCTGGCCCACTATGAAAAAGACTTTGTGGGGCAAGACGCCATCCGAGTGAGGTTGGCCCGCAAGCCCAAAGTTGCCTTTACAGGCCTTCGGGAACTGCAAGCCCGTTTGCTCCAAGGAGAGGAAGGCGTTACGGAATACACCTCGGGCTGGCATCGCGCCGAGTTGGAAGAAACTCCCAAACTGGCGGCCTACACCCCCATCCGCTTTGATAAGGGCCTGATCCGGGATATTATTGACGTTGAGGACCCGTCCCACACGCTCTGGGGAGTAGTTTTGGCAGCGCCGGTGGGAGAAGTCTCGGGAAATGTGGAAGCGGTCATGCACCAGGAGCTGTTTCTGGTGGGCATCTTCTTTCTGGTGGCCTTTTTGGCCAGCGGCGGTTTGATCTGCGTGGCTTTAATCTGGAACAAAATGCTCAGCCGCCAGGTGGAGCTCAAAACCAAAGAACTCTTGGAATCCCAGGAGCGTCTGGTGCGCTCGGAACGTTTTGCCGCAGTAGGGGAGGCCGCGGCTTACGTCAGCCACGAAATTAAAAACCCCCTGATGGTGGTCGGCGGTCTGGCTCGCCAAGTGGAACGTCGGGTGCCTGATGACCCGGCCTGCCAGGAAAAGCTCCAAATCATCCAAAACGAAGTGCGGCGCCTGGAAAACTTTTTAGGGGACCTCCGGGATTTTACCCGTCCGGCTCTGCCGGTCAAACAAAGCCTGCATCTGAATCAGGTGATCAGGGAGGTTCAGGCCCTCATGGAACTTGAACTCCAGGAAAAACAAGTGACCCTGGTCTCCAAACTTTCCCCCCAATTGCCCGAACTTGTGGCTGACGCCAACCAGTTGAAGCAGATTTTGGTGAACCTCTTCAAAAACGCCTTGGAAGCCATGGACGGCGAAGGGCAGATCACCGTGGCCAGCGGCGCCAAAGATGGCCAAGTGTGGTTTTCGGTGCAAGACACCGGCGCAGGTATGACTCCCGAGGTATTGGGAAAAATCTTCAACCCTTTCTTTACCACCAAGGAAAAGGGCACGGGGTTGGGTCTGTCGGTGACTCACAAGATCATCACCGATCACCACGGCACCATTACAGTGGAAAGCGCACCGGGACGAGGCACTCAATTCACTGTCTGGTTGCCGGAGACAGGATGACGGCAAATGAGCGGGCCAGCTTTACCGGACCCCTCCTCCGAACTGAAAAAACGGCGCCGGGAAAAGATTCTCATGGCCCTTACCCTGGGCTTGCTGGTGTCCCTCACCAGTGTGGAAATCTACCTGGTACGGCGGGGAGGCCATCCCATTACCGGCAGCCTGCTGGCCTTCGGCCTGTTAAACGTCAACGCCATTCTCTTCCTGCTGCTTACCTTCCTCATCTTCAGGCACCTGACCAAGCTTTTTCTGGAGAGACGCCGCAAGGTCTTCGGTTCTCGGCTGCGCATCCGGCTGGTCCTCACCTTTATCAGCTTGGCGCTGCTCCCCACCCTTTTCATGTTTTTCATCGCTTGGCAACTCATCGGCACCCGGGTGGACTATCAGTGGGACCGCAAGGTGGAAGAGACTCTGGAACAGACTCTGGCTCTGAGTAGCACTTTTACCCAGGGGCTGGCCGACAAATTACGCGCCTTGGGCCACCTGTGCCGGCAAGGGCTGTCGGCTCATGGATTATACCTGGCTGACCCCCAGACGGTCAGTGAGTATTTGAGTCAGCAGGAGAAAAGCTATCAGGTGCACGGCCTGGAAATCATTCAGGCCAATGGTAAAGTGTGGGCCGCCGGTCAAGAGGCTCGTAACGCCCGATGGCCGGAGGTTCTGCCGGAGCCAAAAGGGGAGGGATGGCCGGAGAGCCTCCAGCAGCAAGTCTTGCCGGGAGGGTTGTTATTGACCTTTGTCCTCCCTCTCAATATAAGTCCGAACCCTGAATCCCGCCCCTCAAATCCCACATTCCGGATCAAACTCGGCGCTCAGCAAAGTGCTGGCGAGGCCGCGCCGCGGTATCTGGTGGTGCGGCAGCTCATCCCCCGGCCCTATTTGGCCCAGTTAACCGAAGCGCAGCGTCAAGTCCAGGTATTGCGGCGCACCGAAATGCTTTTCCGGCCGGTGCGGATCAGCCATTACCTGACCCTGGTGGGGGTCACCCTGCTCACTCTCATGGCTGCCATCTGGCTGGCCTTTTACATGGCCCGGGAAATCACCACCCCCATCCGCCAACTGGCTGAAGGGACCTCCAAAGTGGCCGGGGGAGATTACAGCTTTCAGATCGACCAGGAAGGCAAGGACGAAATCGGCTTCCTGGTGCAGTCCTTCAACAAGATGACTTTGGAGTTGCAACACAGCCGCGCCCAGCTGGCTTCAGCCTACGAACAGCTCCGGGAAAGCCACACTTCACTGGCGGCCAGTAAGCGCAGCGTGGAAATCCTCCTCCAGAACGTCGCCGCCGGTGTGATTGGCATTGACGCCGCGGGGCGAATTACCACCATCAATGACTCGGCCGCCCGGATGCTGCGCCTCCAGAAGGGGGAGGTGTTGGGCCAGGATGCCCGGGTGCTGCTGCCCCCTGGCGACTACCAGCGCCTGGCGGAGGTATTGGCGGAGGCGCGGCGCACCAAGGGGACGGTGGAAAGACCGCTGCATTTGAACTTCCCCGACGCCACCTTGTGTCTATTGCTCAAAGCCACAGTTCTTAAGGATGAGGGCGGCGGCGATCTGGGGGTGGTCATGGTTTTTGAAGACCTGACGGAACTGGAGCGTGCCCAGCGGCAAAACGCGTGGCGGGAAGTGGCCAGGCGCATCGCCCACGAGGTGAAAAACCCCTTAACCCCCATCAAGCTGGCCGCCCAGCGCCTCAGGAGGCGCTACCTGGCCAGCTTCGGGGAGGACGGTCAGGTCTTTGACGAGTGCACTCAGATAATCAGCGACCAGGTAGACGAGATCAAAAACCTGGTGAATGAATTCTCGCGCTTTGCCCGTCTGCCCCACTTGTCTTTGACCACTCAGGATCTGAACGTCCTTATTCAGGAAACCCTGCTTCTCTACCAATCAGTGCAACCCCGGGTCACCCTGGAATTTCAACCCGACCCCACTTTGTCGCCATTGTTGCTGGACCGGGAACAGATCAAGAGGCTGCTCCTCAATCTGGTGGACAACGCCCTGGCCTCCACCCCGGAGGGCGGCACCATCAGCCTTTCTGTCAAGGGGGAGCCCGAGAAAGAACAGGTGAGGCTGGAGGTGGCCGACACCGGCCAAGGCATCCCGGACCGGGACAAGACCCGGGTTTTTGAACCGTATTTTTCCACCAAGCGGGGCGGCACCGGTCTGGGACTGGCCATTGTCCACTCGATTGTGTCGGAACACAACGGCCACATCCGGGTGGAGGACAACCACCCTCACGGCGCCAGATTCATTATCGAACTGCCCCTGCGGCGAGGTTGAGATGCCAACAGTCATTTTGGTGGTGGACGACGAACCACAGATTCTGCAGCAGGTGGCCGGACTTTTGGAGGACGAAGGGTTTGAGGTGCTCACCGCCGGGGACGGCGAGAGCGCCCTGAGGCTGGTGGGAGAAGTGACCCCTGACCTGGTGCTCCTGGATATTGCCCTACCCGGCATGGACGGCTTGGAGGTCCTGCAGGAGCTGAAAAGACAAGCGCCCACCCTGCCGGTGGTAATGGTGTCGGCCTACGGCTCGGTGGAAAACGCGGTGCGCGCCACCCGTCTGGGGGCCTATGACTTCATCGAAAAACCGCCTCACGCCGACAAGATCTTGCTGACGGTGCGCAACGCCCTGGAACTGGCCCGGCTGACCGAAGAAAACCGGCGCCTCCGGCTGCAGGCCGCACCAGTGCGAGAAATCATCGGCAAAAGCGAAGCCATCCGACAGCTTCGGGAACGGGTGCGCCTGGTGGCGCCCACCAACGCCCCGGTCCTCATCACCGGCGAGAACGGCGTGGGCAAGGAGTTGGTGGCTCGGGCCTTGCACTTCTTGAGCCGCCGGGCCCATAAACCTTTGGTGGAAGTTAACTGCGCTGCCATACCGGAAGATTTGATCGAGAGCGAGCTCTTCGGGCATGAAAAGGGGGCCTTCACCGGGGCCACCAGTAAACGCCAGGGCAAGTTTGACCTGGCCCACGAAGGCACCTTGTTTCTGGACGAAATCGGCGATATGAGCCTCAAGACCCAGGCCAAAATTCTCCGCATCCTGGAAGAGCAACGTTTTGAGCGGGTGGGAGGCTCCCGGCCCATCCAGGTGGAGGTGCGCATTGTGGCGGCGACCAACAAGAACCTGGAAGAAGAAATCGCTCGCGGAACCTTCCGGGAAGACCTGTATCACCGCATTAACGTCATTCCTTTGTCAGTGCCGCCGCTCAGGGAGCGGCGGGAAGATATTCCTTTACTGGCCAATCATTTCGTCAAAGAGCTGGCCCGAGACA
>DYLF01000107.1 GCA_020722205.1 Desulfobacca acetoxidans
CTTCCGGCTGGTAGAGGGTAGGGTATTATTTTTCGATTTCTGTTAAATTAGTTAGCGTCATCTCAGTATTTAGTTTTTGGAACTGAACGATGAAAATCACCCTGGCCCAGCTCAACCCCGTAGTAGGAGATATTTCCGGCAATCTAAAGAAGTTAAGCGAGTTGGTAGGACGTTTTGCCCCTGAATCCGACCTCATCGTCTTTCCTGAGCTCTTCCTGGTGGGCTATCCACCGCGGGATTTGCTGGAAAGGCAGACGTTTATTGAGAAAACGCAGCAGGCCATCCAAGAAGTGAGCCGGCTTTCGATGCAATACCCCGACACCGGCCTGATCGTGGGCGCCCCGCGGCCGTCGGGCCGGGCGGTGGGCAAGGGCCTGTACAACTCGGCTGCCTTGATTTACCAAGGGGGAATCCTGGGGTGGCGGGACAAGTCGCTGCTGCCCAACTATGACGTCTTTGATGAGAACAGGTATTTCGATCCAGCCGAAGTGGTGCAGGTAATACCCTTCAAGGGAGAGAAACTGGGGATCTCCATCTGTGAAGACGCCTGGGGCCAAGAAGAGGCCTGGTGCCGACGCCTTTATAGTTCTGACCCCATCGCCTTGCTGGCAAAACAGGGCGCCACCTTGTTAATCAACATTTCGGCCTCTCCCTTCCAGGTGGGCAAGGAGGCAGTGCGCTTTGGCCTTATCAGCCGCCAGGCTCATAAGTACGGACTGCCTTTCGTCTATGTCAACCAGGTGGGGGGCAATGACGAACTCATCTTTGACGGCCGCAGCCTGGCGTTGGGCCGCCGGGGTGACCCCCTGGCGGTGTTGCCGGGCTTTGAGGAAGCGGCCTTCACTGTGGAGGTGAACCAAACCGGGAGGCCGGGCACCTACGTGCCGGCGGAAGCCATTGCCACAGTGCATGATGCGCTGGTATTGGGTCTGCGCGACTACCTGGGAAAATGCGGCTTCAAGCGGGCGGTGGTGGGCCTCTCCGGGGGAGTGGATTCCGCCGTGACCTGCTGCTTGGCGGTGACGGCGCTGGGACGCGATAATGTCATGGGGGTGGCCATGCCCTCTCCCTATTCCTCGTCTGGCAGTCTCACGGATTCCCAAAATCTGGCGGCCAATCTGGGCATCACCTTCAGGGTCATTTCCATCACCCCCATCTATCATGCTTACCTGGAATCCTTCCGGCCGGTCTTTCCGGTGGCTGAGATCGATACCACCTTGGAAAACGTCCAGGCCCGCATTCGAGGTAACATACTGATGGCCTTGTCCAACCGCTTCGGCGCCCTGGTGCTGTCCACTGGCAATAAAAGCGAGTTGGCTGTGGGCTATTGCACCCTGTATGGCGACATGAGCGGCGGCCTCGCAGTCTTGGCTGACGTGCCCAAGACGATGGTGTATGAGCTGGCCGACTACATCAATCGGCCGCGGATGATTATCCCTCAGGAGATTATTGACAAAGTCCCCTCCGCCGAACTTCGCCCCAATCAGAAAGACCAGGATACCCTACCGCCCTATGATATCCTGGACCAGATCATTCAACTATATCTGGTGGAGGCTCGCTCAGTTGAAGAGATCGTCAGGGCCGGTTTTGACCCTCAGACCGTGGGCTGGGTGATCCGCACCATAGACCGCAACGAATATAAACGCCGGCAGGCCGCCCCAGGCCTAAAAGTTACCTCCAAGGCCTTTGGCATGGGTCGCCGTATTCCCATCGCCGCCCGCTATGAGATCTAGGTTTTAGACGATTAATATCTTTCCGTACGTCCTCCCCATCCCAGGTTATTTGACATTGTATTATAATGGTCGAAGAAGAATCCCCACCGTTGATTTATTTGCCTGAGGGCTGTGATTTTGCTAAATATTAGCCATAAATGGTATCATTTCTTTTCTCACTAAGAATTATGACCGAGTAATTAGGTAACAAAGTCTTTGCCTGTTTTCAAACGACGGTAGGCAACCTCTGCTGATAACTTTAGGCTAATTTTTTTGCCGTCAGGTTGGTGTTCACGCATTCCTGCTATATGCCTCGTTCCCGGAATGAACTTGGGAACGAGGACTGGATTTTGGAAAATCTGGGTAAAAAAGGACTAATTTTTCAACGGCAGACGCACCGTAAAGGTAGTCCCCTGCTGGGGACGGCTTTCCACCTCAATCTGGCCGCGGTGGCGGCTGGCGATCATGTAAACCTTGGTGAGGCCCATACCGGCGCCGGTCATCTTGGTGGTGAAAAAAGGGTGGGCGATACTGGGGAGGTGCTCTGGGGCGATGCCTTGTCCGGTGTCCGACAGACGAAGTACAATCTGATCGCCTTCCTGGCCGACCTCCAGGCGCAAGAGTCCTCCCTGGGGCATTGCTTCCACCCCATTTTTCAGGAGCTGAAAAAGCATTTCCACCAGGGATGCTTTGTCCCCCTGGATTTTCAAGTTGGGCGGGACGGGCGCTTCCAAATGAATGGCAGTCAAGTCGCTGGCCTCTTTTAACCGCGCCAATGCCGGCTCTACCACTGAGCCAAGGTTGATTTCCTCCCAATGTTCGCCAGAGGATCGGACATAGCAGAGATATTCGTCTATTTCCTGCACCATACTTTCCATGCGCCGAACGTTTTCCTGGATCGCGGGGATATATCGGAAAACGGGAGAGTCAGGAGGTAGATGGCGTTGGCAACGTTTGAGCAAACCGCCCACAGCCATCAAGGGATTGCGGATTTCGTGGGCCATGCCCGAGGCGATCTGCGCCAAAGCGGCCAGGCGTTCGCTCTCTTCGGCCCGCAGCTCCAGCTCCTCTTGGGCGGTGAGATCTCGGAATACCAGAATGGCGCCTACCGGCCTTCCGTCCCGGCGATACTCAACACCCCGGAAGTACACGGGAAAGAGGGTGCCGGAGGAAGAACCCAACAGGAAGCGCCCCTCATACAGACCATCCTGGAGTACTCGGTTTACCGCGGCGGCGAGAGAACTCAGACCAGCACCGATAAAGGCAATGTTCTTTAAGGATAAATACCGCCAATCTTCGGTGGACACCTGGAATAGCTGGGCTGCTGAATGGTTGGCGGCCGTCACCCGGCCCTCCAGATCGGTAGTGAGGATGGCCTCCTCCATCTGGTCCAGAATATGGGCCAGATAGGCCTCCGTTTCCAGGATACGGTGGCGTAAGTTGTCGTTTTCCTGCCGGAGGCGTTGGCGTTGCGCATAGCTTTGCACCCAATCCAGCAGAATTTCCGGCGGTAGATCCGCCGGTAAAACCCCCTCGCCGCCGGCACTTAACACTTCGGCGGTCAATTCCGGCGACAGCGGTCCCAGGATCAGGGTAAGGAGATGGGGGCTAGTTTTGTGCAACAACCGCAGCCCCTCGAGGATGTTCATTCCTTTTAGCGTTGGCTCCAGGAGCAACAACCCAAAGGACCCCTTATCCAGACGATCCAGGACTTTCAGCCAAGTGGAGGCCGACTCTGTCGGCTGACCGGATTTATTGAGAATTTTCTTACATCTCTTTGCAGCCGGCCCGGAGCCGGCCACCAGAATGGCGGTCCCGCTTGGGGTGGAAAGGGTCGAGAATCGGAAACCTTGATCTATAAGCTGTGAATTGTGCATTTGCGGAACGCTTACGGACTATTGGGGGTCTCCAAACCAGTCCTCTTTCCTTTTAAGATTCTAATATTCTCCGTTATGTCCCGCTCTGGAAGCTCGTTACCTCTACTTCGAGGATTAAACGAGCAAGAGTCCAGTAAATTCTTCTTAATTTTTCCTTGTCCGTTGTGGTTGGCCGGGCGCAATTTGCGGGAGGATATTTTCCAGATACCAGCGAGCCAATTCCTGAACCCTCGGCATGTCCTCCAATACCCACAAGTGTTTTACTTCTCTGGATGTTGCCTTTTCCATGACTTTCCTCCTTGTTGGTGCCGGAGCGAAGAAAATCTTCGCAGCACTCTTTGTGTAACCTTCTTATCGGTTATCTTGAGCAGGAGGATAACACCCGGTGGTAGTATTCCCAGAACATATGAGACAAATGTCACAGTTTGAACTTGGACCAGAGGTAAGTGAAGTCAGGTTTAGAAATTGCCGGTGCCAGCGGGATTTGTCCGTTTTGCCTTTTAATCTCTTGCCGGTTCATGGCTTACGGCTTATGGCCTTGATAATTTCTACCAGACGCCATTGTGGACCCAAAAAGATGGTATGGTCTGAAAAAGAGGTAGGAACTGCCTCTGGAGACCAAGGCCGGTGACAAAAGAAGAGCAGGGTGGATCGGAGGCTGGGGATCTGTGCCTGGCGTAATCTGGTCAAGAATACATTGGGATCATCACCCTCCCAGAATAGCACTTTCCCCGACAAAGTCAGTGCCTTTGGCCAATCCTGAGGCGGGAGCTTCCTTGCCTGCGGGGCAAAGGCTTCAAAAAACAGACTAGCAGGACCCGGCTCCTCTCCTTCCTGGCAGATTAAACCCTGCCGCTCCTGAAGCAAGACTATAAGATCGTTGACTTGACGGAGGTCCTCGGCTTCCAGGTCCAGTTCCTTAGCGAAATCCAGAAAGGCTTTTGGCAGTTCAGCCAGCTGAGCGGCCAGTTGGGTTCGGGTGAGCCGCAAGGATTTGAGGATCTCGGCGGGAATCGGGCTAACCCGGAAGTTGCCGCCGTTGCCCAGGTTTAAGAGTTTGCTCATATAATTGCCGAGAAAGAGGGCCTGGGAAAGAAAGCGGGCGCGTGAAACCGGTACATGAGCCTGGGGTTGATGATGGTGGCGCACCGCTACCTGAAAAACCTCTGGCAGCTGCCAATTTGCCAGCATCCAGGCACCTAACGTGGGGTGATCAACAGTAAGAAAATCTTTCTCGGCCGTTAAGGGCTCTTGGCTGTTCTCAGAAATGGCTCTGAGAGCCGCCAACAAGCGTTCCGGAAAGACCTCGGCCCAGAGGGCCTTGGCAATGTCATGCAAGAGGCCAGCGATTAAGGCTTCCTCAGGAAGGGGATAGCCAGCCTCTTGGGCGACCAAATGAGTGGCCACTCCACAGGCCTGGGAATGCTGATATAGTCCCCGGCGACCAAAGGGCAGGCCGGAGTAGTGATAGAGCCGGTCTGCCAGAGAAATGGCCATGGCCAGATTCTTTATTTTTTCCAGACCTAAAAGGCTTACGGCCTGAGAAACCGTGACTATCTGGTGCGGGAGACCATAATAAGCGGAATTGATGATCTTCAAAATTCTGGCAGTCAGAGCCTGGTCTTTCAGAATGATGTCTGCCACCTTTCCCAGTGAGACATAAGGGTCGTTGGCTGATTTCAGCAGGGCATTTACAATGCTCGGCAAGGGCAGAATTTCCTCGATGCGTCCCACCATCGCCCGCACCAGGGCGGCATCAAGCGGCTCAAAATCTGTCTGAGTAAGTCGTTGATTGTCCTTCGGCAAATCGTCGTCCTACGATCGTTAGCTAAA
>DYLF01000024.1 GCA_020722205.1 Desulfobacca acetoxidans
CTTGGTTTATGCTCATGATGCCGTTGTCACCGAGGATCTTGCCCTTGTTGTTCAAGGGGACGTTGATGGTGCCGCCGCCCCGGATGGTGTGGCCGGTGTCGTTGGTGAGGCTGCCGCCCCAGGACTGTATGATCTTGTTATTGGCGTTACCCCCCAGGACCACCTGGCCCGTGCCGGTGAGGGTAGAAGCGAATTGGTAGAGTTCGAGATAGGAAGAGTCCCCGGAAAGGTTGATGGTGCCGTTATTGGTGACCGTGGCCTTCTGCAGGTAGAGGCGGCGGCCGCTGGTGATGGTCAGGGCGTCGCCCTCGTCCACAGTAAGACCGCCGACCGTGGGATCAAGGTTGTCGATGGTGACGGTGACATTGACCGGGGTGTTGTTATCGATCCAGGCGGTGTCGCCGCTGCTGTTGGGGACGCCGACAGGTGACCAGTTGGAACCGAGATTCCAGTTGCCGTTGGTGTTGAGGTCCCAGGTGTAATCGGTGGCTTGGGCAGCAGCGGTCAAAGCCAAGCCGACCAGGAGGAAAACCCCAAGTAAAATAAGAGTTTTTTCCAGATCAACATAATAGCTCCTCTCATTAGATTTTAATCCTCTGCGGGTAGATTATATTGCCGCCGGCAAAACGAAAATTCCTATTTTTCAGCAAGCAATATGCCAAAAGGGCTGGGGGAGGGAAAATATATATTTAATCAGAAAGATAAGCCAAGGCGACTTTTCGTCGCCAGCAGGGATGTTCACGTTAATGAACAAAGAAGTTGGGATTTAGATTAAAAAATGCAAATTAATGTCATATAACAATATGTTATAGTGGTATAAATTTTTGTATTGAATTGGTCAAAATTGTTCAGGGGATGGAACATTATTTTATTGTGGGCTTGGGGGAGGGTGAAGGGTCTTTCGTTGCTAGTTATCCTCGGGGGCTGGGGGAAGGGGGACACAAAGGACGGGGCAGGGCAGCAGCCGGACGACTTTTTCGGCGGTGGAGCCGAAGAATATCTCCTCGAGGGGGCCGCGGCCGGCCTGGCCGTAGCCGCCCAGGGCCACCAGGTCCACGTCCAGTTCCCGGGCGATGATGGCGATTTGTTGAAAGGGCAGGCCCACAGCCACCAGGCTTTCCACTTCCAGGCCCTCGCCGTTATAGCGGGCCAAAAAATCGGAGAGCTTTTGTTCGGCCTGTTGTCTAAGTCCCGGGAGGAGGTTGTCGTGGTCCACTTGGAGATAACTGGCCAGGGTGTTGAGGCGCTTTTGGTTGATGACGTGAAGAACAATAAGTTTGGCCCGGAAGGTCCGGGCCAAGCTGGCCGCGGTCTGGAAAGCGGCGCCGGAGCAGGGAGAGAAGTCGGTGGCAACCAGGATGCTGGCTAGGTCCATTGTCGGCTAGAGGCTAGAGGTTAGAGGCGCTGAGAGATGGTTTTCCCTTTGCCGAAAGCCCATTGGTCATCGCTTGTCTTTCTATAATTTCAGGGTTTTGATGATCTCCTTCAGGGTGGCTTCGGCGTTTTCCAGGGCGCCGATGTGGGACCAAATGACTTTGCCGTCTTTGTTGAGGATGACGGTCACCGGGGTGCCGGGCAATTTCAGAACATTAAAGATTTTCCTGTCAGTATCCGGGAGCAGAGGGAAGGGCACCTGTTGCATCTGCTTCCAGGCCTTGATTTTCAGTTCATTATCTCCGGCGCCAGACCCCACGAACTTTAAGGCCTCCTTGGTCTTGGGGTGCTGGGAGGCCATATTGAAGAGGGCATTGAGGGTGGGGGCCTGCATCAGGCAATGCTGGCAGGTGGTGGCAAAGACGTCCAGAAGGACATAGGGAGCCTTGATGTCTTTGAGGGTGAAGGGGCCGGTTTTGCCCAATCCCAGGTACTTGGCATCGTCAGGAAAGATGGGGGCGGCGAACTGCAGGTTGCCCACCTGGTCAGCGATCTTGTATTGGGCCGAGATAGGGATGGATAGCAGGATAAGGGCCAGGGTCAGTCCCGTCAGGCAGAGAAGGCTTTGTCGCATCGTGGCTTCCTTTCAGTTTTCGGTGGTCGGTTTAATTGGCCGGGGAGCACGTCTTAATTCTATTTTGACAATGGTCCTGGCGAGTTTTGAGAAAATGCTGGACCAGCCAATGGATTAGGGGAATTAAATTCTCGTCATGATAACCAAAAAGGACATAAAGGGCAAAAGAAATTTTTGGTGACAAAGAAAATTATCTTTTTTCGGTCCGGGAAATGAGCCAGAAGATGAGGCCCAGGATTAGGATGCCCCCCAGATAAATGAGCTCCACTTTAAGGTCTTCGTGGGCCAGGGTGGCGACGAGGATTTTGCGGATGAAGGCCACCAGGGCCACGCCCACAAAGAGGCTCAATTGCAGAGCGCCGCCTTGGAGGCGGTCTACTTCTGCGTCCAGAAGTTCGATGGCCAGCCAGAGGATCAGGAGGGAGCCCAAGGCGGCCACCAGGCCTTTCTCCGGGTTGCCGCGGAAGATCAGGCTGACATCGTGGAAGAGGACGATCACCATGCCGGCGCCCAAGGCGATGAGGCCGAGGAGCAGGAGGAGGTTGAGCCCGAAGGTGAAGCGGCGGGCAAAGCGGATGAGGGCATCATCGAGCTTGTAGGAGAGGAAGACGCGCTTCATTTCGGCTTCATGGTAAGTGCGGGCGATGATGTCCAGATTGAGGTCCAGAATCTTGTCCACTACCTGGCCGGCGGCGGCGTGGCTTGGCGGGTCAAGCTCAGTTTCAATGAGGTTGCGCAGGCGCTGGCGGATGAAGTTCATGGCCACATAGACGAAGTGAGCGGAGAGACCGACGCGCACATGGGTTTGTCCAATGCGGGTGAGGCGTTGGAAGTAGCGTTCATCGAAGGGGCCGGAGAAGAGGGCCAGCAGCCAGGCGCGGTGGTTGCGGCGCAGGCGGGCCAAGCGTGCCTCATCGGCCAGGAAAGCGGCGGTGTCGGGCAGTTGGAGGAGAAAATCGTAGAATTCGTCCACCAGGCGGTCGACGTGGGTTTCAATGAGGGGGGTCAAGCCGTGCAGGAGGTCGATGTCCTCTGGGCTGAAGCGGTAGTTTTGGCGGATTTCCTGGAAGGTGCGCATTTGACCATGGGTTCTGGGTTTTGGGATTTGGATTTTTAGGTCATTGTTTTACTGCTGGCCCATCGTCTATTTATGTTCATTTAGCAGTTGCCGCAGTTCCTCGCCTTCCAGGACTTCTTTAGCCAGCAAGACCTGGGCGACCTTTTCCAGGGTGGGGCGGTTGGCTTGCAAGAGGTCTTTGGCCCGCTGATAGGCGTTTTCCACCAGGGCGGCCACCTCCCGGTCGATTTCCTGGGCGGTGGCTTCGCTGTAGTCTCGGGTGGAGGGAGGCATGACGGTTTCGAGGAACAGCGGCCGGCGTTCCCGTTCGAAGGTGATGGGCCCCAAGCGCTCGCTCATGCCGTATTCACGCACCATGGAGCGGGCGATGTCGGTGGCCCGGTAGAGGTCGTTCTGGGCGCCGGTGGAGATTTCCTGAAATTTCAGTTCTTCGGCGACCCGGCCCCCCAGAAGCACTGCCATGCGGTCTTCCAGTTCGCTTTTGGTCATGAGATAGCGGTCTTCGGTGGGAAGCTGCATGGTGTAGCCCAGGGAGCCGATCCCGCGGGGGATGATGGAGACGCGATGGACCTTGTCCACATGGGGAAGGGACTCGGCCACCAGGGCGTGTCCGGTTTCGTGGTAGGCGACGATTTCCTTTTCTTTGGGGTTCATCATGCGGTTGCGCTTCTCCAGCCCGGCGATGACGCGGTCGATGGCCTCTTCGAAGTCCTTCATCTCCACGGCGCTTTTACTGCGACGGGCAGCCAAGAGGGCCGCTTCATTGACGATGTTGGCGAGGTCGGAGCCCACCATGCCGGGGGTGCGGGAGGCCAGGGTGGCCAGATTGACGTCGGGGGCCAACTTAACGTGGCGGGTGTGGATGGCCAGGATGGCTTCGCGGCCTTTGAGGCTGGGGCGGTCCACCAGGATATGGCGGTCGAAGCGGCCGGGGCGGATGAGGGCGGGGTCCAGGATTTCCGGGCGGTTGGTGGCCGCCATGATGATGACGCCCCCCCGGGTGTCGAAGCCGTCCATTTCGGAGAGGAGCTGGTTGAGGGTGTTTTCCCGTTCTTCATGGCCGGCCAAGGGGGAGATACCCCGGGCCTTGCCCAGGGCGTCCAGCTCATCGATGAAAATGATGCAGGGCGCCTTTTCCTGAGCTTGGGCGAAGAGGTCTCGCACCCGGGCGGCACCGACCCCGACGAACATTTCCACGAAGTCGGAGCCGGTGAGGGAGAGAAAGGGGACGCCGGCTTCACCGGCCACGGCTCTGGCCAAGAGGGTCTTGCCAGTGCCGGGGGGGCCCACCAGCAGCACGCCTTTGGGAATTTTGCCCCCCAGGACCTGAAAGCGGGAGGGATTTTTGAGGAACTCGATGATTTCTTTGAGCTCCTCTTCGGCTTCCTCCACTCCGGCCACGTCTTTGAAGGTAACTTTGGTTTCATCTTCCACATAGACCCGGGCCTTGCTTTTGCCGATTGACATGACGCCTTCGGGGCCGGCGCCGATCCGACGGAAGAAATAGACCCAGATGCCAACCAACAGGAGGGTAGGAAGAACCCAGGAGAGGAGAGCGGTGACCCAGGTGCGGTCCGGCCGTGCCCGGTACTTGATGCCTTGCTTGTCCAAGCGGTCCACCAGGTCTTTGTCTTCGAGTTTGGCGGTGGAAAAGAGTGGTTCCTGCTCGCCGAAGGCCTTTTTCAGGTGTTCGGGGAACTCTTGGTCTTTCCTCTCTTTGGCCAGAAAGTCGATACCTGCTGGGAGGAGGCGGCCGACGATGCTGTCGCTGCCGATTTCCAAGTCATCGACGCCCTTGACCTCCACCAGGCGGCGGAATTCGCTGTAAGTCACGGTTTGAGACTGCCGCCCCACCAGGTAATTTTGAAGGAAGAGCATGACCAGGAAAAAGGCCAGGATAGACCACAGGGGGATACGGAAGGGTTTTTGGGGCATGTGTACCTCTAGTCAATAAGCAGTAAGCAATGAGCAGTTATTAATTGCGAAGGGTCAATAGTCAGTTTCGACGTAGGTTTTTTTCTCATCATTCATAATATAAAAGACTAGCAGGTGAATGGCAAGTTTGTTGGGAACAAAGAGGAGGAGGTGTGATAAGATGAAGGCAATTTTCTAAAGGGGTGTCTTGTGAGAGCGATGATGTTGGAGTTTCCGGGGCCGATCAGTGAGAAGCCATTGCATCTTATTGAGCTGCCGCCCCCCCTGCCCGGGCCGGGGCAAGTGGTGATCGGAGTGAGTCACTGTGGGATTTGCCGTCAGGATCTACACCTTGTGGAAGGTGAAATGGCCTTGGAAAGGTTGCCGATTATTCCGGGTCACCAGATGGTGGGGCAGGTGGCGGATGTGGGGCCGGGGGTGAAACGGCTTAAGATCGGAGACCGGGTGGGAGTGGGTTGGCTGGCCAATTCCTGCGGATATTGTGAGTTCTGTGACCGTGGTCAGGAACATTTGTGTGAGGCGGCGGAATTCACCGGACTGCACCAGGACGGCGGCTTTGGCGAAGTAGTGGCGGCTTATGAAGACTTTGTGCACCTGCTGCCGGAGGGACTGTCGGGGGAGAGAGCGGCGCCGCTTCTGGGAGCGGGGGCGCTGGCCTACCGCGCCTTGCAGGTAGGCGGGCTTAAGCCTTTGGAGCGGGTGGGGCTTTATGGTTTCGGGACGGCGGCGCAAATAGCTTTGCTGGTGGCGCGCCAGTGGGACTGTTGGGTGGCGGTCTTGACCCGCAGAGCAGGTCATCAGATTTTGGCCCAGGAATTGGGTGCCGACTGGGTGAGCCAGCCTCAAGACAAACCACCGGTAAAACTGGACCGGGCCGTAATTTTTGCTCCGGCGGGCAAACTACTGCTATCGGCTATGGCGGCGCTGCGACGGGGCGGGGCAGTGGTGCTGGCGGCGAGTTATGTGAACCACTTGCCGGCTTTGGATTATGACCGGCATCTGGCCTCCGAAAAGACATTGCAAGTGGTAAAGGGGTGCAGCCGTCAGGATGTGCGGGAATTCTTAAAGCTGGCGGCCAAAATCTCCTTGACACCCAGGGTGCAGGTTTTCCCCCTTATCGAGGCCAACGAGGCCTTGGCTATCCTCAAGGACGGGAAGATGAAGGGGGCGGGAGTGTTGGCCGTGAGCCGGTAATTGTAAGCGGTGGACCATATTCGGAGCTCAGGGGTTATAGAGATGATAACCAGGTTATGGGTAAGGCAAAGTGTACTGACGTGGTTGATATTTTTGGCGTCCTGGATAACGGTGAACCGACCCGCCTGGAGTGGGGAGAAAGCTATGCCTTTCCCGGTGGTGGAGGTGGAGGCCGAAGGGGAGGTGTTGGCCAAGCCGGATATGGCGGTGCTCATGTTCACGGTGGAGACAGAGGCACCGGCAGCCAAGGGGGCAGTGGCAGAAAATGCCCGCCAGAGTGAGTCATTTCTGGCACAGGTGAAGAAGCTCATTGCAGGTGAGGAGAAGGTGCAGAGCTATGGTTACCGGGTCTTTCCCATCTATCGCCTGAAGGAGAAAAGCCAGGGGCGGGAGAAGGTGCGCAGCAATGAAATCATGGGCTACCGCGCTCAGCACACTTTCCGGGTGGAACTTCGGGAGCTGACGAAGATCGGCAAGGTTTCGGACGAGGGGATAAAAAGTGGGGCCAGCCGGGTGCAGGGGCCTTTCTGGGACCACTCCCGGAAAGAAGAGTTGCAACAGCAAGCGGCGGTGCTAGCCCTGAAGCGGGCCCGCAGCCTGGCGGCAGGGTTGGCCCAAGAGGCGGGCCTTAAGATCAAGGGGCTCACAAAAGTGTCCACGGTGCATGCCTACCGGCCTCTGCTCTTGGGGGTGGCCAGGGAGAGGGCCCCGGCCGCCGCCGGCGGGGAACCGGAGACCCCCATCGAGGTAGGCGAAGAAAAATTCCAGGCCAAGGTGACGGCAACTTTTGAGTTGGCGCCATGACCCGCCTGCCGGCAGGCAGGACGGCCAAGTTTTTACTTGCCCGAATTGACCGACTTCAGGGTAGTCATGGCGGAAGGCGAACTCTATCCCATCTGCCGTCAAGGAGACGCAGCTGGCGCTGCTTTTCCCCCTCCTGCCACCGTGGGAGCATTATCTTCTCCGTCTCCCTTTACAAAGGTACATGCAATAGTTATTATTGAAATTATAAATTCTCAATAATGAATGGAGGTCAGCGTGAGAAAATTAGTGGAAATGGCTTTGGCGAAAATCCGACCCTTTCTGCAGCGGGACGGGGGGGACATCGAATTGGTGGACTGTACGGACGACGGGGTGGTCAGGGTGCGCCTGACAGGAGCCTGCCAGGGCTGTCCCATGTCCCAGATGACTCTGAAGCAAGGAGTGGAAAGGGCGCTGCTGAAGGAAGTCCCTGGTCTGAAGGAAGTGCAGGCGGTGTAAGAGGAAGTGGTTAGCGGCAGATCCCGGGAGAAAAGCTGCTGATTGATGTTGGTATGATCATTCCCCGATGAAAGATCGGAATAAGTTTTCAGCAGAGGGGGCCAGGTGGTTGCACCTGACCCCTCCCTCCTCTCTGTCTGCCGACCGGCAGGTCACCGTGCCGTTGACTTAAGCCACCAGACCTAGCGATAGCGTCATGTTGTCGTCACCGATATTTTGTCCGGGGCTGAGGTTAGGCTGGAAATCCGTGCCACCAGATTCTTAAGTCAAAAGCATCGCTCTACCCCTCAAGACCCCGCGATTAAAACCGAAACCGCCACCTTGATACTCCTTGCTAGGCTGCCGACAATGTTTATCTTAAACCAAGAGTAAGACCAGAGGCTTCTGCCAGAGAAGATCAACTTCAGGGAAGGAGAGAAATCAATGGCAATGACGATTCACTGGCTTGATGATCTGGGCCAAGCCCAGGAGATGGCTCGGCAGACGAATAAACCCATTTTTCTGGACTTCTTTAACCCCAATTGAATCGGCTGCCAGCAAATGGGTGCAGTTACGTACCCTGAAGCGAAGGTGGTGGAGTTTGTTGAGAAAAATTTTGTGCCAGTCCAGATACCGGTGAGCAATACGACCTTGATGGAAAAATACCAGGTGAAGTGGACACCGACACTTTTGGTAGTGGACACGGAGGGCTACGAACATTTCCGCCGGGTGGGATTTTTTGACCCCGACGACCTGGTGGCCAACTTGATGACCGGCAAAGGGCGCTACTTTTTTGATGGGGAACAATTCTTTGAAGCCGCCTCGATGTTCAAAGCGGTGCAGGATATGTATCCGGGTACCGAGGCGGCGGCGGAGGCCATTTTTTATCTTGGGGTCACCGGCTACAAGATGAACCACGACCCCAAAGCCCTGAGACAAGCCTATGACACCCTGATGGAAAAGTACCCCCACAGCCAATGGAGCAAACAAGCCTCGGTATATCGATTGATTGACAAGTAGGCTCTTGGCTATGGGTTATCGGTTATTTGGTTTGAAGAGAGTGGGGTTGTTGGGCCCAGTGAAAAATTACCCCACGATAACCAGCGCTAATGACTGGCCGTTGGGCACTAACCACTAAAAAGGGGGGTTGCCATGAAGATAAAGGTAGGACAAGCGATTCTGGAGTTAGTGGAAGGAGATATCACCCGGCAGGACACGGAGGCCATTGTCAATGCCGCCAACGAGCAGCTCCGGGTGGGTGGGGGCGTGGATGGGGCCATCAATCGAGCTGGCGGACCGAAGATCCAGGAGGAGGCCCGCAAGATCGGCCACTGCCCCACGGGGCGGGCGGTGCTCACCACCGGCGGCAATCTCATGGCCAAGTACGTAATTCACACGGTGGGGCCGATTTACCGGGGCGGGACCTCAGGGGAACCGGAGCTGTTGGCCTCCGCCTATCGGGAAAGTCTGAAGCTGGCCTCGGCCAAGGGCATTAAATCTCTGGCCTTCCCGTCGGTGTCCACCGGAGTGTACGGCTACCCGGTGGCCGACGCCGCCCGCATTGCGTTGGGCACAGTCAAGGAATATCTGGCGCAACACCCCGAGATTGAGCTGGTTCGGTTCGTGCTCTTCGGCAAACCCACCTATGACGCTTATGCCCAGGTGTTGGACGAACTCTCAAGAGGCTAGCCCATCATTTGACAGGTCATCACAGGCACCGCTTGACGGCTCTTGGCTTACGATTAAAACAGGTGCGCCGGATCAATGTCCAGGGTCAGGTCGATTCTGCTCCGGGGGGGCGGCGAAAAGAGGCGGCGGAGGGTGTGTAGGGTTTCATGGAGGGGTGCGACGCCATAGCTTTTGAGAAGCAGTTGCCAGCGGTAGCGGTCTTTGAGTTTGGCAAGGCCGGCGGGGGCTGGGCCGAGGACGCGGACGAGGGGTTTTAGTTTAGGGTCCCGGGATAGCTGACGGCGCAGATCGTCGGCCAGGCGACGAGCGCTGGCGGCGACCATGTCCTCCACCGGGCCGGTAAGACGCGCCAAGGCCAAGCGGGTGAAAGGGGGATACCCCAGCTCCTGCCGGGCTTTTATTTCGTCCTCATAAAAGGCCTGATAATCTTGCGTCTGCACCGTGCGGAATACATAGTGCTCCGGGTGATAAGTCTGGAGGAAAACGGTCCCCTCTGCCTCTCCCCGGCCGGCCCGCCCGGCTACTTGGGCCAGGAGCTGGAAGGTGCGCTCACCGGCGTGATATTCCGGAAAAAACAAAGAGAGATCGGCCGCCACGATCCCCACCAGGGTAACCCCTGGAAAGTGATGGCCCTTGGCGATCATCTGGGTGCCCACCAGGATGTCCAGGCGCCTCTGGGCAAAGTCCTCCAAGACCTTCAAAGCCCTGCCACTGTGGGGGGCGGTGTCTCGGTCCAGACGTGCTACCCTGGCCTGAGGCCAACGTCGCCGAACCTCGGCTTCGACTTTTTCGGTCCCCACCCCATAGCGCTTGAGGGCTGAGGACTGGCATTGTGGGCAGCGCGTCGGCAAGACCTCTTCATAGCCGCAATAGTGGCAGACCAACACCCCCCGGGCCTGGTTCTGGGTCAGGGCCACGCTACAGTGAGCACACTGGCAGACTCGGCCGCAGAACAGGCAAAAGATTACGGTAGCGTAACCCCGGCGGTTAAGGAAGAGCAGGGTCTGTTCGCCCCGCCCCAGGGTGTCGGTGATGGCCTGGGCCAGCGGTGGGGTGATGATTTTAAATTCTCGTCTGGCCTGACGCTGTTTGAGGTTGACCAGTTCCACCCGGGGGAGGGCCTGGGGAGTGACCCGATGTGCCAGGTTGAGATAGCGGTAGGTACCGGTTTGGGCCCGGTAAAAAGTGGTGACCGTCGGGGTGGCCGAAGCCAAAATCACCGCCGCTTGAGCCAGCTTCCCTCGGTAGACGGCCACGTCCCGCGCCTGATAGGGCAGGCCCCCCTCGTTTTTATAAGCGGCATCGTGTTCTTCGTCCACCACCACCAGCCCCAACCGAGGCAAGGGGGCAAACACGGCGGAGCGGGCCCCCACCACGATATCCACCTCTCCCAGCATCAGGCGGCGCCATTCCGCCAGGCGTTGGGTATCGGTGAGGCCGCTGTGTAGAATGGTAACGCCGGAGCTGAAGCGGCGCCGGAACTGCTGGGCCACCGGATGGGTGAGGGCGATCTCCGGCAGGAGGACCAATACCTGGCGCCCCTGGGTCAGGGCGGCGGCCGTGGCCGCCAGATAGACCTCGGTTTTGCCGCTAGCGGTGACGCCATGCAGCAGGAAAGGAGCAAAAGCACGGCTTTCCAAGCCTTGGACGATGGCCGCTCGGGCCTCTTGTTGCTCAGACGAGAGGAGCGCCGGGGGCTCAGGAAGATGGTAGGGGGGGTCCGGGAGTGGGTCCCGCCAGGCGGGGCGCGGGGTTAGCGTGAGGAGATGCCGGGTCGCCAGCCTCTTAAGGAGGGGCTGGCACTTGGGAAATTCCCGTCCCAGTTCCCGGACCGGCGCCGGCCCCACTTCCCGCAGGTAATTTAGAACTGCCTGGGCCTTGGCGGAGAGCTTTACCGGCCCCGGCCCATTCCGCTGATCCTCCGGCAGGGCCGCCCAGATTTCCTGTCGGGGCGGGGCCGGCTGGCTGCTCTTTGGAATTATCTGGTGCAGTACCTCACCCACGGGGTAGTGGTAGTAATCGGCCAGCCAGCGGATAAGCGGCACCAAATCCGGGCCGAAACGCGGCGCCGGGTCTAGGATTTTCTGGATGTTTTTCAGGATTACGCCGGGTTTATGGGGAGCCGGTCCCAGAAGATAGGCGGTAAGTAGCCGACCCCGGACGGGCGCTTGTACCAGCAATCCCACTCGGAGTTGCTCCGTCAAATCCTCAGGTGCGGCATAGGTCAGGGTGTGGAACAGGGGCAAAGCCACCGCCGCTTCCCAGAGACTCGGAGCCGAAGCATTGGCGGATGGAATATTTTTTGACATAAGTTTAAATCAGGCGCGAAGTCAACATAAGCGACGCCGCGAAAAATTTTCTGACTTATGATAAAGAAAGGGAAAAAGCAATGGGGGCGGGTATGACCCGCCCCACCTGGTTAAATTCTATCCTCCGGCTGTTCTTTCACTTGCCGCGGCGTCCATCATACCTTGTCGCCAGGGCCGTCGGCCTTTAAAAATCGTCGCTGTCCTCAATGATTCCTTTATTGATGAACTTATAAAGGCTGCCGATCCACTCCAGTTCGTTCTCCAACTCCGAATTGGCGAAAATCCACTCTCCCTCCCGGTCTTTGGCGATGACTACGATCTCTTCGATGTCATCCAGGTCTTGGTAGAACCTTTCCACCACTTCTTTCACGGAACGCTTGGCCTTTTCAAACGGGATGATGTTCTTTCTCATGATGTTTGGGGGTGGTTGGGCCCCCCCACCTCCCATGGAGAGTTTGTCCTCTTGATTAATTCTTTAATGAATGGCTAGAAAATGCAATGATTATTTTATTCTCCGCCTCCAGGGTCTCTTGTCAATCGTTCGAGGACCAATTGGCAAACCGCATGAGTTCTCTATGAGACCGATTTCAGAGCGGCTCGGCAGTCGAGAAGGTTATCAACATCGAGATTCATGTGCTAAAGCTCTCGTTTTGATTACCTGAACTGATTCCGTTCCCTGGCCATTCCTCTGACCTTGTGATCTGAGGCCCCCTTATCAATTTGACCCATTGACTGAAGCCTATTGCCCATTGCCTTTTTCTCAGATAAAAGTTTGTTCTTAAATAAACAATCAGATATAATTTTGTTAAAAAGCATTATTTTTTTACCCTGGGCAAAAACCCATGGCAGTTCTACAGGTCGAATTTCTGGCGCAGCTCAGCCCCGAACGACGGCATCATATCCTGAACCGTTCCAGTGAGGACGTGAGCCAGGTGTTGGAGGAAGTGCGCGCCATCCTGGCTGCTCTGCGCCGGGACGGCGAGGCCGAGACCTTGCGCTGGCATCGCCAGTGCAAGGCCGACCTCACCGAGGCGGATCTGGAGGTGGGGCCGGAGGAAATCAAAGCCGCTTACGCCTCCCTGGACCCTAAGGTGCTCACGTCCCTTGAGAAAGCCGCCGCCAATATTGAAAAATTTCACCAAGCCCAGAAGTCCCGGGACATGTGGGCCACCGAGGTACGTCCTGGTATTCTGGCCGGGCGTCTCACCCGGCCCCTTACTCGAGTGGGCTGTTACATCCCCGGGGGCTTGGCCAGTTATCCCTCCAGCGCCCTGATGAGCATCATCCCTGCCCGGGTGGCGGGGGTGGCGGAAATCATCGCCTGCACCCCGCCCGGTCCGGAGATGGCGGTCAATCCTGCCACTTTGGCGGCGGCTCACTTGGCCGGCGCGCAGCGCCTCTTCAAGATCGGTGGCCCTTGGGCCATCGGTTCCCTGGCTTACGGCACCGCTTTGGTCCCCAAAGTGGACAAGATCGTCGGCCCGGGCAATAAGTTCGTCACCGCCGCCAAGCTCCTGGTCTTCGGCGTCGTGGACATCGACTCGCCTGCCGGCCCCAGTGAGGCTTTACTCGTCGCGGACGACACCGCCGAACCCCGCTTCGTGGCGGCGGACTTCCTCTCCCAGGTGGAGCACGATCCCGACGCCGCCGCGGTGCTGGTCACGCCTAACCTCACCCTGGCCCAGGCCGTGGTGGAGCTGATCAATGAAGAATTGCCCCTCTTGCCCCGACGGGAGTTCATTGCCGCCGCCTTGGCCCACAAGTCCGCAGTGCTGGTGACCGAGAGTTTGGAGGAGGCTTTGGACTTTGCCAATCTCTACGCCCCCGAGCACCTGCAAATCCTCACCCGGGACCCCTTTGCCCTGCTACCCCGTATCCAGCATGCCGGCTCCATCTTTTTAGGACCATATGCTCCCGTACCTGTGGGCGACTATGCCTCCGGCACCAACCATGTCCTGCCCACCGGCGGCGCGGCCCGCATGTTCTCAGGGCTCTCGGTGGACGACTTCATCAAGAGACCAACCTTTCAACACCTCACTCTCGAGGGCCTGAAAACCTTGAAAGACACTGTCATTTTACTGGCCGAAGCCGAAGGGCTGCCCCTGCATGCCCGGGCTGTGGCCGAGCGCTTCCGTTATGCCTGAATTTTACTGCAGAATTCTCTTGCCCATCCGGGGGCCAGAAAGAAAGAGCCAAGGGCCGCCGCTCGGTCACTCGAATCGGCTCACGGCTTAATGCCAAACCAGGATTAAAACCATGTCAGTTCGAAAACCCGCAATCCTAACAACCCCGGGTTTAGACATCGCCGATGTTCAGAACCACCCCAGCCCTCGTACCATAGATATCGACAAGGTGGGAGTTAAAAACATCTCCTACCCCATTGTGGTGCTGGACAAATTCAACGGCACGCAGCACACTGTGGCCCGCATCAACATGTACGTCAATCTGCCCTATCGCCATAAGGGCACCCACATGAGCCGCTTCATCGAAATCTTGAGCGAGTGCCGCCGGGACATCAGCATCAAAAACATCTCCACCATTCTGGAGGAGACCAGACGCCGCCTACATGCTGCCTCCGCCCATATCGAGATGACCTTTCCCTACTTCATCGACAAGGAAGCTCCGGTGACCAAGGCACGGGCCCTGATGGAATACATTTGTACTTTCAAGGGCTCTTTGGAGAGCAACGGCCAGATCGACCTAGTGGTGGGCATTACGGTGCCCATCACCACCCTTTGTCCCTGTTCCAAGGAGATCAGTAAAGTCGGAGCCCACAATCAGCGCGGGGAGGTGCGGGTGAATGTGCGGTTCAAGAGATTTTTCTGGATCGAAGACTTGATCCGGTTGGTGGAAGAATCGGCCTCCTGTGAAGTCTACGCCCTGCTGAAGCGTCAGGACGAAGCATTCGTCACCGAAAGAGCATACTGCAACCCGATGTTTGTGGAAGACGTGGTGCGGGAGATTGCCTACAAGCTAAGCCAGAACAACAATTTCACCTGGTTTGCCGTGGAGTCTGAAAATTTCGAGTCGATTCACAACCATTCCGCCTATGCTTACATCGAATCGCGCCAGCCCCCCCACCCTCACCAGAAATGATTTTTCAAAATTAGTTTTCTTCAATAGGCTATAACTATGACGCAACGTGAAGCCGCCTTGGCAGGTAAAATCACCCCGGCCATGAAACGGGCCGCCAAGCAAGAAAGCCTCGAGCCGGAGGTCATCCGTCAGGGTTTGGCCAAAGGGAGCCTGGCGCTCCCATGCAACCGTCGACACCAGGGACTCAAGGCCATTGCCATCGGTAGCGGCGTGCGGGTTAAAATCAACGCCAACCTCGGCACCTCTCCCCACGACGTCAGCCTGGAGAAGGAATTGGGCAAGCTGGCTGCCGCCTTGGAATACGGCGCCGACGCCGTTATGGACCTATCCACCGGCGGCCCTTTGGACCTCATCCGCGCCAAACTTCTGGCCGACTGCCCCGTTCCCTTCGGCACTGTGCCTATCTACCAGGTGATGGTCGAGGCCAGCTCCCTGGAAGAGGTCAAACCGGACTGGTTCCTGGATATGGTGGCGCATCAGGCCAAACAAGGGGTGGACTTCGTGACGGTGCATTGCGGGGTCACCCGGGCGGCTTTGCCACTGCTCAAGAAACGGGTCACCGGGGTGGTCTCCCGAGGCGGCTCCTTCCTCACTGCCTGGATGCGCTGCCATGGCCGGGAAAACCCGCTGTTTGAGCAGTATGACCGCCTGCTTGAGATTGCCCGGCAATACGACCTCACGCTGTCCCTGGGGGACGGCCTGAGGCCCGGCTGTCTGGCCGATGCCACCGACCGGGCACAAATGCACGAATTAAAGATTCTGGGGGACCTGACCAGGCGGGCTTGGGCCAAGGGCGTGCAGGTCATGGTGGAAGGCCCGGGGCACCTGCCACTCCACGTTATTCGGAAAAACGTCCGTCTGCAGCAGAGATACTGTGACCACGCCCCCTTCTATGTGCTCGGTCCCTTGGTCACCGATGTGGCCTCCGGGTACGACCACATCGCCGGCGCCATCGGCGGAGCCTTGGCTGCCTGGCTCGGGGCCAGCTTCCTGTGCTACGTCACTCCCGCCGAACACCTGAAGCTGCCGGAAATCGAGGACGTCATCGAGGGCGTGATCGCCTCCAAAATCGCCGCCCATGCCGCGGATATCGCCCGCGGCCTCCCGGGCGCCGCTGAGTGGGACCTCTCCATGTCCAAAGCCCGCCGGGCCTTGGATTGGGAGACCCAAATCAGATTGTCCATCGCCCCGCGCAAAGCCAAACACTATCGGGAAACCTCCCAGGCCAAAGACGACCAATGCACCATGTGCGGACGTTTTTGTGCCATGAAACTCTTTGATAATAAGTTTGACAACTTATAAGTCGACCGCTTAATGAGGGAGATTGCTGGCCTAATGATCCGCCCATTGACCTCAGCAGACCGTGATGCCATCCTGGCGGTCATCAACGACGGCGCCCGAGCCTACCAAGGCGTCATCCCTGAGAGTTGCTGGCATGACCCCTATATGAGCCCCGAATACCTGGATAAAGAGCTGTCCGCGGGGGTCGCCTTCTGGGGCTGGGAAGCCGACGGTCGCCTGGTCGGCGTCATGGGCAAGCAGGATTTGGGGGAGGTCACCCTCATCCGCCACGCCTATGTGCTCACGATGCACCAACGCCAGGGTATCGGCTCCGGGCTCCTTACTCTTCTCCTCACCCAGATCACCGGCACCGTTTTGGTGGGGACCTGGGCTGCGGCCTGGTGGGCCATCCGGTTCTATGAGAAACATGGCTTTCGCTTGGTCACCCCCACAGAGAAAGATCGCCTGCTCCGAACTTATTGGTCAATTCCTGCCCGCCAAATCGAAAACTCGGTGGTTTTAGCCACAGAATTACACAGATAGAGAGAGCTATTAATCCATGAAATCTGTGAAATCTGTGGCTAACATATTATGATGGATCTTGTGGCGGCACTTATGGAGCCGGGGGCCTACCCGGAACCCACCAGCGCAGTGGAGTTCATCCAAACCCACATCTCCTATGTCTTCCTGACCGACACCCACGCTTACAAAGTCAAGAAGCCGGTGGCTCTGGGGTTTTTGGATTTCACCACTCTGCGCCGGCGCCACTATTACTTGGAACAGGAGCTTATACTCAACCGCCGTCTGTGTCCGGACATTTATCTGGCCGTCCTGCCCATCTGTCCTCATGGTCAGGGTGTTAAGGTGGGCGGCGCCGGCAAGCCCTTGGAATATATTCTTAAAATGGTCCGCTTGCCTCAAGAACGCATGATGGATGAAGTGGCTGACCGTGGTGAACTCAGAGAAGAGCATCTGGCGCGGATAATCACGCGCCTGACACCATTCTATCAAAACGCCGCCACCGGTTCCTATATCAACCGATACGGAGAGCCGAGCGTCATCGCCTATAATCATGAAGAGAACTTCTCCGCCACTGAGTTTCTGGTGGGGGAATTTCTGTCTCCCCAGATTTTTGCCGAGGTGACTGATTTCGTCCGGAATTTTTTGAAAAAGGAGCGCTCGCTGTTCAGAAAGCGTATAGCTCAAGGCCGCATCCGGGACTGCCACGGCGACCTGCACATGAAGAACATCTGTTTGGCCGACGGCATTTATATTTATGATTGCATTGAATTTAATCCACGATTCCGATATGGTGATGTAGCGGCAGACATCGGCTTTCTGGCCATGGACCTGGACTTTCACGGCTATCGGGAAATGAGCCGCGGCTTTGCGGAACAATTCGCCGCGGCTTCCAATGACCCGGACCTTTTGTTGGTACTGAATTTCTACAAGTGCTACCGAGCGTATGTGCGTGGAAAAATCAACGCCGTTGCCGCCGTAGAGCCCGAATTGACCCCCGCGGTTAGGGACCAGGCCGGCCAACTTGCCCGGGATTATTTCCTCCTGGCAGCGGAATATGCCGGAATGGCAAAATCCCAGGAGCAATAAACCGGGGGCTGCTTTACCACTCTGTGAAATCTGTGACTGATCATGGCCCCCGTTATCATTGTCATTTTCGGCTTGATGGGCACCGGTAAGACCACGCTGGCCCGGGCCCTGGGAGAGGCCCAGAGGTGGCCGGTGGTGCACAGTGATGCCGTGCGCAAGACGCTGGCAGGGTTGCCTCCCACCGCCCAGGTGCAAGTCGGTTTTGGCCAGAGCATTTACAGCGACGCCTTTTCCCGGCCCACTTATGCTGAGATGCGCCGTCGGGCCGGGGAGCACCTGAAGACGGCTGGCGCGGTTATCCTGGATGCCTCTTTCAAAAAGTCAGCAGATCGCCGGGCGGTGCAGGGTCTGGCTCAGGAGGCAGGCGCCAGGGTAGTGTTCATCTATTGCACTTGTCCGCCGAAGGTGGTAAAAAAACGCCTTGAGAGGCGGGCCGCCAACCTACAAGGGATCTCCGACGGCCGTTTGGAGTTGATGGCCCCCCAAGCCGAGGACTTTGACCCGGTGGGGGATGAAGACCAGCCGTTGCTGCGGCTTGACACCGCCCGTCCCTTGGCCCGACTCCTATCCGAAGTGCAGGATTTTCTGACCCATTTATCGGAGACCGGGTCTTGATAGCCCTTCAGATTAATTAAACGAAGATGGAAAACCGAGGCAGAAAAGAAGAACCCCATTGATATGAACAATCCCTCCAAACCGCGGCGCATCCTGAGCGGGATGCGCCCCACCGGCAAGCTGCACCTGGGCAACTATTACGGCGCCCTGGACAACTGGGTCAAACTCCAGGAAGAATATGAATGCTATTTCTTTGTGGCCGACTGGCACGCCCTGACCACGGAATACGACGCGCCCCATGCCATCGGTGGTTATATTCAGGACATGCTGGTGGATTGGCTGAGCGTCGGCTTGGACCCGGAGCGCAGTACCCTTTTCGTCCAGTCGGCTATCCCGGAGCATGCCGAACTCTACCTGATTTTCGGTATGTTCACCCCCGTGCCCTGGCTGGAGCGCAATCCCACTTACAAGGACCAGGTGCAGGAGCTTTCCCACAAAGACCTATCCACTTATGGTTTTTTGGGCTATCCCGTCCTCCAGGCTGCTGACATCCTGATGTACAAAGCCCATGGCGTGCCGGTGGGGGTGGACCAGGTGCCGCATGTGGAAATGACCCGGGAAATCGCTCGTCGTTTCAATCATTTTTATCGCCCCATCTTCCCCGAGCCCGAGGCTCTTCTGACAGAGGTGCCCAAGCTCACCGGCATCGACGGGCGAAAAATGAGCAAAAGCTACGGCAACTGCATCTACCTGAGCGATTCCCCGGAGGTCATGCAGAAGAAGGTACGTCAGATGATCACCGACACTTTGCGGCCGTACCGGAAGGACCCTGGCGAACCGAACCGCTGTCTGGCCTTCCCCTTTCACAAGCTCAACCTGTCGGAAGGCCGATTGGCGGAGATCGTTGCGGCCTGCCGTAGCGCTCAATTGGGTTGTGTGGAGTGCAAGAATATTTTAGCCGAGGCCTTGGTGGAAAACCTGGCCCCCATGCAGGCGCGCCGCCAGCATATACAACGCCATCCTGACACCGTGCAGGAGATCTTGCAGGCCGGTAATACCCGGGCCCGCGCTTTCGCCCGCCGCACCCTGGACGAAGTCCGGGACGCCATCGGATTTGATCTGAACTATCAGCTGTGGACTTAGCAATACCCAGCTGCCAACTTCCCTTCCCACATTGATTCTGGGGAAACCCCTATCAGACGGGCTGAGTTTGGCATATAATTGCATTAAGCAGTGCAACTTGGAAGCAAATACAAGATCCACTGATCACCGGGTCCTGGCCGTTTCCACTTCTGTCATGCCTAAGGAACGTCTGCAAAAATTTCTCTCTCGGGCCGGTCTCGCCTCTCGGCGCGCCGCCGAGGAGTGGATTATCAGCGGCAAAGTCTCCGTTAACGGACAGGTGATTTACGAGCTGGGGCGTAAAATTGAGGCGGACAAAGATGATATTCGGGTGGACGGTCGCCGAGTGAGAGCGGCCCCCTTGGTAACCGTGATGCTCCATAAACCCTCAGGGTTTGTCTCCACCACTACTGACCCTCAGGGCCGCCGCAAGGTCACCGATTTGGTGGACAAAAGCCTGGGACGCCTTTATCCTGTAGGTCGTCTGGATTACGATGCCACCGGCCTGATGCTCCTGACCAATGACGGTGAGCTGGCCCACCGCCTGATGCATCCTCGCTACCAGGTGCCCCGTACCTACCGGCTCACCGTCAAAGGACAGGTCGAAAACCATACCCTGGCCAGGCTGGCGGCCGGGGTAGAACTGGATGGGCAGGTGGTCTCGGTGGGGATCCTGCTGAGAAAGAGAGATCCTAAAAAAACCGTCCTGGAGGTTACCGTCTGGGAGGGGCGCTATCATCTGTTGAAACGACTTTTTGAGCAAGTAGATCATCCGGTTCTGAAGCTGAAACGCCTGGCCCTGGGACCCCTCAGCTTGGGCCGCCTGCCGCGGGGAGCCTGCCGCCCTCTCACCAAGAAGGAGGTTACCGAATTGCGTCAGGCTGTGAGACTTGATCGTGAACCCTGAGACTCGCCACCCGCGGATCCACCTGATCCTTTTTCTAATCACCGTAGGCACCACTATCTTGGCCGGGGCGATGCGCGAAGGGGTCAATCCCCTGGCGGAGCCGTGGCTCCTCTACAAAGGTATCCCCTTTTCCTTCACGCTGCTGTTGATCCTCACGGCTCACGAAATGGGTCACTATGTGACCTCGCGGTATCACCGTCTGGACGTCTCCCTACCCTATTTTCTCCCAGCCCCTCCATTTCCTTTTATCATTGGCACCTTTGGGGCCTTCATCCGCATCCGCTCACCCATCCAGGACAAGGGGGCTCTCCTGGACGTTGGTTGCTCCGGCCCTCTCATCGGTGTGGCCGTCTCCATCCCCATTATCGTTTTGGGCTTGAAACTTTCTTCCATCCAGGTGGGCCCCGCCGTCGCAGGGGGGGAGGGACTGACGGTCATCTTGGGGGAACCATTATTGTTCCAGCTCTTGGCCAATCTGACCCTGGGCCCTCTCCCTGAAAACCACCACATCCTCCTGCATCCCGTGGCCTTCGCCGGCTGGATCGGGCTTTTGGTTACCGCCCTGAATCTTATACCCGTGGGCCAACTGGACGGCGGTCATGTTATATACGCCCTGTTTCCCCAACAGCATCGCTATATTTCCCTGGGTTGCCTCCTGGTGCTGATGATCTTCGGCCTGGTGGCCTGGCAGGGCTGGCTGTTCTGGGCCATACTCCTCTATTTTCTGGGCTTTCGACATCCGCCTCCCTCTTATTCTTGGATTCCCCTGGACAATCGGCGCCGGCTCCTGGGCATCCTGACCATCTTGGTGTTCCTGCTCACCTTTACCCCCAACCCCTTTGTCCTGGAGGAAAGCATCCCCCTACCGAAAATACCCGACGGAGGTGTAAACGTCTAACTGCCCCCTGACCTTGAACATTGCCTAAATAGTTCACATTCAGCTCACGGCTCACGGTATGTATAGCTTCTGTCCTCAGTGCGGCGGCCGACTGGAAAAGCGCCTCCTCAAGGCTGGTGAACCCAAAAGGTTGGTGTGCACCGCCTGCGGCTTCGTTTTTTATCTCGATCCCAAATTGGCGGTCATCTCCATCCTCCCCTATCGGGATGGCCTGGTCATGGTACGTCGAGGAATTGAGCCGGGGTATGGCGGGTGGGTCGTGCCCGGCGGTTTCGTGGACGTGGGCGAAACCGTGGAGAACGCCGTGGTGCGGGAAACACGTGAGGAGACCAATCTCAGGGTTCAGGTGGTGCGCCTCCTTAACGTCTATTCATACCGGCACTCCCGCACCGTGGTCATCGCCTTTGTGACAGAATATCTGTCCGGTGAGCTGGCGCCCGGTGATGAAGAGTTGGAAGCACGCGTCTTCCGTCCCCTGGAAATCCCTTGGGAACTGATTCCCTTCAGCTCCACCCGGGATGCCCTGCGGGATTACTTGCAGCAATCCCCCACAAGATAAAGTGGGGGGTGATTATAATTAGTTTTTTAGCCATATAAGTTACTTTTCATCATCCCTTCTTCCTCGTAGGGATAAAGTCAGGGGAAGTGACTAACATGAACTTAACCAAAAGTAGACAGCAACTCCTCCGGCTTCTCAAAGACAAAGCTTACCGATATCGTGCAAATCCCCCCTTCACTCTGGCTTCTGGCCGCTTAAGCTCCTATTACCTCGACTGCCGCCCCGTTACCCATAACGCCTATGGCCTGACCCTGGTGGGTGAAATCTTCTTTAATCTGATCAAGGAGTTGGAGGTGCAGGCCGTCGGCGGCTTGACCATGGGCGCCGACCCCATCGCTCATGCTGTGGCGGTGATCAGCTATCTCAGGGGGAAACCCATCAATGCTTTCTCCATCCGCAAGACCCCCAAAGCCCACGGGATGGGTCAACTGGTGGAGGGAGACGTCCGTCCGGGCGAGAAGGTGGTCATTGTCGAGGATGTTATGACCACCGGCGGCTCCGTTATTAAGGCCATTCAAGCGGCGCGCGATTTTGGTCTTCATATCGTAAAGGTCATCATCTTAGTGGACCGGCAGGAAGGGGGGCGAGAGGAGGTGGCCAAATGGTCGCCTCAAGTGGAGGCGGTCTTCACCCTGCAGGATTTCTTGACTTAATCGGTGGTTCAGACTCTAAGCCTGAACCGCTTGGCATCTGAGGACTGAAAACTGGCACCTTTGCAAGGAGTATCCACATGCGCGACTGCGCCTTTTGCCGGATTGTGAGCGGGACACTACCGTCAGAAAAAATCCTGGAAACTCAAAACGTTCTGGCATTCCTGGATATTGCCCCCGTACATTACGGTCATACCCTGGTTATTCCAAAAAAACATTGCGAAAATTTGCTGGACCTCCCCGATAACTTGTGGGGGGAAATGGGCCAGGTCTGCCGGAAGATAGCTCGGGTCTTGCAAAAGGTGCTGTATGCTCGGGGATTCAATGTGGTCATGAACAACCTGTCCGCCGCCGGGCAAGTGGTTATGCACGCCCACTTGCACGTCATCCCCCGCTACACCAGCGACGGCCTCCAATTCTTCCCCCAGGAAAGCTACCACCCTGGTGACATGGCAAGAGTGGGCCAACAATTGCGGCAGGCCCTGAGCTAATCACGCCAGGAATATCATTTTTTGCGGAATATAGGAAAAACGGCTGGTTTATTTTTTTGATCGACCCTAGACCGCAGACCCCAATTACCGCTCATTGCTCACTATAATCTGCCCTACCAGCGCCTGGCCAAAGGCCGAGCAAGACACCTCAGTAACATGTGGCAATTGGCGCGCCAAATCATAGGTGGCTTTTCCAGCTTGGATGACTCTGGGCAGGGCCTGATGAATAAGTTGGGCCGCTTCGCGCCAGCCCAGGTATTCCAGTAACATGGCCCCGGAAAGGATAAGGGAGCAAGGGTTGACTTTATCTTGCCCGGCATATTTGGGAGCGCTGCCGTGGGTGGCCTCGAATATGGCGCAATTATCGCCGATATTGGCGCCGGGGGCCATGCCCAGTCCCCCCACCTGGGCCGCCAGGGCGTCAGAAATGTAGTCGCCATTGAGGTTGGGAGTGGCAATGACCTGATACTCAGACGGTCTCAGCAGTACCTGCTGGAAGAGGTTGTCAGCCAAGCGGTCTTTCAATACCACCTTCCCGGCTGGGGCCTGGCCATAGTAGCGGCTTTCTACTTCAGCTTCCGACACCACTCGGTCTTCGAACTCCTCCAAGGCCACTTCGTAGCCCCAGTTTTGGAAGGCGCCCTCGGTATATTTCATGATGTTGCCTTTATGCATCAGGGTGACGCTGGCCCGCCCGGAGTCAATGGCATATTTTAGGGCCATGCGGATCAGACGCTTGCTGCCCTGCTCCGTCATGGGCTTGATACCGATGGAGGTGCCGGGAGAAAGACGGCACCCCAATTCTTTGTTGAGAAAATCTATGATCTTGTTGGCCTCGGAGCTGTGGGCTGGCCATTCCAAGCCGGCATAGACATCTTCGGTATTTTCCCGAAAAACCACCATATCGATCTTTTCCGGCTCCCGCAAAGGGCTTGGAACGCCTGGATAATAACGCACCGGCCGGATGCAGGCATACAGGTCTAGGACTTGGCGCAAGGAGACGTTGAGGGACCGGAAACCGCCGCCGATGGGGGTGGTAAGTGGGCCCTTGAGGGCCACCCGATATTCTCGTAAGTCGCTGAGAGTCTCCACCGGCAGGTAGCTGCCCATCAGCTTAAAGGCCTTTTCCCCAGCCAATATCTCTCGCCAAACAATCTGCCGTTGGCCTCCATAAGCCTTATCCACTGCGGCCTCCAGCACCGGCTGGGTGGCGCGCCAAATATCAGGACCGGTCCCATCCCCTTCAATAAATAGCACCACCGGCCGCGGCGGCACGGTCAGGGTTCCGTTGGGGCGGAGGGAGATCTTTTCGCTACAGATTTGTATTTGTGTGGTCATGTTTCCTCAAGAATGGGGTCAGGGGGGCGGGTTTCGAGGTTAGAGGGAGGGACCTAGTGCCCTAACCTCTTACCTTTTTCGCCAACCTCGTGCCCATCCCCGTTGATCAGGCGGACTACCGCCAGGTCCGGGAAATAATCAATGATATTCAGGCAGCCGTATCTCTGGTCAATCCGAAAGAGATGTATGAGATCCAAACCCAGGGCTTCACACAAAATTACCCGGTTGATTCCGGCATGCGCCACCAAGGCGATGGCCTCCCCTTGATGTGCGCAGAGAAGCCCCTGCAACCGGGGCAAGGCGCGGCCCTTGACATCCAGGAGACTCTCACCCTCAGGCACCCGATAATGGGCCAGGTCCTGAAGACGGGCCTCCAGTTCCTGGGGATAGCGGTCTATAATCTCCGTGAAGCTCAGACCTTCCCAGATGCCGAAATGCAACTCCCGAAATTCGCGGACGGCCTGGGGTTGGAGATGTCGGCCACGGCAGAGAATTTCGGCTCCCTGGTAAGCCCGGCTGAGATCGGAGGCATAGACCGCCGCCAGTTCCACCCCGGCCAGTCGGGTGGCCAAATCTTCAAGTTGTTTCACTCCCTGGGGACTTAAGGGAATGTCATTGTTGCCGTGATAGCGGTGGGTATGTCCGTCAGCCACTTGGCCGTGGCGGATGAGATACAGACGTGTGGGGCGGAGTTCGCCTTTTTGGGCCAATAAATTGAGACGCATAATTTAATTGTTGGTTTTATTATAATTTAACGATATGTTAGCCATGGTGACGAGAAGACAGCTCTCTCTTAGGAGGCTAACGATCTTCCAGGACGACATTGTTGGGGACTACCACCAGGCCACCCTCGGTTATTGGAAAGCGGCCGGCGTCGGCCTGCCGATCCCAACCAATAATAAACCCCTGGGGGATATTGACGCCGTCTTCGATGATGGCACGCCGGATTTTGGCCTTAGCACCGATCTTCACCCCATCCCAGAGGATGGCGGATTCCACCTCCGCGCCGGGGCCCACCTCCACCTGAGGTGAGAGTACGGAGCGGCTTATTTTGGCGTCCCGCAAAATACAACCGCTGGAGATCAGCGAATTTTCGACGATTACCGGTGACTGGCGTGACACATAACTGGCTGGCGAGGTGATCTGAGGATGGCCCCGCACCGGCCAATCCCGGTCAAAGAGATTAAACACCGGTGCCTCTCCCAAGAGATCCAAGTGAGCTTCAAAATAGGCGTCCAACTGTCCAATATCCCGCCAATAGAGAGGCAGTCCGGTTTGCCAATCGCTGAAGTTAAAGGCGTAGACCTTTTTCCGGCCCACCATCTGGGGGATGATGTTTCGCCCGAAATCGTGTTGACTGTCGGGCCGCTTAGCGTCGGCAATAACCTCCTGCACCAGGGTCTCGGCGCGAAAAATATAGACCCCCATGGATGCCAAGGCAATATCCGGCTGGCCCGGCATCCCGGGGGGCTCGGCCGGCTTCTCCAAGAAATTGATGACCCGGGATTCTGCGTCCACATGGAGAACCCCTAAAGACTTAGCTTCTAGACGCGGCACCATTACCACCGCCACCGTAAGATCTGCATCCCGGCTCAAGTGGAAGTCGAGCATGGTGAGGTAGTCCATCTTATAGACATGATCTCCAGACAAAATCAGGACGTGGCGGGGGCGCTCCTGATCCAAGAGGAAAAGATTCTGGTAAATCGAATCTGCTGTGCCCCGATACCAGCGGTCCACCATAATCTGCTGAGGAGGCACGGAATAGATGAACTCCCCTAACTCGGGACGCATGATGTCCCAGCTTAGGCGGATATGCTGATCCAGGGAAAAGCTGCCGTACTGGGACAACACATAGATGCGGCGGATGCCGGAATTAATGCAATTGGATAGGGTGAAGTCAATAATTCGGTATATGCCGCCAAAAGTGATGGCCGGCTTAGCCTTGTCCCGGGTCAGGGGAAAGAGGCGCTCTCCTCTGCCACCTGCCATGATGACGGTGGTGAGTTTTCTTAAAGCTTCCATACTGAACAGTAGGCTATGGGCAATGGGCAAGAGGCATGGGGTTAAAGGTTGAGAGTTTCCAGAAAGTTTTTCCTCTATACTCCAGCCTCTGGTTGCTAGTCGGTTGTTATCCGGAACCGATGAGTTCGGTGATTTTGCCTTTCAACTCGGTCAGATCGGATGATTTGACCACATAGGCATCTGCCGCCCAGCTCATAAAACTTTCCTTGTACTGAGAATAGGCGGTATTTAAGATGACTTTCAGGCCCTCTTTCAGCCCCAACATGCGGGGCAGGGCCTCCAGGCCGTCCATGCCTGGCATGCGGATGTCCAGGACCACCAGGTCCAAGGCTTCCTGTTCCACCATTTTCAGGGCATCCCGGGCATTATTGACGGCCAGCACCCGATACCCCTCTTCTGTCAGTTCCTCTTCCAGCAGCGTGCGGATGGCATCGTCATCATCCACCACCAGAATGGTTTTCATGGCCCTGCTCCATCGGAGTTTTCAGTTTGCATTTTCGATCTCAAGTCCAAAGTATTATTCGGTGTAAGATAACTACTTTGAACCTTTTGTAAAACTGCTCACGGCTTAAAAATCCCAGCTTACGACTCAATATATGCTAGTTTTGTCAGGGGAGCAACTGAAGGAGGCCAGAATTACCGTAGTGGCAAAAATTAGTTCGGGTATTGGTCCCAGAAGCCGGCCGGGGGCTGCCAGTGGTCGCGCATAAACAAAGGGAGTTCCGCGGCGCACACGGGCCCCACTAGTACATCCCAGCCGCTGGCCTGAGCCAATTCCTCTTGGATGGGAGCGCACCATCCCGAGATAATAAGTTGCCGATGGCTGACCCGCTCGGAAAGATTGTGCGCCAAGAGGGCTCGCACCAGCCGCTGGGGGGTAAAGCTTTGATAGACCATGGCCATGTCCACGGTATCCCCCCGGCAGTCCAGCAGAAGGAGGTAAAAAGGGCTGATGGTGGTAGCCAGCACTGCGGTCAGGACGGTGAGGGTGAATTCGCTGTTACCGCTTACCAGCACGGGGTCTTCAGGTCCTGGTTCGTTCAACTCAAACAGATCCGGAGCGACAGGGCGCGGCAGTTCCAGGGCCGGCACTTCCGGCATGATTTCCCGGGCCCGCAAGGCCAGGGACAGGGCATACCGTTTCTGCGGGGAAAGATGTTGACATGCCGACCAGGATATAATCCCCTCTTTGAGCTTGGCCACAAAGTCGGCGGCATCGCGGGCTCCCGCCATCTCCAACTCCGTCGGGGTAAAATACGGCAGAAGATTCAGTCGGTTCACATAGAGATCGGCGGCAAACATGGCTTCCTTCGTCAGACCGTATATCGTAAAGCGAAATTACCACTATTTGCTTGCCAAGTCAATTATTCAAACCATCGCCGCCTTGGTTTGAGCACTCATTTTTCAGCGCTCAGACTGACTGATAACTTCAGGTAGTTGGCGCAGGTCATGGATCACCGGCGCCGGTGATGAGCCGCAGTTGCCATAGCGGTCGATGAGGACCACCGGCATGCCCAGCGCCTGGGGACCAGGTACGTCCTCATTAGGGTCATTGCCCACATACAAGGCCTGTGAGGGTTGCAGCCACATCGCTTTTAGAGCATGCGCATAGATCTGCGGGTCGGGCTTGCGGATAAAATACCGGGAGGACAGGACAATGGTGTCAAAGTAGTGGTCCAGCCCGAGAGTGCAAATTTCCGGTTCGCTGAACACCCACTGGGCATCAGACACCACCCCCAAACGGTAACTCTGTTTTAAGGACTCCAAAGCCGGCAAGGTATCTTCAAAGAGCCCGAAACGCCGCCGGGTCAGAGAACGAAACAGACGGGCCAGCCAGATCACCAGGTTCCGCTCCGGTTGTCTGCCGAGACCCTCGGCCAGGATTTCCTCAAAAACCCGGAAAACGTCTATTTCACCATAAGGGCCGGGATGTTCCAACATATGATTAGCAGTCTTTTCTTGATACTTGGCCGCCAATTCTTCCGGCCTCACGGTAATGTCAAAATAAGTCAAATACTGGCTTAATATCTGGTAAGTGCTGAGGTCCCACTCATCTGTCCAGATGTCCACCAAGGTGCCATACAGGTCAAAGATAACGGCATCGATAACCATGGAGTAGTTCTCCTGTAATCAGTGAGCCGTAAGCCGTGAGTCGGGCTTACTAAACACTGTAGTGAGCTACTTGCATTTTCCGGCAGAAAATCTATTTTTTACGCAGGTTTCTCTGGGTTATGGTTCGGCCGGAAATTCCTCTATCTTTTTTATCGGAAATTGCTAAGATAAGCGTAAATATAACTTGGGTAAGTCTGTGATCTTTGTGCTTTTCCTCTTGTGGATCGGCGGGATGGGGTATCAGCTTCTGGCCCTGGCTTCCCTATGGCGCTTTTTCAGCCGTCATGAACCGTCTTCGGCCGCGTCACCGGTGCGGCCGGGAATAAGCGTTCTCAAACCCCTTAAAGGGGTGGAATCATGCCACCGAGAAGCTTTGGTAAGCTTTCTCAGGCAAGATTATCACCCTTATCAGGTGCTTTTTGGTGTGGCTGAAGCCGAAGATGCCGTTTTGCCCCTATTAAGGGAACTGAAGGAGGCTTTTCCTCAGGTGGACGTGGACATTGTCGTTTGTCCGGAAAAGTTGGGTCACAACCCCAAGGTCAGCACCCTCTTGCAGCTTGAACGCCGGGCCCGTTATGATTTTTTGGTCATTTCGGACGGGGACGTCAAGGTGGAGCGGGATTTCCTGGCGAAGGTGAGCGCCGCCGGCCAGGAACCTAATGTGGGATTGATATGCTGCCCTTACCGGGCCGGTGGCGCTACCACTACTGGGGCCATGCTTGAAGCCCTCAGCATCAGCGCCGACTTCATCCCCTCGGTGGCGGTGGCCGCCTGGCTGGAAGGCATCCGTTTTGCCTTAGGAGCGGTCATGGGCACCAGCCGCCAGGTTTTGGCGCGGATCGGGGGATTGGCGGCTGTCGCTGACTACCTGGCCGATGACTACCAACTGGGCTGGCAGATACACGAGGCCGGCTTTGAAGTTAAGCTTCTGCCTTATGTGGTGGAAACCACACTGCCGGCCATGACCTTCAGGGATTATTTCCACCATCAACTCCGTTGGAGCCGAACCTATCGGGTCTGCCGCCCCAAAGGCTACCTGGCCTTCGGCATCACCCATGCCCTGGTTCTGAGTCTGATGGTTTGGACGGCGTCGGGGATAAAAGCCTGCTGCCTGGGACTGGTGATGGCCACTTTGGCAGTACGTCTGCCCCTGGCCTATTTTTCCGAACGTTTCTGCCTGCACGGGAAACTGCCGGCAACCGCTTTTTGCCTGCTGCCCCTGAAGGATTTGTTATCTTTTGTCCTCTGGCTCTTAAGTTTTCTGGGTCACGAGGTGGTCTGGGGCGGTCTGCGTTTTCGCCTGAGCCGGGAGGGGAAGGTGGTGCCAGTTTAAGTCTTACGAATTGCCAGGTAAGGAGGCACGGCCCGCCCTGCCCCAACTGGCGACAATCATTGTTCTTGGATATCCGGTTTACACTGCCGCGGGCGGCTGCGGCTTACGGCATATGGCTTTCGGCACACGAATATGGATCTCAAAGTCTTGGAAAAGCTGTTACAGGATGTGCGGGACGGACAGGTGAGCACCAGTGAGGCTATGGAGCGACTGCGTTACCTGCCTTTTGAAAACCTGGGCTTTGCCAGGGTGGATCACCACCGTTCGCTGCGCCAAGGGTTCCCGGAAGTAGTCTTTGCGGCCGGCAAAAGTGTGGAACAGATCATGGTTATCCTTAACTCCCTCCAGGAACGTAGCCCTAACCTGCTGGTCACCAGGCTGGACCCTGACAAGGCCGCCATCTTGCAAGGCTATTTTCCGGAGGCAGAATACCATCCTGATTCCCGGGTGCTGACCCTGAGCCGGGGACCGCAGCCGGAGCGGGGTCGCGGTCTGATCATGGTAATTTCCGCCGGCACCTCCGACATTGCCGTAGCCGAAGAAGCCGCGCTCACCGCCCGCCTGATGGGTCACCGGGTGAAAACCCTGTACGACTGCGGCGTGGCCGGCCTGCACCGGCTGCTAGCTCACCAGGACCTTTTCCGCCAAGCCACTGTCTTTATTGTGGTGGCCGGCATGGAGGGCGCCTTGCCCAGCGTGGTGGCCGGGCTGGTGGACCGGCCGGTGATTGCGGTGCCCACCAGCGTCGGCTACGGCGCCAGCTTCGGCGGCCTGGCGGCGCTGTTGGCCATGCTCAACTCCTGCGCCAACGGCATCGCGGTGGTAAATATCGACAACGGCTTCGGGGCCGGCTATCTGGCCGCTCTGATCAACCGACAAGATTAAAACGGCTCTTCGCTGTTTAGCGTGGATAGATTAAAGATGGACACGTATGAAGAAGTTCTCCCAAGACCTTCGTCGGCATAACGGTCATTCCTCCCAGATCCAGGAA
>DYLF01000002.1:0-56040 GCA_020722205.1 Desulfobacca acetoxidans
TTATAATTTATTATCCATGAATTTCATTAAAAGCCACATTGACAAGGATAGAAAATTATTGTTCACCGGCATCCTGATGCTGATGGTTGGGATTGTGGTCAATGATTGGGTATTTTCAAATGTTTTCAAAATAGAAAGCGGTATTATCAATCTGGCAAACCATGTGTTTTTTGGGCTATTTAATATTCCTCTGATAATCTGTGGCTGTTATCTTATTTTTAGAAGTAAAAGAGAGGATAATCTTAAAATATACAGGTATATAACAAATATCATATTAATATTTTTGTCTTTTTTGGCATGTTTGATAATAATTGAAGTGGTTTTGAGATTGGAGTTTCTTAATGAGCATGACAATCCATTCCCGGTTTTCATTCCTTATAAATTAAAAGAAATAAATAAGAATATAAATCAGAAAAATGTTGCTTTTTCACGCCAGCATCCTTTCGGGTTTAATGATAAGGTCAGGCCTGAGGAAAAACCCGCAGGGGTTTTTAGAATTGCGGTCCTGGGAGACTCCTTTGTCTGGGGTGACGGGGTGCCTTATGAGGTCATCTGGAGTCATAGACTGGAAGATAAGCTAAGCCAGAAATATGGTGGTAAAGTGGAAGTGCTGAGCTGGGGGTTACGGGGCTGGTCAACTATTGATCAGTTCAATTTTCTTAGGAAAAACGGACTCAGGTACCATCCCGATTTATTGATTGTCGGTTTTACGGCCAATGATCCGGACATGGGGGATTACCCCCAGCAATATTTCAAAGTGAACCTAGTTCCCTTGATCTGGCCCCTAAGAGCGTTGGTCCCCAATGCTGTGGACTTTTTCAGCGAACACCTGGAAGCAATGGTAAACAAATGGTCTGGGCGGCTGGGTTACCAGAATTGGGAAAACCAGTTATACACACCGCAGAATTTAGAAAAATACTCTGAATTGTTGGAAGAGCTGGCGGAATTTTGCGCGGCGCACGGCATCCGGCTGCTTTTTGTGTTGACCCCCTGCTATCATGACCCTGGCCACCAACAGCGCTTTGCCGCCATTATCCCCCTCTTGCAGAAAGCCCATATCGACTATGTCGATCTATACCCGGTATTGGAAAAGAGCCTGAAGGGTTATAAAGTCAGGGACCTGTGGGCTAACCGCGCCAATCCACATCCCGGTGTTCTGCAGACGGAAATATATGCCGCGGCGGTTGGCGACTATTTAAAAGAAAACTATCTGAAATGAATTCCTTTTTTTCAAGCAGTTTTGAGAATGACAAGGGCTACCCTCTCTGGCTGGTGGCCTTGATGTTCTTGGTCGTTCCAGTGGCGTTGTTCTGGCGGCCCTCCTTTTTTTTTATTCGAGATGACTGGCGCACTCTGACCATAATGGTGGAAAACTCCTTCGGCCAGTTTCTGCTGAAACCTGAAGGAGAACAGTGGTTTCCCCTGTTTCATCTGATATATTTCACCCTCATCAAGGTCTTTGCCGATCGCTATAGTTTCTTGATTATCTTTACCTGCCTGGCTACGGGCTTGAATGCTTTTTTGTTTTTCCTGTTTTGCCGGCGGCATTTGTCGTATAAACTGGCTTTGATTTTAGGTCTGGGTTATGCGGTCGGGTCGGCTCATAACGCTACGGCCCCCATGGCTTTTTATCTATCCTTCATCCTCAGTCTGACCTTCTTTCTTTTAGCCCTATTGTTAACTGACGGCTATTGCCGCGCCCCATCACCGCTCAAACTGCTGAGTGTGGGGCTATGCGCCGGCTGTTCCATCACCTGCCATAATTATACCCTGCCGGCCCTTTTGATCCTGCCTGCTTATCCGCTCTTGGTAGGGACGAGGGAAAAGCGCCGGTCGGCATGGGTGCTTCTCATTGTGATGCTGGTGGTTATTCTTCTGTATCTCTGGTGCTATTTCACTTTTGCTGGCTTGTCGGCGGTGTCCTCCATCCGCCCTGACCTTTTGAACTCGCCGCCGCCCCCCATCTACCTGTTGCATTGGTTTGCCGGTGCCATCGCCTCACCTTTTTACTACCTCTTGTGCAACGAACGGCTGCCGGCGGTGACCGGCATGGCCATCGGCGGGGTTTTCTTTGGGCTGCTTATGGCAGTGATCTGGTGGGGCGGCGGGAAACGGGAAAAAAACATGGTCTTATGGACCATGTTGTACAACGGCCTGCCTTTTCTGGTCGTGTCCCTGGCCCGCTCCCATTTTTCCTTGGGGCAGGCCTTCGGACAACGCTATGGGGTGTTTACCCTCGTGGGCGCCCTTTTCCTCGTGGGAATTGCCTGGACGGTGTTGGCCAGCAAGATCCCCTTTCGCCCCCTTACCCATCGCATTTTGCCGCTCACCGTGGTGGGGCTTCTAATGACAGGTCAGATTATCCATACTCCCGAAATATTTCGACGCTATCAGTGGGAAAGTCGGATAGCCAGGGAAACTTACCGCAATTATCCCCGGGAAGCCCCAAAAGATCGTGATGCCGCCGAGGAAGTGAGCCAGCATTTTCTGATGACCGGCTCAGATTTCCCGGTCCTGACCAGGGGGCAGATTTCAGCGGTCCGGCGTCGTCTGGATGAACTTCGGGTGCCATGATGGTGGTTGGCAATCGTTGGTCTCTGCTTGATTAACTCCCTTATTGTCCCTGGAGAAATATGCTCACTACTGTGCCTTTTTGGGGTTCACTCTCTATGGTTATTTGCCCTTGATGGGCGTGGATGATTTTTTGGGAGATGGCCAGGCCCAAGCCGCTGCCTTTGGCCTTGGAAGAGAAAAAGGGTTGGAAGATCTTTTCCATATTCTCCGGGGGGATGCCTTCGCCCGTATCGGCAATTTGCAATAATACCCGACCGTCTTGACGACCGGTGCGAATGGTGAGGAGGCCGCCGTGGGCCATGGCCTCGACGCCGTTTTTGGTAATATTCAGAATCACCTGGCGTATATGGCCGGGATCGAAGGAAATCTCCGGCAGGTGGGGGTCTAGTTCCAGGGCCAGTTGGATATTATTTTCCGTTAGGCTCGGCTGGAGACGCTGACAGATTTCCTGGATCAGACCGTTCAGGTCACCAAGTTGCTTTTGGGGCTCGGAAAACTTGGCATAGCTTCCCACCTCCACCAGAAAATCCTCCAGGCGGCGCACTTCATCCACGATGATCTGGAGCTTGCCACGATTTTTGGGGGATTCCTCTTCGATATCTTTGAGAACCTGGCGGGCGAAACCCCCGATGACCATCAGGGGATTTTTGATTTCGTGGCCGATATGGGCCGCCATCTTGCCCAGGACGGCCAGACGCTCATTGCGCAGAAGTTCCTCCTCCATCCGTTTGCGCTCGCTAAGGTCTTTGAAATGGCCGATCATGCCGATCTCCTGATCACCCTCGTACAACAGCCGCGCCGACAGCCAAATGGGCACCAGAGAGCCGTCCTTACGACGCATCAAGGCTTCGTAATAATCTAAAATCCCTGCTCCGCCGTAAGCAGGATCATGGATTTTAGCACTGATTTCTTCAAGTTGGCCAGGAGCATAGATTTCCCCTACATTCTTTCGACCGATGACTTCTTCCGGCCCATACCCTAAAATTTTTGCCGCGGTTTCATTGAAGGTGCGCACGATGCCGCTCGTATCGTGAGCTATGATCCCGTCCATGCAGGTATGGATGAGGATTTTCTGAAAGTAAATTCCCCTTTCCACTTCGGCGGCCAAGGCTTCCTGGGCGCGCTGGCGCTTGATATGCCACCACATGCCGTTCATCAAGAGAGTTAATTGTCGCACATCGGATTCATCATATTCCTCTTCCTTATTTGCCAGCCCTGCCGTGGCTACTATATGATCGTTATCCTGCACAGGTACAATCATGAACCGCCGCAATCCGGCGTGACCCGGAGGGAAGCCTTTTTTGGCGGGGTGGGGGGCGTCGTAATCATTGATAACCACCGGACGCCGTTGTCGAATTGCTTCTCCCCACAAACCGGCCGCGGCTAAAGGATAAACAAAGGGTTTATCAACAATCTTACACTCCGCCATAACGGCCTTGGACCAGGATTGGATAGTCAGCTCCGATTCATTGTCGTCCAGGAATCCCACAAAACCAATCTTGCTTCTGGTGAGTCTGACAGCTTCTTCCAGAGCGAAGTCAGTAATTTCCTGGATGGTGGCGTTAGTCATTTGACTCAGTTGCCAAACCGCCTCCAGCCGGGACTCATCCAAACGCAGGGCTTCCTCCATGTTGGCAGAGCGCACCGCCAGCCCCAATTGCCCGGTCAGCGATTGGAAAAATTCCTCGTGTTCTTTGGTGAAATAACCTTTCTGACTGCTGGCCGCGGTCAACACCCCTATGGTCATGGTCTCTGTAGTGATAGGGGCCAAGGCCAGGGAGGCCAAAATTTCCTCTTCACACAGCCCCTGGAGGCGACCAACTACTTTGCTGGAATCCGGCACGGAAATGACCTGAGAAGTTGCCAAGCATTGCCCTAAAAGAGAAGCAGGGTCTGGTTTTAGCACCAACTCCCCAGCCCCAGGCGATAACCCCCGAGAACCTTTGAGGTGGAGCAACCCGTCGTCGTCCAACAACCGCACGGTGCATTTCTCTACCCCCAACTGTTCCACCAGTACCCCCAACACTCCTTCCAGGATGTCGGGAACATAAAGGGAGGCGGCCAGCCGGCGGGCGGCTTCGTAGAGTACCGAAAGTTCGGCGACCCGTCTCTTTAACTTTTGCTCGCTCTCCTCCAGGGAACTGGAAATCCGGCCGAAAAGATCCAGAACGTCTTCCATCCTGGAGCCCAGAGAGGAGAAATAACTTTCTACCAACACCCGGGCCGCCGCCGGACCAATGGAGCCAGCCAAGGTTCGTTCCACAAAGTCGGCCAGACGGAGCTTTTCCCGGTCCCCCCAGTCCGTCTCCGGCATGGCCACTTCCTGCAGAAAACTCCGGCGGGCTTCGGCAGCCTTTCGGGGGCCGATCAGCTTGGCTAAAAAATGGGTCAGTTGGTCCATAGTGGGGAAGTAACTATAGCGTTTCTCTAAAGGTGCTTCCCCTTCCCGTTTAAAGACCTCGACGAAGCGCCGCCCCTGTTCCTCTTCCACCGGGCTCGGCGTCGTCAATAAAGAAACCCCTACAAATGAGCCGACATTGAACAGCAGCGACCAAAAAAAGGCGTGGGAGAGTTTGTCCAGGCCGGTGAGACCAAGAAAGGCGGTGGGTTTGAGAAAAGCCAAACCCCAGGGGCCTTCCGTGTTAATACTGACAGAGAACCATCCGGCGTCCACCAGATAAGGCAGTACCAGGGTGTAGGCCCAGAGACCAAAACCCGACAACAACCCGGCCATTGCTCCCCACCGGGTGGACTCCCGCCAAAACAAAGCCCCCACCATCGCCGGCGCCAGTTGCATGACGCCACAGAAAGCAATTAGTCCTATATCCACCAGCATGACGGTGGGCCAGACCAGGTGATAGCCGAAGTATCCCATGACTATCAGAAAGAAGATGGCGCTGCGTTTGATGGTCAGCAGATGAGGGGTGATATGATGCTCCAGTTTAAGCCGGATGGCCAGGGGCATCACGATACTATTGATGAGCATGGTGCTCACGGCAATGGAGGCCACCGCTACCATCGCGGTGGAGGCCGACAAGCCGCCCAGAAAGACGAGCAGAGCGAGATAAGGATGCCCGGACTGTAGAGGAATGCGCAAAACAAAGGTATCTCCTTGATCCTGGGGCAATCCCATAAGCAGCCCTCCCAGGGCGATGGGCATAACAAACAGGTTCATGGCCAACAGGTATAAAGGGAAAAGCCACATGGCGGTGCGGATGTGTTCTTCGTTGGTGTTTTCCACTACTCCCATGTGGAACATGCGAGGCAGAAGGTGGATGGCCCCCATGGCCAAGAGGGTCAGGACCAAGAGCAGGCTGTAGCTGTTGTGGCTCCCCGTGCCCACCAGCAGGAGCTGGTGAAACTCCGGGCTTTGTTGAATGCGCCGAAAGATTTCCCCCGCCCCCGGAAAAAGGCCGAAGGTCACCAGCAACCCTAAACTGGTGAAAGCCATCAGCTCAATTAGTGATTCAAATACTACTACCGCTACCATACCCTCATGGCGTTCCGTGGGGTCTAGATGCCGGGCTCCGAACAGAATGCCGAATATGGCCAAAAGCAAAGCGACATAAAAGGCGGTATCCTGATAAAACAGGATTCTCAGAGGGGGGCAAATTTCTCTATAGATCAGAATATTAAAGGTGTCGGAGATGGATTTGAGCTGCAGGCCGATATAGGGGGTTACAGCCAGGAGGACCCCCGCAGTCGCCAGCGCTCCCACCAGAGCTCCCTTACCATAGCGCAGGGTAAGAAAATCAGACATGGTGGTGAGGTGGTTTTCCTTGCAGATGCGCAGCAGCTTGCGCAGTCCAAACCACCAGGTAAAGGCGATGATGGTGGGGCCTAAATAAATGGTGAGGAAGGTAACCCCGGAAGTGCTCGCTTTGCCGACGCTGCCGAAAAACGTCCAGGCAGTGCAATAGACTGCCAAAGATAAGGCATAAATATACGGGTTGGCAATCAGACTGCGGCCCCGAGCCCGCTGCCGGTCGCCATAATAGGCGATGGCAAAGAGCAACATGAGATAGCCGAAGGCGGCGGCGGCGACCAGAGCTGGGCTTAACATTTAATTATGATTCCTCAATAATTAACAAATGAACAGCCTTCGCTGGCTGGTCTCCAAATGAGACCTGAGGGTTTTTTCATTCTGATCACCCAAATCCAGAAACAACTCCTTGCCAATTATTCTCGTAGGATCAGCCCAGAGCTCAAAAGATAGAGCCCCGCAATGGCCGCAACCCACACGCCATGAAGAAATAAAACCAGGACGGGAATCCCCGCCAGCGTGACCTCCAGGTTAAATATGTGAAGCAGCGGATAATTCACCAGAAGAAATATCAGGATTCCTAGCAAGGCCCAAAACTTTTGTTTTTTTGTTCTGTCAGGCATGTCCTGCTCCCCAGCTCTTTATCTTAATGTAATACATGTTATCATGCGAGGCCTAATAAACAATAAGCCTTGGTCTGTTTTCTATTCACTAGCAGCTCTGGGCCACCTGGCTTTCGGCTAGCTGACAGCGGCGCAACCACCACTTGGCCAACTCCACTACCGGCAGCAAGAGCAAAGCCGTACCCCCGGCCACCAGCCAATCGTGCCAACTTAAGGGGACGGTGTGGAAGAGTTTGGCTAACGGGGGCAATTGCACCACCGCCACCATCATGGCTAAGGATAGGAGGACTGCTGCTACCAGCCAACGGTTGGCCAAAGGCCCCACCTTAAACAGGGAATGGCGCTCGGAACGGCAATTAAAGGCGTTCACCAACTCCGCCAGGATAAGGGTCACAAAGACCATGGTCTGGGCTCGGGCCAGGGTCAGCCCAGCTAGTCCGGAGACCGCCGTGGAACTTTGATAATAGTAAAACAGGATGATCAAAGCGGCGGTCTTATAAACTGTAATCACCGTCATCAAGATAATGGCCTGGGGGATAAAAACCCCTTCTTGTGGCGGTCGGGGTGGCCGCTGCATGATGTCCGGGGCCTTTGGGTCCACTCCCAAGGCCAGCGCCGGCAACCCGTCGGTGGTGAGGTTCACCCAGAGGATCTGGAGAGCTACCAAGGGGATAGGCATACCCAGGAAAAAAGCCCCGGTAAGCATCAAGATTTCGGATAGGTTGCAGCTTAAAAGAAAGATAAGATATTTTTTGATGTTATCGAAAATGGCCCGACCTTCTTCCACTGCGGCCACCAGGGTGGCGAAATTGTCATCCGCCAGGATTATGTCCGCAGTCTCTTTGGTAACCTCCGTGCCGGTGAGGCCCATGGCCACTCCGATATCCGCCAGCTTCAGGCCTGGAGCGTCGTTGACTCCATCTCCGGTCATGGCCACCACCTGTCCCTGTTGCTTGAGCAGGTCAACCAGACGCAGTTTATGCTCCGGGACCACCCTGGCAAAAACCGGCGTCCGAATCAGTGCTGCCCTTAACTCATCGTCACTCATGCGGGTCAATTCAGCCCCGGTCAACACCGGGGAGTTATCCGGGGACAAGGGGGCCAGCCCAAGTTCTTGGGCGATGGCCAGGGCGGTGTGCGGGTGGTCGCCGGTGACCATGATCACCCTGATACCGGCCTGGCGGCATTGGGCCACCGACTCATACGCTTCCGGCCGAGGTGGGTCGATCATACCCACCAGGGCCACCCAGACCAGGTCCGTCTCCACTTCTTCAGAGAGGGGCTGGGGTATGGTCTTCAGTTCCCGGTAAGCCAGCCCCAACACCCTCAGTGCGGTGGCCGCCATCTGAGCAGCCTCAGCCAGGATTTGCCGCCGCTCTGCTTCGGACAACACTCTTTCCCCACCTCCCGTGAGGATTCGTGAGCAGCGAGATAACAGACCTTCCGGTGATCCCTTGGTGCAGACCAGGATGCCGCCCGGGCTCTTATGCAAAGTGGTCATCCGCCGACGTTCGGAGGAAAAAGGGACTTCGGCCACTCGGGGGTACTCTTGGGCCAGGATTGCTGCCTCCAGCCCCCCCTTGCTGGCCATCACCACCAAGGCCCCTTCCGTGGGGTCGCCCTGAATAGTCCAGCCTGTTGTGGCTTGAATGAGACGGGCGTCATTGCACAGCAACCCCAGTCGGGAGGTAACTTGCAATACCTGGTCCTGTCCCGGCAAGACTTCCTGACCGTTCTGGGAAAAGATGCCATAGGGTTCATAACCCAAACCACTTACTTCCAGCTTCCGGCCGTCCATATAGAGTCGTCGCACCGTCATTTCATTTTTGGTCAGGGTGCCGGTCTTATCGGTGCAGATCACTGTGGTGCAGCCCATGGCCTCCACTGCCGGCAGACGCTTGACAATCGCCCGACGCCGGGCCATGCGGGTGGTCCCGATGGCCAGGGCTCCGGTCACCACCGCCGGCAACGCTTCCGGCACCGCCGCCACCGCCAAGCTGATGCCCCAGATGAGCATGGCCAGCCAGTGGTTTCCCTTAAGGATGCCGAAAAGTGTGGCCCCGGCGCTGATCCCCAGGCAGATCACGGTCAGGGCCTTACCGATGGTAGCCATGCGCTTTTCCAAAGGGGTCTTTCCCTGGGGCATCTCCCCGAGGAAACGGGCGATGCGTCCGAATTCGCTGTCCATGCCGGTGGCAGTGACCACCGCCTGGCCACGGCCATAGGTCACCACGGTGCCCCCGAAAACCATATTCTTTTGGTCGGCGATGGCAAGATGTGGCCGGGGGTCTGGGGCCGTGGTCTTGTGGACGGGGATGGACTCCCCGGTGAGAAGAGCTTCATCGATCTTCAGGTCAATCGCTTCCAGCAGCCGCCCGTCGGCGGCCACGCGGTCTCCCGCCGCCAGAACCAGAATGTCTCCTGGCGCCACCTCAGCGGCTTCGATAACTTCCTCTTTGCCGTCCCGGAGGACGGTGGCTGCTGGCGCGGCCAACTTCTGCAGGGCGACGGCCGCCTCTTCGGCCCGATACTCCTGAATAAAGCCCAAAAACACACAGGCCAGGATGATGGCCAAAATCACATAGGCATCCAGCCTCTCCCCAAGAAAAAAAGAAATCAGCGTGGCGGCGATGAGTATGACGATGAGAAGATTTTTGAACTGCCGTAACAGAATGGCCCGCGGGGAGATCTTTTTGGGGGGGATTAACCGGTTGGGGCCGAAATGCGCCAGTCGCTCCTGGGCTTGGGCGGCGCTTAAACCGGGCGGGGAGACGTCTAAAGCCGCCAAGACTGCGCGAGCTTCCAGTCGGTAAGGCTCGATGTCTCCGGTTTTGATAGTTCCCATGAATAGAGGTACCCCCCTTAACCTGTTTGAGGAGCGAATCAAACTTGGCGGCTGATAGCTTTACCGGCCTTAAACTTAATCCGGCCGTCTCCTGACTGCAAGCCTTTAATGGGAAGGAAAGCGGGGGTAGGGTGTGCCTTCAAACAGTTGAGGTCTCAGGCGGATTTGTGATAATGTTAATTAAATGAATTTGATTTTCCCACTAGAGGGAGAGTTTCCATGTTTAAAACATATTTTTACTTTGGTGGTCTGCGACCATATTGTTCGGATTAGCGTGTTTGGGTCTACCCTTAAAATATAGTTATGCTGAAGGACCCTTTATTCCCATGGCAGGCGCCCTAAATTCTTCCGGGCAGGTGCAGGAACAGCCATCCCCCTTGCCCTTAGAGGCTAATGAGCTCCTTAAGGCATTTGAGTCCTTGACCAGCAAGCAGGACATGCCCCCAGAAGTTGGGGAATTCACGAAGGGCGTTTTGGAATTGATGAGAAATGCGGTCTCAGGTAAGGAAAAAGGTGATCTCTCACCTGAAAAAGGCCGCATGCTGTTTGAGAGTTTCGATGCCATGATGAAGAAGCAGGAAGTGTCTTCAGAAGCCGCAGGGATGTTCAAATCCATGCGTGGTCTGGTGGAAAAGGCCATGACACAGCCGGGCCAACAGGAACCGGCGCCCGAACTGAAGAAAAAATAGGATTATTATTTGGTGAAATGCCCCGTCCGGGACTTGGCCAGGAGAAATGCTGACCCTCTATCAGGAAAATGCGCCGACGCCTTTAGCCTCAGACAGAACGTTCAATTTCCGTTGTCATGCTGGCTTATCCTGCTTCAACCAGTGCTGCCGCGAAGCCCTCGTTATTTTAAGCCCTTATGACATCTTGAGGCTCAGCCGCCGCCTGGGCCTCACCTCAGGGGACTTATTGAAGCGCTATACCCGGCGGGAGGCCGAGGAGAAATCCAGGCTTCCTCTGGTGCTTTTAAAACCCTCCGGAGGCGGCGAGGTTGGCTGTCCCTTCCTGCGCCCCCAGGGATGTGCGGTATATGAGGACCGGCCGGCTGCCTGTCGTCTCTTTCCTCTCACCCAGGGGAGCCGCCTTACCATGCAGGGCGCGGTGGATTATTATTACTGCCGGGTACTCCCCTTTTGCCAGGGCTTCTCAGAAGGCCCGGAGTGGAATATTGAATCCTGGCAAGTGGCGCAGGGCTTTCAGGAGTTCGATGCCCCTCGGCGGGAATGGTTGGAGATTATCTTGAAAAGGGGTCAGTGTGGACTGCCGCCGGCCGATGCCTCCGACCAGGCCCTCTTTTATATGGTGGCCTATGACCTGGATAATTTTCGGAAATTTGTCTTCGATTCGGCCTTTCTCAGGGTCCACCGAGTGGATAAGGACACCGCTGCCCGACTCCGGAACGATGACTTAGCTCTGCTGGCCTTTGGTTACTCCTATCTCAGGAAAGAATTCGGATTGGCAAATTGGGAAACCTGACAATAAACTATCCGCAACATGCGGAAGTAAAAAAACCGTCATTACTAATTCAAGCTCTGCACCTCCTAAGGGGGCATAATCCAAGAATCATGATGGCAACCTTGAGGTCGTCCTCACCTTTTCCTATCACAGAGGGAGAGGGAAAATGGTGTAGGACAGCTGCCCTCGGCTGTTCCTTTAAAGAGCAAGCGGGGGGAGGTGTTCTAATCCTTTGGATTTCGCCGCCCGAAAGATCGATGGCCTTCTTGCTCTTTGATAAACAAATTTCTTCAGGGTGCAAAATATGCATACTAAGTTGTCATTCTCGTACCTTTTAACTCTCGTCGGTTGCTTAAAACCTGGGGTGCATTATGGTCATCGTCTTTAATCTCAGACTACCGACAAGCATGTCCAGGATAACCACCCGCTGAGCGAAGACAAAATTATCGGGGGTTGTCCGAGAGTCCCTTCCACTCCCGAAAAATTTATTGAAATCCTTATATAAATTTAATATAAGTTTATGGCTGCCATCGCGAGGGCCATATGTTGGAGCTTGGCAGATGGATGAAGAGGATTTTTTCCGTTTGCAGCCCTCGCTCAGCGTAAAAATTAAAAACTGCCGGCAATGTGGGCAGCAGAATCAATTTTCTTTATAAGATAAGGAGATTTGAATGTCTGGCAAAGTGGCGCCTATCCGCAATCTGGCCCTCATCGGCCACAGCGGCTGCGGTAAAACTTCCCTGGCCGAGGCCCTCTTATTCACTGCCGGGGCCACTAATCGCCTGGGCAAAGTGGATGACGGCAGCTCTATCCTGGATTACGAGCCCGAAGAAATCAAGCGCCGCATCACCATTTCATCGGCGTTTCATCATTACTCCTGGAAGAAACATATCGTCTATCTGGCCGACACCCCCGGAGACGACAATTTCCTGGCCGACACTCGGGCAACCCTGCATGCGGTGGACGCCGCAGTGGTCATTATTGACGCGGTGGACGGCATCAAGGTGGGCACGGAGAAAGTCTGGCAGACGGCCAGCCAATATGGCTTGCCTCGTCTCATTTTCATCAATAAGTTGGAGCGGGAACGGGCCGACTATGCATCGGTCCTAACCGATATGAAGAACATCCTGGAGGCCCAGCCGGTGCCTTTACAGCTCACCTTGGGCCAGGAAGCCGCCTTCAAGGGAGTGGTGGACCTGATCACTCTAAAAGCTTACGTGGTCAGCGGCGGGAAGGTGGAAACTGTGCCGGTCCCTGACGACCTCAAAGAGGAGGTGGAAGCCGGGCGCAGTGACCTGTTGAATTTCGCCGCCGAAAGCGACGACGAGCTTATTGAGAAATTTCTTGAGGAAGGCGATCTCAGTCAGGAAGAAATCTATCACGGCCTGCGGCTGGGGACTCTAAAAGGCCGGATTGTCCCCGTCCTTTTTGGCTCCGCCCTTGCCAATATAGGAGTGACTCTGCTTTTGGACGCGATCAATCTGTTCCTTCCTTCTCCTGAAGATCGGGGCGCGGTACGGGGGAAAAATCCGCAAACTGGTCAGGAGGTGGAACTACTCCCAGACCCCGACGGCCCACTGGCCGCCCAGGTGTTCAAGACCATCGCTGACCCCTATGCCGGGCGGCTTTCCATCTTTCGCATTTATTCCGGCACGATGAACTCCGACTCCACCGTCTTTAATGCCACTCGTGGAGTGCCGGAACGCTATGGTCAGCTCTTCCTGTTGGAAGGCAAAGGGCAGAAGGCGGTGGGCAGCGTCGGCACGGGTGGCATCGCCGCCGTGGCCAAGCTGAAGGAAACCGTTACCGGAGACACCATAACCAGCGAGACTCAGCCAGTCATCCTGCCACCCATGACGATGCCTAAATGCATGATCACCTTGGCCGTCGAGCCCAAGACCCGGGGTGATGAAGACAAGGCCTTCTCCGCCATCCAGAAGCTATTGGAGGAGGACCAGTCCCTGCGGCTCACCCGCAACGCCGAGACCAAGGAAATCCTCTTGTCCGGCATGGGTTCGGTCCATATCGAAGCCAATATTGAGAAGATCAAGCGGAAATTCGGGGTGGAGGTCAACCTCAAACCCCAAAAAGTGCCCTATCGGGAAACCATCAAGGGCACCACCAAAGTGCAGGGCAAGTACAAGCGCCAATCCGGCGGCCGGGGCCAGTACGGCGACACCTGGATAGAGCTGGAACCCCTCCCCCGGGGCGCCGGCTTTGAGTTTGTGGATAAGATCGTCGGCGGCGTCATCCCCAAACAGTACATTCCCTCTGTGGAAAAAGGCATCGTGGAAGCCATGCAGGAAGGCGTCTTGGCCGGCTTCCCAGTGGTGGATCTTCGGGTTACCTTATATGACGGCTCCTTCCACGAAGTGGATTCCTCCGATATGGCCTTTAAGATTGCCGGCTCCATGGGCTTCAAAAAGGGCGTCCAACAGGCCCAGCCCACCCTCCTGGAACCTATCATGAAAATGGTGGTCACTGTACCGGAAGAAAATATGGGGGACATTATCGGCGACCTGAACGGCCGCCGGGGTAGAGTCTTGGGGGTGGACGCCCAGGGGCGTCTGCAGGTCATAACCGCCCATGTGCCGATGGCTGAGGTGTTGCTGTACGCTCCGGACCTGACCTCCAAAACCGGCGGCCGGGGTACTTTCGAAATGGAATTTTCCCATTACGAGGAGGTACCGCCCCAGCTGGCAGAAAAAATCATCACCGAAGCCAAGGCTGCCAGAGAGAAAGAATAAGCAATAAATTGGTGATGAAAAGGGGGAAGATTAAAGGAGGGAATAACAGTAGAGATGAACCGCAAAGGCTCGATAGTGGCCGTCAACGTCAGTGACCGCAAGGGTGTGGCGAAACATGGTGTCCCTGCCGGCACCCTGGTGGTGGAGCATGGCTTGGCGGGCGATGTTCATGCCGAAGGCGGCAAACGCCAATTGAGTCTGCTGGCCCTGGAGAGCATAGACAAGATGCGGGCGAAAGGAGCTCAGGTCAAACCTGGAGATTTTGCCGAGAACCTGACTACTGAAGGATTGGAGCTGGACAGCCTACCGATCGGCACCCTCTTGAAAGTGGGCCCGGAGGCTATACTCGCGGTGACCCAAATCGGTAAAGCTTGCCATAAAGGTTGCGCCATCCGTGAGTTGGTTGGGGACTGCATCATGCCCCGGGAGGGCATCTTTGCCCGAGTCATCCAGGGAGGGGGAGTCAAGCCGGGGGATATAATCGAGGTGGTCCATGTTTCGGGTGGGGATTCTAACGGTGAGCGATAAGGGGGCGGCGGGAGAGCGTCCGGATGGCAGCGGTCCGGTGCTGGCTCGACTTCTGCCTCCCGATTCATTTCAGGTGACCCACACGCTGATTGTACCCGATGAGTGGGAGGCCATTGTGGCCACCCTGGTAAATTGGAGCGATGAGGTAAAGTTGGATCTGATTCTCACCACCGGGGGCACCGGACTCAGCCCTCGGGACATTACTCCTGAGGCCACCCAAGCGGCGGCCGAGCGTTTGGTGCCGGGTATCCCGGAAGCCATGCGGGCCGCCAGCCTGAAAAAAACCCCCCATGCCATGCTGTCCCGGGGCTTGGCCGCCATCCGGGGGAACACCCTCATTATCAATCTGCCCGGCAGTCCCAAAGGGGCCCGGCAGAACCTGCAAGTGATCCTGCCGGCCCTGCCCCATGCCCTGGAAAAAGTGCAGGGCAGTACAGCAGAGTGCGCCGGCCTCCATCTTAGCTAACCGGATTGAGCAGACAGTTTTGGCCCGGCGGGTGAAATTCTCATCAGCGTTGGTGGGGGGCCGATTCTTTATTGCCCCTGCACTTTCCCTTCAAAGTCCGCCTTCAATTGCTGATTGCCAGGTTAGTGCCTGGGGTGTATGAGATTAGGGTTTTCCAAAGGTTGGCGCAGTTCTCGCACCAGGCCTCGCAGCTCAGCGACCTCGTCCCGGAGAGCACCGATATCCGCGGCAATTTTACCCAGCAGGGCCGTAACCCTCTCCAGGGCCTGTAAGTTGCTGGTCAATAAGGTTTCAGGAGAGTTGGCGCCGGCGTTAACTGCCGCCACCATCGAGCTTTTTCTGCAAGCACGCAATAACCACCAGTTGGGTTTGAGAAAGCTCAGGCCCATGCGATGGCGTCCGACTCCCGAGGCGTTCTGCTTTGCCCAGGCCACTCTGGCGTCCAAGCGGGGGGTGGCATCCTCATCAGGCAATCTGAATCTGAAGCTCACCATTTCCTCGGGGACCAGGAAGCAAGGGGCCTCCAGCAACGTCCCCAGTGGACTGATATCCAAGAGGTGAGCCTCAACAACCGGTTGATGGTTAATCTCCACGACTTCCAAAAACACCGGAGAGCGCCACACTTGCCGGGGAATCCACTTCATATTGTTTAGGTCCCGTCTTCTGTTCGCAGTTAGGTTGGCAACTTAGGGGGGGTGGGCACCTCTCCCCTTTATGCCTTCCATAATTATAGGCCTCTGCAAGTTTTATCGACCGCTTTGGGAAGAAAGTTTAATTTTGGTGAGGCCGGATAAGTGTTTTAACGTGCACTAGGATCTGCTGGCTCCGGCTTGTGGCTCACAGTCTGTCGGTAATCCAGGTAAGATTGCAGGATGAGCACCGCAGACAATTGATCGATGACCTGCCGCCGCCGCCGGCGGCTCAGGTCGGCGCTAATCAGCAGCTTCTCAGCCTCCGCCGTGGAGAGACGTTCATCCCAGGTGGTTAGCGGCACCCCCAGGGCATCTGCCAGGTTTTTGGCCAGTTCCACGATCTTTGTGGCTGTAGCGGCCGGGCGTCCGTTCATGTGGCGGGGCAGGCCCACTACTATTTCCTGCACGCGGTAACCCTCCGCCAGTTGGCGGAGTCGGGCCAGATCATTAACCGGGTCCTGGCGGTGCAACACCTGAAGCCCCTGAGCCGTGAGGCCCAGGGGATCGCTCACCGCCAAGCCGATGCGCTTATCTCCCACATCCAAGGCCAAGATGCGTATTTCCTGCACTATATGGCTCATATTAACTGCCGGCATCGGGGTTTTCGGTTCTGGGTTTTGGTAGCCGGGGAAAGACGAAATATTAACTTCTTATGAAGCCAGCCAATTTGTTTATCTTTTCTTGGATAACTAAGTTTTTGGAGTGGAGAGCATGTCTCAGATACAAGCGGTGACATTTGCGGGTCTGTAAGATGTCCACGTTTTACTTGGAGAGGAGCCAGACGGCGCCCAGGGCCAGCGCTATTCCTGCCAGCTGTCTCAGGCTGAGGCTCTCCTTGAGCACCAGCCAAGCCAGAACCACGGTAAGCAGGGGGTAGAGGGCGGTGAAAGGCACCACCACGGCGGCCTCGCCCCGGGCCAGCGCCTGAAAGAAGAATAAGAGCCCAAACGCCATACATAATCCGGCCGCTACGGCCGCCGCCACGCCGCTCGGGTGCCAGGGTATGGTGACGCTGCCGGTAACCAACAGATAAGCCAGCACCAGGGCATGTCCCGATACAGTGATGACATAAACCGCCAAGGGGGGGAGATGATGGCTGGCCAGCTTGCTCAGCATACCCCACGTCCCCCACAATCCCATGGCCAGCAAAGAGAATCCCAACCAGCCGGACATTCCTTCTCCCCTCCTGAGAAGCCCGGATGTAAAGGGCCACTGTGCACCAGTAACAGGCGGCTCCTACCTCGTGCGCTTCTTAGGCCGATTTGAGATAAAAAAGAGTTCTCAATGGTGGTAAATTCACCCCTCACCTCCCCCCGTAAGCGGGTGGCAAGGGAGAAGTTGTGAATTGACCAGGAGATAAAGAAACTGCGATTTTATGAGAACTCCATGAATGACCCTCAAATAGTGGTAAAATAGTAACCTTGCCTAATCCGCCATTTTCCTTTAAATTAAGATAATCCAGGGAGTCCTGCAAGGTAAATCAACGGCTCCAGGTCTTTCATTTCCCAGACGGAGCGTCGGAGAACCATACCAAGGAGAAATATGCAGCCACACATAATGGGTCATCGGGGAGCGCCGGCCTACGAGCCGGAGAACACTCTGCGTTCAGTGCGCCGGGCGCTGGCAATGGGGGTAGAGGCAGTGGAAGTGGATGTCCAGTTGACCCGGGACGGGCGTCTGGTCGTCATCCATGATGACACGGTGGACCGCACTACTAACGGCAAAGGCCAAGTACGGAACCTCACCTTTGAGGAGATTCGCAGGTTGGATGCCGGTTTGGGTGAGCGGATCCCTTCTTTGGAGGAAATGGTGGACCTCGTGGTCGGCCGGGCCCATCTGGTGGTGGAGGCGAAACACCCTGAAGCCGCCCCAGCTCTGCTCCAATTCTTCCGGGAACGGCAGATCTTTGACCATACCCATGTCATTTCCTTCTGGCACCCTCTGGTCAAGGCCCTCAAAGAACAGGAGCCCAGGTTGCGCACCGGCATCCTTATGGTTGGCTGTCCGGTCGACCCGGTGGGTCTGGCCAAGGCGGCCCTGGCCGAGGCTCTGGTCCTTAATTTCGCCTATGTCACCCCGGAACTGGTGGCCGCAGCCCATGCCCATGATCTGCTGGTCTATATCTGGAACATCGACCGCGTCGATATCCTGGAATCATATCTGGCTATGAATCTGGACGGCATTGGCAGCAACCGACCGGATGTGTTGATAGCATATATTAAAAGCAAGAGGCAAGAGGAAAGCAAAAGGCGTTAGGAAAATTAGTGGGCAATCGTGGGCAATAAGACCGAGATTGAGGAAAGGCCTATAAGGTCATAACAATCACCGGTTCCTTTAGGCCATGGCTGAGGGGCTATGACCGGCTCAAGGTTGCTTCTGTGATAAGGAAGAAGGCATGCCAGGAACTATTACCGAACAGATCATGAGGGCGCATCTGGTGTCCGGGGAGCTGGTACCAGGCGCCGAGATTGCTCTACGAATTGATCAGGCGTTGACCCAGGATGCCACCGGCACCTTGGCTTGCCTGGAGTTTGAGGCCATGGGGGTGGAGCGCTCCAAGCTGGAGGTGGCAGTGAGTTATGTGGATCATAACCTGCTCCAGGCCGACTTTCGCAATGCCGATGACCATCGGTTTCTGAGGACTTTTGCCGCCCGCTACGGCCTGTATTTTTCGCCTCCTGGCAACGGCATCTGCCATCAGGTGCATTTGGAATCATTCAGTGCGCCAGGGAAGACCCTGTTGGGTTCTGACAGCCATACGCCCACCGCCGGCGGCGCCGCCATGCTGGCCTTTGGGGCCGGTGGGCTGGACGTCGCCTTGGCTTTGGCAGGGCAGCCCTTTTATCTGGTCATGCCGGAGATTATGGGGATCAGGCTGATGGGTGACCTGCCACCCTGGGTATCGGCCAAGGATGTAATTTTAGAGCTGTTGCGACGATTGACCGTCAAGGGCGGGCGGGGCAAGATTTTGGAATATTTTGGCCCGGGGGTGGGGCGTTTGGCCGTGCCGGAGCGGGCCAGCATCGCCAACCTGGGAGCGGAACTGGGGGCCACCACTTCTATTTTCCCCGCCGATCGGCAGACCAGGAAGTTTTTGGCCCAACAAGGACGGGAACAGGATTTTCAGTTCTTCAAGGCCAAGGCCGGGGCCTGTTATGCCGAGGTCCAGGAGGTTAATCTGGCTGCTCTGGAACCTCTGGTCGCCTGCCCCAGCTCTCCTGACCGTGTGGTGCCGGTGACACAGGTGGCTGGCCTGCCGGTGGACCAGGTGCTCATCGGCTCCTGTGCCAACTCCTCCTGGCGGGACCTCATGATGGTGGCCAGGGTATTGAAGGGCCGCCGGGTGCACCCCCGAGTCAGCCTGGAGATCAACCCGGGTTCCCGCCAAGTGTTGGAAAATCTGACCTTGACCGGCGCACTGACGGTCCTGCTGGCAGCCGGGGCCAGGGTCATGCCCCCGGGATGCTGGGGTTGCATCGGTTTAGGCCAAGCCCCGGCCACCGGGGCGGTGTCGGTGCGCACTTTCACCCGCAATTTTCCGGGGCGCAGCGGCACCAAGGACGATCAGGTCTATTTGGCCAGCCCCGAGACGGCGGTGGCGGCGGCAATTTTGGGGGAACTTACCGACCCCCGGCAATTGGGCCGCTGCCCCCGCATAAGCAATCCCCGCTATTTTCTCGTGAACGGCCGCCACATCCTGCCGCCGCCTGAGGAGGCGGTAGAGATTATCCGGGGACCGAACATCGTGCCCCTCCCGACGCTTTCGGCATTGCCGGAGGACTGGCAGGGTACGGTCTGGCTGAAGCTGGCGGACAACATCACCACCGACGACATCCTGCCCGCTGGCAGCCAGATTCTGCCGCTGCGCAGCAACCTCCCGGCTATCAGCCGGTTCACCTACTCGAGGGTTGATCCGGATTTTGTCCGACGTGTCACAGAGCATTTGGAATGGGAAGAAGAGGTGAGGGCCAAAGAAGGAGCCATCGTGGCCGGCGAAAACTATGGACAGGGGTCCAGCCGGGAACACGCGGCTTTGGCTCCCCGTTATCTCGGCGTCCGGGTCAAGCTGGTGAAAAGCTTCGCCCGCATTCATCTGGCCAACTTGGTCAATTTCGGCATCCTGCCCCTGACCTTTGAAAATCCTGCCGATTATGACCTGCTGAGCCAGGGTCAGGTGATTTCTCTGCCAGGGATAAAGCAGCTTGTGCTGTCCGGTGCAGAACGCCTACCCCTGCACTTCGATCACAGACAAATCATGGTGCACCTGGACCTTAGCGCCCGCCAACGCCGGATCATCGCCTTGGGCGGGGCCTTGAACCTGGTTCGGGAGAGCGGTGATCAGTGACCGGTAATTGCCTTTCTATCGGGTAATTTGCTTACTTCTGTTATGGAGAGATTTTTTCTACCAACAGCGCCCAGGCGCGGCAAAAAGCAGTTAACATCAGGCCTCCTGAAGCATCCCCTGAGGTCGGCGGGTCTCTCGGGAAAGGAAGCGGCATAAAATCAACCCTATTAACAGGGGGAGTTTAAGCTGTGGCTGTCGTAGGCTGTTTCATTGACAATAAATGGGTGGAGACGGCCGATCAACTGGCCGTTTATGCTCCCTGGTCCGGTGAGGAACTAAGCCGGGTGTGCTTGGCCGGCGTGGCTGAATGGGAGGCCGCCATAGCTGCGGCAGAGAAGGCGGCCGGGGATTTGCGGCGATATTCCAGCCGGGAGCGCCGCCAGCTCCTGGAGGCGGTAGCGGCCGGCGTCATGGCTCATCAGGAAGAGCTGGCGCAGCTCATCGTGGCTGAAGGGGGGAAACCCATCACCTATGCCCGGGGGGAAATGGCCCGGGCAGTGGCCACCCTTAAGCTGGCGGCTGAGGAGGCGGAACGCTTGGGGGGCGAGGTTCTACCCCTGGATTTGCAACCGGGCACCGGCGGCCGCTGGGGACTGACTCGGCGGTTTCCTTTGGGGCCGGTGTTGGGTATCACGCCCTTCAACTTTCCCTTTAATCTGATGGCCCATAAGGTGGCCCCGGCCCTGGCGGCCGGCAACTCCATCATCATCAAACCCGCCTCCAAAACTCCTCTCACGGCCTTGAAACTGGCCGAGATTTACCAGGAGGCAGGATTGCCGGCCGGGGCTTTCCAGGTGTTGCCCAGCTCCCTAGAGCGGGCCGAGGCGGCCGCAGCCGATGACCGGTTCAAAGCCTTGTCTTTCACCGGCAGCGCAGTGGTGGGTTGGCATTTAAAAAATCAGGCCGGCCGCAAAAAGGTCATCCTGGAATTGGGGGGCAATGCCGCCCTGATCGTGGATCGCGATGCCGACCTCGATTATGCTGCCCATCGGGCCGCAATCGGCGCCTTCGCCCACGCCGGCCAGGTGTGCATTGCAGTCCAGCGGCTGTTGGTGCACCAGGAAATATATGGGGTGTTTAAAGAAATTTTCTTGGAGGTGGTAAAGAATAAAATCGCCGTCGGAGATCCGGCCCGGAAAGAGACGGTGGTGGGACCGATGATCGATGCCGCCGCTGCTAACCGGGTGCGGCAATGGGTGCAGGAAGCCTTAAACGGCGGCGCCATCTTGGCCGCCGGCGGTCTGGGGGAGGGCAATGTCATCCCGCCTATTGTCTTGGAGAAGGTGACCCGGGAGATGCGGGTCTGGAAAGACGAGGTCTTCGGCCCGGTGGTGGTTCTCGCCCCCTTTGTAGATTTCGATGAGGCCCTGGCCTTGGCTAACGATTCTGCCTATGGCCTGCAGGCCGGAGTCTTTACAAAAAACCTGGCCCATGCCTGGGGGGCTTTTGAAAACTTGGAAGTGGGCGGGGTAATCATTAACGATGCCCCAATCTTCCGACAAGACCACATGCCATACGGCGGGGTCAAGGCCTCCGGTTTGGGACGGGAAGGGGTGCGCTACGCCATGGAGGAACTCAGTGAGGTCCGCCTCCTATCCCTAAAGGTTTAAATACTGCAGGCTCACGGGATATAATCCACTACCTTAAGTTTATGTTTCTTTAACGCTTCGATGATGGGGGTCATGTCGCATTTGTTAAGGCGGAAAAAGAAGCTCCGTTTGCCCTGTCTGACCGGACCCAGGGCCACGTTCATGATCTTGCCCCCCGCTTCTTTGATGAGGTTGGCTGCCTTTTCCAACACCTCAGGCTTGTCCTCCAGCAGCAGGTCAAGACGGGAACTGCCTCGCAGCAAGCCCAACATGGACATGAAGGCGGCGAGCAGGTCCATGGTGGTGATGACGCCCACCAATTTATCCCCCTCCATCACCGGCATGCCCCCGATCTTATTCTCATAAACCAGACGAGCGGCTTCCTCCACGCCGGTGTCCGGCGTCACAGTGATGGGCGCCTGAATCATTACGTCCCCTACGGTGATGATCTCCAGCATGGAGGCCAAGAGCACTTCCCGCAGTACTCGGGAGGTGATCCACCCCACCATCTTGTCGTCCTGGACCACAGGCAGGTGCCTGATATTGTGCTTTTTCATCAATCTCAGGGCTTGTCCCACCCGCTTATTGGGCGCAATCGTAACCGGATCGGTTTTCATAATCTGGCTGACCCGCAACTGGAAACACCTCCTTCCACGCCGCCCGATGCCGCCTACCTTAAAATACACTCACTAAATTTTCAAGCAATTTTCATTTCTCTCGGACTTATGACAGGTTAAGAAAGGGAGCGAAATAGGGAAAACAAGGAACAACGGGAACCGTAATCTTGGGAACCAGGAGAAGATTTTCCCTCTCCCCATCCCCAAGTCCGGTTATCAGTTGGTGGCCAGCATCGTCTGCAGAGTAGATACCACGTGCTCCGCCTCACCGATGTAAGTGGACAGGTTGGCCCGGTGATTGGCCAGAATGCCGTCCTTGGCGGCATCAGTCACCAGCCAGGGACGCAGTTGGGAGGCGGTATGCAGGGCATGGATGGCATCATCTAAAAGTTTGTGGGAGCCTTTTTTCAGGAGCTGATCGTGAAAGTCTTCCTTGACTGCCTCCAACATCTGGGACATAGCCAAGGTCACCCCCTGGGAAAAATAGAAATAATCGTCCACCCGGGACCAGGATACCGGGGTGCCGTCGGCCTCGGTGTCCTTAATTAGGTTGTGGAAGCAGCTGCCCAGGATGTCCTTATAATTGGTGAGCAGCACAATCAGGTGGTCAACTCTGGGATAGAAACGGCTGCGCCCCTTTTGCAAGTCGTCGATGTACCTCTCCAGGTCCTGGATGGCTTCCCGATACTTGCCCGAGGCCGATGGGAACCAGTACTTGTCAGGGCTGACCATAAGAAAGTTCATGGCTTCATTGACCTTGGGATTATAGGCCTCGGTGACCGCAAAACGGGTCAGGTTTTCGTTGAGCACCCAAATGGTGCGGCGGGCCACTTCCAGGACGCCCAATTGCAGGTTGTTGACGTTATCCGTCACACCCATCTTGCCGAGCACGATGGTATTGGGGCGCCAACCGAACAGAGGCTTGTTCACCTGTTCATCAATGATTTTGATGAGGGCGCGGGTAAAAATTTCCCCTCTGACCAATTTAACCGTTACTTCGGGTGGGGGTGGGGCGGCGAGGGGCGCAGGGGCAGTGGGTGGCGCCGCCTCTTCGACCGGCGCAGGTTTGGCGAGGGGAGTTCCCTCTTTTACTGCCGCACCATGCTCTTTGCCGGTTGGGGGCGGCTCTGCAGGAGGTTCGGAAGATACGGCGCCCGGCGGCGCCACCTCTTCTGAAACTTCTGGTGATTGGGCGGCGGGGGCGGCCTTGTGAACGGGCATGGCCAACTCCGGAGATGACGTCCTCCCTTTCAACTTGCCAAGGGCGAACAAAGCGCCGAAGAAAAGCAGAATCAGCAGGGCTACCAAAAAGAACCGCTGGCGTAGAAGCACCTTCAGCGGCGGCTCTTTAGGAGTTTCGGGCCCCAACGGCGCCGGTGTGGGGAGGTTGCCAGAAGGCTGGTCAGCAGAAGGACTCATGAGAACAACAGCTCCTATTTTCGACTCGGTGGCTCGCCCTTGGGTTCATGGAGAATATCGGCACTGAAGATATAGATCCGGGTGGCCGGGTCTTTCCAAGCATCCGGAGGCAGACCGGCCTTATGGCAGGTCTGTTGCAAAAAGGTTAGGCGGTCCCAGTTATAATCTGTGGCCACCTGAGGCAAGAGCAACCCCCGCGCCGCCCCGCGTTCCATTATCAGACCGTGTTTCCCCACCTCAATCTCCTCAATGCTGTTGATCCGGCGGATGGGGCTCAGAATGGAAATCTCGATGTCCAGGTCCGGCAACTCCTCTTTTCTCAGCGGGGGGAAGCGGGGGTCATGGAAGGCCGCGGCCGCGGCCATCTCCTGGACGGCCGACAACAGTGGTTTGACGGGTTCGATGTAGCCGATGCAACCGCGCAAGCGGCCCTGTTTTTCCAGCGTAACGAATACCCCCCGGGGCTCCTTGAACAGTGGAGAGGTGGCCGCCGGCTCTTTCGGCCTTCGGCCTTCCAGATGAGCTCGGATACTTTCCCGGGCGGCCTGAAATAACACTTTCTTATCAGCCTCGCCGAGTTCCATGGCGAATTTTCCTCCCCCCGCCAATTGGGCTGCCAGCACACCCCCCAAAAAAAAGCAAATTATGGTGACACGCCAAGCAAACATGGGCAAGCCTTCAGGTTGAATAAACCCCTATTCCCATGAAACTTCATATAACCAGGATTTGCCGCCGCTGTCAATGACAAAGGAGGGTGGAGAACCCACTGCACCTGCAGGTCTGCTCCCCGGGGAGACCTGCTCATTCCCCTGAGGGCTCATCCAGCACTTCCCGCACTTTCCTTACCAGGGATTCCAGTTTGAAGGGTTTCTGGAGAAAGGGGAGACCTGACTCCAGGACCTCATAGTGGACAATGGCATTGTCTGCATAGCCTGACATGTACAACACTTTCATCTCCGGGCGCAAGGGGGCCAGGCGCCCCGTCAGTTCCTGCCCCCCTGAAAATCTTCCAATCTTACGCCCAGTCTGCGTGCTACCGTTTCGTTGGCCGCCAGCACGTTTCCCTCGGTATCCAACAGCAATAATGATTCCGGGTTGGCGTCGATAAGCACCCGCAGGGTCTCCTCTCTCTCCCGCAGGGCTTCGGAAGCCTGGGCCATTTCCGTGAGATCCTGGTAAATGATAAGCTGATCGCCTGATTTTAGACTCACTGACCGGAAATTAATAATTTTTCGGGAGCCGTCTTTGCAGGTCACTGTAAAGGTGCGGGGACGAACCTCCCCCACCCCCGCGGCTCGCAAATCATCGAGCCACAAGGCTATGATCTGCCGGCGTTCGTCCGCCTCCGGAAAGGCCCGTTTAAACCACTCCCGGCCGGTGGGAACGTCTTGCAGGGTGTAGCCGAACATCTCCACGAACTTGGGATTGAAATAAAGATAGCGGCCGTCGCCCCCGATGAGGGAGATGCCCACCGGAGAGGCTTCGGTCAGCAGACGGTATTTTTCCATCTCCTGCTCCAAGCGCATTTCGGCTTCCCGACGGGCTGAGATGTCAATCCCCAAACCGATGACGCAGGGCTCACCGTCCATTGTAATTTGCAGGCCAGTGAACAGACTAGGGATAGCTTCCCCGTTTTTAAAGAGAAAGTCAGCCTCCACCGAGGATTCCCCCTCTCGCCAGACCTCTTCGATGGCCTCTTGGACCCGGGGACGGTGCTCGGGGGAAATGAACTCCAGCGGATGCAGGTGGGCTATTTCTGCGGCCGAATAGCCTGTGATCTCCTCCATTCTTTTATTCCAGCGGAGCAACTTGCCTTTCTCATCAAACAGGTAGAAGACTCCCGGCAGACTATCAATGAGGGCCGCGGAGAAGTCCCGCTCCTTTTCCAGGGCTTCCTGAACCCGTCGGCGGTCGGTGATGTCGGTGGCGATGTGAATGACTTTGTCCAGTTTGCCGCGGGAGGAAAACCTAGGGGTGCAGGAGACCAGAAAGACGCCTCCCAGGGCTTCCATCTCCATCTCCATCGTCTCCAGGCGGCCGGATTCCAGCAACTTCTCCAACGGGCAACCCGGAGGTGGCTTGTTATCATTCGGATGAAAAACCTCATGGCATCTTTTCCCTACGAGTTGTTCAGGGGTCAGGCCGGTGACGTCCTGAGTGGCCCGGTTGGCCAGCATGATCTGATGCCTGGCGTCCAAAATTATGGTGGGATGCCCGATGGCCTGAAAGATATCTTCCCAGTGGCGGCGGGTCTCCTGCAAAGCCTTACGGGCCCGCTGCTCTTCAGTAATGTCCAGCATCAGGGCCAGGACCTGCACCTGGTCGTCAGCGGTGGTGAGCACCGAAGTGGACATGCTGAGCAACCGTTTGTCCCCATCAGCCCGGGTTATTTCCCAGACTTCACCTCGCAGGTCGTCGCCCTGGCGCATGCGGGCCATGCGTCTTACCGCCTTGGCCTGCAACTCGGGATCAGGAAAGACCGTCTGATACCAACCCAGACGGTTTATCTCCTCCATGCTGTAGCCGGTGATTTCCGTCATGCGCCGGTTCCAGACGGTAAACCGTACAAAAGGATAATTGCTGATTTCATGGCAAACGCACAGGCCTTCGGCGGCCCGCTCAATGACGCCTTCCCTGAAGGAGCGCTCTTTTTCCAGCTCCAACAGCCGCTCTTCCAGGTGACGAATATGGGCCTCGTTATATTCTTTGCCGTCAATGACCAAGAGCTGAGTCATGCTTGGCCTCCTTGCGAGCCTGACCGCCTGCCAGATCGGCGCTGAGGATCGATGACTTTTTCTTTAAATATTATCACATAAACCAATAAGGGTAACCCCAGCGCTTAACTTATTCATGCCCGCCACATCGGTCCTTATGAAAGCACAAAGAAAATTGCTTTGACACATAATTACCGGCGTGGCTGTGGCGATTGACGACGTGGTCGGCGCAGCCGACTGGGGAGCATCTCAGACCTTGGGAAGCGAACTGTTCCCTAGTGGATATTTATTGAGGGGAGGGTAAGGGGTAGGACGGGAGGGCCGGTACCACCGGTGCCGGCCCTCCTCCGACCTGGAAAACGTTTTACACTTTGTTAACTAAGTGATAAATCAGTAACTTATCTGCCAGACGGTCTGGAACCGGGCATCAGGACCCAGGTTGGTGCCGTTGGTGTTGGGATCGGCTACCCGGGCGCCGGTGCCGTTGTATCCCGTCCCCTGGTTATAGTCGCCACCGTACCAGGTTCGCTCAAAGGCCAGGAGGAGCAGGTTTTTCTTATAAACCTCAAAGGCCATGCCAGTAATCAGTTTGCGATATTTGGCGTCCCGAGAAGAGATCTGTTTCACATCGGCATTGAACCAATCATGGCGGCAGAAGGCATGGATACGCTTTTCTCCCAGAATAACAAAGGGCAGCCGCACATCGCCGAAGACAGAAAAACCCTCCCCCCGCAGGGCGCCGGCCTTGCGGTCACCAGCCCTCGGTCGGGTAGTCCAGTTGCCGGCCTGGTTGTTTTTGGAACTGAAGTATTGACCCATAAGAATGAACCACGGGTGCTGATAACTGAGCATGGCTTGGTGCACCACCCAATCCGGAAAGTAATCTACATACTGGTTGCCGAAGTTGCCACGGGTGGATTGGTTCCCTTTGCCGTAAATGCCGGAGTAGGAGGCCTGCAAACCCGGCAGGTGGTGGGGCAGCGGCCGCAAGGTGAGGCGGTATTCCACCGCCTTGTTGTCGTTGCGCTCGGGGGCATGGTAGCCGGAGCCGTTGTAAACCCCCAGGTGCCAGGAACCATACAAACCATCATAATGATCGTCGCCGATAACTTGCTTGGCGTTCGGAAGCCGGCCGCCGAAATAGCCCCGTAGACTTATCCCCAGATCGGCGGAATTAAACACCCCGGCCCTCTCAATGGGCATGGTGCCCTGGCAACGGTAGGGATTGATGTGCTCCTCAAAGTCCAGCCAGGGAATATGTCCAAGGCCAAACTCCGATTTCATGTTCGTTAGCACCCGTCCCAGGTTCGGCGGCCTGAACTCGGCATAGAGATATTTCATCCGCAGCTTCCAGTCACCGGTGTTGTCCTGATGGATATCGGGTGTGAAGCGGGCGTGCAGCCAAGGGGTGATTTCCTTCTCCACGTTGAAATATCCCCGAGTAAGATGGAAGCGGTTCAAGGAGTTTTTATGACCATGCGCTACCGGTTGCGAACCCAAGGAGTAGTCGATGTAAGACAACACCCCGATTTTTAAGCCCTTCAAAGGCGAGGGAATCTCCCAGGTGGTGGCCTTTTTTTCCACTTTCTCCACCCTGGCTTCCGTCTTTTGGACTTTTTCGTCCACCTGCTCTTTTACCTGCTCCTGAAGCTTTTTTTCCCTCTCCTGCTCCAGGGTTTTGGCCTCCCGCTCCACTTGGCGGGCTTCCTCGGGGGTGAGAATGCCCTTGCGGATTAATACTTCCAGAAGCGGATCCCGGTTTGCCCAAACCGGGGCCAACCCCACGGCCAGAGTCAGACTGATAAGTGCCAGGGTCTGGGTGACAACGAGGCGCATTCTAGGCCACTTAACCTTTAAGCGGTGAAGCAGATGCCAACTACATCTGCTGATGGCGTGGTAGTTCATAACCATTTCCCCCTTACCGGATTTTTTCTGATACACTAGCGGCAAAGAGTTAGGAGTCCGTCAGCCAGAGATTAATTTTTAATTAGAAACGGATTGGTAATTAATTAATTCTCGCAAATCCCGTACCCCCTCTTCCTCCACTTCGCCCCCAAGGGGGGAGGAGGGATAAGGTCTGATTTATTTTTGCAATTTGGCGGTGGATCATATTATTATGGATTCTGGAAGCTGACAGCTAGAGGAGGATAGGCCATGGACCAGTCAAAAACTCCGGCATCTCAGATATCTGTCCAACCAGATACCCTCGCCCTGAAGGAGAAAGCCCGGCAGGAGGGGATAGAGACTGTCTGGGAGCGTTATCAGGCTCAACAACCTCAGTGCGGTTTCTGTGAGTTGGGGTTGAGTTGCCGTATTTGCGTCATGGGGCCTTGCCGCATTGACCCTTTTGGGGAAGGCCCCCAACGGGGGGTGTGCGGCGCAGACGCCGACATCATGGTGGCCAGGAATCTGGGCCGGATGGTGGCGGCGGGGGCGGCGGCGCATTCTGACCACGGCCGGGATTTGGTGGAAATCCTGCTGGCCGTGGCTGAGGGCAAGGCGCCGGGCTATAAGATCACCGATGTGGCCAAACTGGAGAGGCTGGCCGCAGAATTTGGGGTGGATGCCTCACTTCCCCTCACCGAAAAGGCGAAGGAACTGGCCTTGGCCGTCATGGAGGAGTACGGCATCAGAAAAGGCCATCTCACCTTCACCAAACGCCTGCCCGCCGCCCGCCTGCAGAAATGGCAGCAACTGGGCATCACCCCCCGGGGCATCGACTGGGAGGTGACCGAGATGCTGCATCGCACCCACATGGGGGTGGACAATGACCCCTTGAACCTGCTGCTTCAGGCACTGAGGTGTGCACTGGCGGACGGTTGGGGCGGCTCCATGATCGCTACGGAGCTGTCTGACGTGCTCTTCGGCACCCCTACCCCCAAAGCCTCCCAGGTAAACATCGGTGTGCTCAAGGCCGACCGGGTGAACATCATCCTGCACGGTCATAATCCCCTTGTTTCGGAGATGGTGGTGCAGGCCGCAACGGATCCCGCCTTGATAAACCGCGCCCGCCAACTTGGGGCCCAGGGGATCAATCTGGCCGGCTTGTGCTGCACCGGCAATGAAGTCTTGATGCGCCAGGGCATCCCCATGGCCGGCAATCACCTTCTCCAGGAATTGGCACTGGTTACCGGCGCAGTGGAAGCCATGGTGGTGGATTACCAATGCATCATGCCCTCCCTGGGGGACTTGGCCGCCTGCTACCATACCTTATTTTTCTCCACTTCTCCCAAAGCCAAATTTCCCAAGGCCACCCACCTGAACTTCACACCGGAAACCGGCGCCGACCTGGGAAGGCAACTCGTCAGCCGAGCCGTGGAAAACTTTGCCCGCCGGATTCCTGAACGGGTTTACCTGCCGACGGAAAGCGTTCCACAGGTCAGCGGCTTTTCCGTCGAAGCCATCCTGGACGCCCTGGGGGGCACACCCGAACCGCTGATCAATGCCATCAAGGCTGGCCAAATTCGAGGTGCGGTCGGAGTGGTGGGTTGCAACAACCCCAAAGTTATTCATGACTACGGCCACACAACCCTCACCCGGCAGTTGATCAGAAATGACGTCCTGGTGCTGGACACCGGTTGCGCGGCGGTGGCCCATGCCAAGGCCGGTTTCAAGACTCCGGAGGCGGCCGACTTGGCCGGCCCTGGGTTGGCCGCCGTTTGCCGGGCCCTGGGTATCCCGCCGGTCCTGCACCTGGGCTCCTGCGTGGATAACACCCGCATTATCAACCTAGCCGCCGCTCTGGCCAACACCCTGGGGGTGGATCTGGATCAGTTGCCAGTGGCCGCCGCGGCGCCGGAGTGGTACTCGGAAAAGGCAACCACCATCGCCAGCTATGCGGTGGCCAGCGGGATTTTTACGGTGTTGGGAGTAGCCCCCCCCGTTTTGGGCAGCAAAACCGTGACGGAGATTCTGCTGGGGGGCACTACCCCTCACCTGGGGGCTTGTTTTGCAGTAGAGCCCGACCCTGAAAAGGCCGCCGCCCTGATCATCAACCATATCGCAAAGAAACGGCAAGAATTGGGAATATAGGTGTTGGGGCGAGAGACCATGGCTTAGAGATGGGGTGAGGTTGTGATGCTGCGCCACCTTGACCTTATTGTTTTACCTTGGCTTTTCATGATCGCTTTGAGTCTCCGGCCTGATAACTCTCCCAGACAAAGGCATTGACAATCGTCTCAGAAATGGTAAGTATTAATGCTAATTTTAAATCATGCACGGGAGGAAAAGATGGCAGGTCCTGAACCCCTTCAGGTTACCGACAATAGTTTTGACAAGGAAATTCTGCAGGCCGAGATCCCGTCCCTGGTGGATTTCTGGGCGGCTTGGTGCGGCCCCTGCCGGGCTGTTGCCCCGGTAGTGGAGGAGTTGGCCCAATATTACCAGGGCAAAGTCAAAGTCGCCAAGATGAATGTGGACGAAAATCCCAAAACGCCTCAGAAATATGGCATCCGAGCAATTCCTACTCTGATAATCTTCAAGGGCGGGCAGGTAGTTGACCAGATCACCGGTGCAGTTTCCCGCAATGTCATTGAAACTGCCCTGAAGAAGGTGCTATAAAATCTCGGCTGCTATGTCCTCCTGGGACTATGATCTGATTATTATCGGCGGTGGGCCAGCCGGCCTCACGGCCGGCATCTATGCCGGGCGGGCCCGACTCCGTGTTGTTTTGCTGGAAAAACTCATCCATGGCGGCCAGATGATGACCGCCGACCTGGTGGAAAACTACCCCGGCTTCCCCGAAGGCATCAGTGGTTATGAGCTGAGCGACCGCATGCGGCGGCAAGCCGAACGCTTCGGGTTGCAGATCATCTCGACAGAAGTGGTTCGGCTGGAACCAGGCCCACCGGTGCACCGAGTAGTGACGGTGGATCGTGAGGCCACCGCCGCCGCGGTGATTATTGCCACCGGCGCCAATTACCGGCGACTGGGAGTCCCAGGGGAAGACGCCTTGGTGGGCAAAGGCGTCAGCTTCTGCGCCACCTGTGACGGCGCCCTGTACCGGGACCAAGAGGTTGCCGTAGTCGGAGGCGGCGACACGGCCCTCACGGACACCATCTTCCTGCACCGCTTTGCCAGCAAGATTCACCTTATCCACCGGCGGGACCGATTCCGAGGGGCAAAATACTTGCAAGAACAAGTGCTCAATCTTGAGAAGGTTCAGGTCCACTGGGATACCGTGGTCACTGACATTCAGGGCGCCCAGGGGGTGGAGGCCCTGTCTCTCAAAAATGTCAAGACCGGCGAAGTTTTCCGCCTGCCTGTGTCCGGGGTCTTTATCACCATCGGCATCACCCCCAATACTGACTGGCTAAAGGGCTTGCTGCCCAGGGACGACCAGGGTTTTCTGATCACCGATGCCGAGATGGCCACCCCCATCCCCGGCATCTTTGCCGCCGGCGATGTCAGGGCCAAGAGCTTACGGCAAATCACCACCGCGGTGGGGGACGGCGCCACCGCCGCCTTTTCGGTCGAACGCTATCTGGAGAGCCAACGACGAGGCTAGCATAATGAGACGGGGAAGTCTTTTCTGGTGCGGATTAATCTTGCTTTTGCTGGGCTTGCTCACTGGCTGCGCAACCATGAAGGGGTGGTTTGCCAAGAAAAAGCAGGACCAACCTCCGGATGCCATGGCCGCCGCCGGCATCGAACAGTTGAAAAAGAAAAAATATGACGACGCCATTGAAACCTTTGAAAAGCTGAAGGATCGTTATCCTTATAGCGACCAGGCTTTGCTGGCCCAGATAAAGCTGGCAGACGCCTATTTCTATAAAAAGAAATATGAGGAAGCCTCACAAGCCTATAAAGAATTCGAGAAGCTTCATCCCACCAACCCCGCTGTCCCCTATGCCATCTACCGTCAAGGCTTGTGCTATTACCGCCAGCGCTCCACCATCGACCGGGAACAGACTTTCACTGCCAAGGCCATTGAGGAATTCCGGCGTCTCAAACAAAAATTCCCGAACTCGGAGTACGTTCCCAAGGCTGATAAATACATCGCCAAATGCCGCCAGGAGCTGGCGCAACACGAATTCTATGTGGCTGAATTTTACTTTAAAACCAGAAAATATCCGGCTGCCCTGGAGCGCTATCAGTTGTTGGCTGAGGAATACCCGGAATTTCCTCAACAGGCTCAGGTAAAAAAGCAGATTGCCAAATGCCAGGAGATCATGGCCATCCCACCAGAAAAGAAAAGCGGCCTCCTCTATGGCTTGACCCATATCTTCGAGGCTGATTGGTAAGGCCAGCCAAGCTTAATAGTTATAAGGAAGCCCGGGGGCGACCTAACCACATTTTCCGTTATTTGTGCATGTCCACAAAATGCGCCGCAGTGGAAGCTGGGCAATAGCAACGGCGGAGGTGAAGGCCGCTGCTCATTTTCTGCAGTTGCTCCTGCAAGATTTCTCGCCAGCTGCGGCAAAAATCCAGCAGTTTCGCTTCCATTAAGCAGAGGGTCTCTAGCTCCCCTTGCAGTTGATCGCTGCTGACTGTAGCCCAATCCAAGTGGTGCAGGGCAAGTCGGCGTTGTTCCAAAAGCGTGGCGGCTCGGTCCAGATCAGCTGCCAGCACTGCCTCACTGATGGCCTGGGTCAGGGTTTGCAAGACCGCCAGCCGGGCGCGGGTCAGGGGCACGCGAGCTGGGAGAGTATCTTTTGCCATTCTTGCACCATGGGAAAGAGCTCGTATTCCATGAGGTCGGCCAACATGATGTAATCTTCCTCTTCGCAGAAATGCAACATCTCATCCAGTAAGCCCTGCAGGTTACGGAGGTACTGGGAGATCCGCCCCTGCTGACTATCTTGGGGCGTTGGTTCCTCCTTGAGCACCTGGACGGCACAATCGCCCACCTGCAGCAGCCACCGCAAGGAATCCAACACCTGCGAAAAATAATAGTTGGCTTCGTCCTCGGCAGCCAGACGGAAAAGGGCTGCGCTCTGCTCAATGGCTTGGGAGAGTAAGTCCGCCTGCTGCACCGCTTCCTTAAGTATCAACCGGGCCATGTCGTGGTCGGAGATGGTCCGCAGCGAAAGGGTTTCTATCTCCGCCAGATTCATATAACGGGACTCACGGGGATAGCGCTCGCTGAAAAACTCACCGTTGATGTGAACCTGAAAAAGCTGCTGGCCGGGAGGAATGAAGTTGTCGTGGAGTTCCACAATAGCCTCTTCAAGGCTGTGCAGATGGGAAAAATCTGCCGCAATGTTCTCATCATTGATCGTTATAAGCATGGTCTAACCTCAGCCTTTTGATAATGGCACATGTTGCCTGATTCTATAAGCAGGCCTTGTGCCATTATGTTTATCTTGTTGATATCGAATGATAAATCTGGAATTACTTTGCTGATCTCGGCCACCACCTGCAGGCAGATTTCTCCGGCTTGATGCAGACGACCATAAACTTCCTGCAGTTTCTGGGCCAGAGGGAGGATAGCCGTGTCGCGGTTGGCTCTTTGCTCCTGGAAAAAAAATTCAATAAAGGAAGACAATTCCGGCAATTCCACGGCCAGCCGACGAAGTTGCGGGTCTATTTGCCGGATGGCCTCACTTTTTTGCCATAAGCGCACCGGCGTGCTCTGGCTTGGGTCAGCCAACTCCTGAATCTGGGTGGCCAAATCCGCCCCCTGAGAGGTAAGGTTCAGTAGTTCCTGCAAATTCTTAACGGCTTGCTCCAGTCCCAAGTCAAACTGCGGCGGCAGATAGTGGCAAGTGAAAATTTCTGTCAGCCATTGCAGCACATCTTCCCAGCGAGAATCAGCAGCAGCCAACAATTGGGCCCAAACAGCCCGGTGGACCCAGAGCCAGAAGTGCCGCCGGTCTAAGGGCTGGCGCACCAGCGGCAGATGGAGATGATATCCCCAGGGGTCAAAGGTGGAGTAATACACCCGGAGGTGGCTCTGCGCCGGTGTTTCCGCTACGGTGCTCAGAGGGCGTTTCTCCAAGAGGTGTACGGCCCAATATGCCACCACCTCTGGCGACAGGTGTCTATGGCACCGCGGCTGAGGGCAGAAGTAGAGGCAAGGATGGCAATCCAGGCGGGGTTCCAAGGCGATGTGCCCATGGCCTACCGGGCCGGTGTCTTGCACTCGGGCACTGGCTAAAAACAATGCCAGGACTGGCGTGCCCACCGCCGCTGCCAAGTGCATGGGCCCGGTGTCATTGGTGATCAGAAGGTGAATTCTCTTCAGCAAAGCAGTGAGCATCGGGATAGAAGTCTGACCCAAAAAGAGGCTGGCAGAACCTGGCGGTAAAAATTTTTTGATCTCTTCGCCCAGCGTTTTCTCGGCCGCAGACCCAAAAATCAAAAAATGGCAGGGGCGCTGGGCCAAAAGGAGGGCGGCGGTCTGGGCGAAGTTGGCCGTCGGCCAACAACGCTGCCGTTGGCTGGCGCCAGGCAGCAGTCCTATCAAGGTGGTATCCCCCGGTAGATTTAGGGCAGCCAGGACGTCATCGGCCTGAGACTGTGCCTGAGAGGGGATGTTAAGATGCAATCCCAGACCGTCAGGGGTTAGACCGGCGCCCAGGGTAAAGAGGTCCACCAGATTAAAAGGATTGGCCAGCCGGGCCCGGGAGACGACAAAAGAGTAACTCATCCAAGCCGGGTTGGTATACAGGCTTCGCTCTTGATTGACCGCCAGCCCTCGTAATTCATGCCCCTGGGTGGCGAATGTCAGGATGCCGCCTAATAGATTGGGGGTAAGGTTGATGACCAGCTCGGGAGGCGGCGAAAAATTGGCTGCGAACCAATCGGCCAGCTGACGGCAAGCATGGGGCCAGGTTTCCGGCTTCTCCACAGAAACCGCCAGCGCTCCGCTGGGAAAGGTGAGCAGGCGATCCCAACCGGGAACTAAGGCGGCGGCTTCTTCGAACAGATCCATGATCAGCAGGGTGATGGAAGCTCCCGGATATCGAGCCTTCAGGCGGCGCATTACCGGACCACACTGCACCAGGTCCCCCAAGCGCATCAGATTAATGACCAGGATTTCCATAATCAGGCTTCCTCACCCCCCCACCGGCTGAAAGCCTGTGACTGTCGGCGAGAGAGGGTATCATTGGCAGTATCGTCTCAAACTGTTGCCTCACCCCAAAATCATGAAAAACTGTCAAACTTTGTACTTGCAATTTCAACTGCAACCTCAACACTGAAAATCCAACGAAATGTCAATATTTCACGTACGTCCCCTATTTTAGAATCTGCCACGCTTCAGGCCTTGCTGGAATTCGTGTAAAAGCCAAAAGATAGCCTCTGGTTCCGTCAAGGGGGCGTCATCCTCTTTCAGACGCTCCACCAGATCGCCTAAATCAGAAACCTGTTCCAAGCCCGGGCGGGCCAAAAGCACCTGCACCGGGTGGTCGGGTGGAAAAAGGCGGCGCAGGCTTTGCCAGGGGGATTCGGGCCGGGGCCGCTGGGGCAGCACCCCGGGATGTAAATCCTGGATAATTTCCAACGCCTCATCCAGGCGCTGGGTATAAGTGTGGTCCCGTCGGCAACGTTCCCGGCTTTTGAGAGCCAGCTGGCATCGTTCTTCTGCGTGGGCCAAAAAGTAGCCGATCTTTTCCCTGACTTCGGTCAAGGAGGTAAAAGTTACCACTTCCAGCTCCGGCTGAAAGAATTCAGGAAGTTGGGAGCGCCAATCCACCAATTGGAAGGCCCCCGCGGCCGCCAGGTCGAAGACCCTGGGGTTGAGATAGTCTCCCTGGGGATTGATCCCCGCATGGAAGGGGGATGAATGCAAGTTGAGATTGATGAGGCTGGCGTTAAAGATCCGGACTATCTCTTCTTCCGAGACCCGGGCCCCTTGTTTCTGAATAAACGGCCCCAAGGGGGAGGTGAGCCGCCAATCAGAGCCCCAGATCTTGAAGTCAAAATCCAGCAAGCCCTGAAAGAATTCCTGGCGGTTTCGGTAGCCGGCTCCCACAAATGACAGGGCGCTGCCATACTGACGTTGCTCTTCGCGGGTCAAGGTCAGCGGACGATACACTTCCGGATCAGCCGCCAAGGGCAAAAAAGCATAATTTTGAACTCCATGGCCCTTAAGTTCCTGGAAGAAAGGTTCTTTCTGCAACACAAAGAACACATCCACTTCGGGGGCCAGATCCTGCCAATAAGGGAAGACCTGAAAGTCTTCCACAAACCAGTAAGCCAGCAGCGGCCCTTCCTTTTTGATGATGCGCAGCACTTCCGGATTGACTGGCGATTGGGCCAGGAAGAAGACCAGATCCGGGGCAAAATCACGCACCCGGGTCAGCACCACTTCTCCCAAGAGGCGCTCCAGGTCCTGATGCAAACGGGAGGCCGCCTTCCTGTTGTTGGTAATTTGATTCAGGACCTGGTATCCCGGATGGAACGGCGCCAGGTCCAGGAGTTCGGCATCATGACCCAATTGCCGGAAAGCCCGGGTGGCGTAACGGGCAATGGGGTAGGAACCTCCATACAGAGGAGAGACCACTAGGACGCGCAGGGGCCCCGGATTCTTTGATTCTCCTGCCAGAAAGGCGGCCAAGCGGCGATAAAGCTGGGGGAAAAGACGACGGCTGGGTGGATAGGCCAGAAGTTCGGACCCCATCGGCAGGTCGTGGAACTGTCTCCCCAGACGCAGGGCATCTCTAGCCAACAGTTCAGTGAAATCATGGACTTCCAAAGCCAGGCGGGCCACCGCCGGCGAGGGTTCCACCACCAAGAAGCTTATCCCGCTGGCCATCAAGGGAAATAAATGATAACCCAGACCTAGGCCGAAAATGACCGGCGGCTTTCCGCTTTCCAACTCCTGGGCTTTGGCCCACTCTGCCCCTTCCTTCACCGGATCATAGGAAGAATGTAATTTTTGGCGGCCCACCTGCAAGTACGGCGAACCCTGCCGGGAAGCCTGCAGCACATGATCGGCGGGAATCAAAGTCTGAGCCAACATCTTGGCCACCGCCGGATTTACTTTCTCCAGAATCGCCAGATTCCTGTCCCAACAACTCATGGAATTTTCCCTTGGAAATACTTTTTACTCAGAGCTAAAAGGTTATTGACCCCGATCTTCCTCAGATTCCCTCTCCCTTAAGGGTGAGGGTGAAAAGTTATGCCGGCTCCCGTATCTCGTCTTTCCTGATGGTGCATCATGACTGTCGGACCCGGCCAGACAGTTTTCCAGATAATGAGTTAAGGTGGACTTAATCTTTTGATACAAAACCTCCGCCTCCCCATCATCCCGGCTACAGCGCGCTTGCCGCCGCAGTTCCGCCCGAAAGGCCCACAACGGCTTCAGGGCCGCTGCTATCATGGGCGGGGTCCGGTCGGGATCGGCTCCGTTTCCTAGAAAGGTCAACAGCTGGTCAAGAAATCCACAGGTGGCTGGAGTCGGCGTGGTGAACCTTGGCGCCGACGTTGCCTCCTGATTACTCAGCAGAAATTCTCCTGTCCTTCGGTAGGCCCAACCCACCAGGTCACGAAACCGGGGGCAGTCGTTGGGCACCGGCTCATATATGGTCCCCGCTTTGTCCCTATGGCTGCAATAAAGCCGGGTATTGGTTGGCAGGTTTAACTCTCCACTGGTTTGCCCCAGGCCGAAAAGGGACAGGATAAGTTGCGCCACGGAGTCAGGCGGCACCATGGCAGGGCAGAACGGCTCCCCACATCCGGGGTCGGCTTCCAAACAGGGGTGGCAGGGAGGCTCGGCCTGCAGAACATAATGGCCGGGGGCGTAGGGACCCGTTTCAAAACAGGAGGCCGGGCCGAAAAATAAGGCCAACGTGCTAACTCCCAGAGAGGCGGCCAAATGCAAGGTCCCGGTGTCGCCGCTCACCAATAGGTGGGAGGCCTTAAGCCTGGCTGCCAGCTCTGTAAGGCTGGTCTGTCCCTGAAAATTAATCACCCGATGGCGCACCACGGCCGGGAGTGCGGTCATCAATCTATCGCCCAAGGGCCGTTCCTCCCCACTGCCCAGCAACCAAATGAAGCCTCCCAGTCTCTTTATCAGCAGGACGGCCAGTCGCCTAAAATAATCGAGCGGCCAAGTGCGCTTGGGGTGGCGGGTAGCCAACTGCAGGGCGATAATCGGCTCATTTATTGATCGAAAGCCTTGAGCCGTGAGTCGTGAGCCGTCTTCTCTCTGAATATCCTCAAAAGGAATTGTGGGCACCAAAGGAAGAGGCGCCAAGTGACGGAAGACATCGCTCAAGTGCCAACGGTTGAAGGGCCGCCCATGCACCAGACCAAAGACGTAAGCCAACCAAGGACCTCGGTAAAACTCCCGCCCCCCGCAAACCGGCTGATAACCTTTGACCGGAGCGCCCAAAAGATAGCTCAACAAAAGAGATTTCCGGGAATAATTGAGGTTGTAAACCTCATCGTAAGCTTGCGCTCTCAGCTTCTCCACCAATGTGTGCACCCGCCGATAGGCGGCCGACATATCGAACTGCGCCAAACCGGCCAAATCCGGTAAGTCCAGACTGTGAAAGGTGTCAAGCTCAGGAATCAAGGGAGCAAGCTCCTGCAAGCTTCCCTCTCCCAGGATGTCAATATCGCCGGTCGGCCAAATCTGGCGCAGCCGTTTTAAGAGCGGCCTGGTTTGCACCAGGTCCCCCAAACGTGCCAGTTGGATGACCAGAATTCGCCGTCGGTTCATATGGTTTGCCGCAGAATCGTTAGCATCGTGGTCAGGCGGTGCCTATATGTATGTTCCGCCAGGACACGTTCCCGCCCCCGCTGGACGATTCTGCGCCTGGCTCCCTCATGACGTAAGTAGTAATCCACCAAATCCGGAATCTCCTCCGGTTGACGATAGCAGATGACCTCCTCCCCTATCCTGAAAAGTTCTGCCAGTTGTTCCCGAAAGTCAGTGAGAAGAAAGCCGCCGGCCGCCGGGACATCGAATACCCGCTGGTTGACGGCCGTTTTCATCTGCAGGCTGGTGGCGTTGAAATTGATGTCACTGGCGTTGTACACCAGCGGCAATTCTTCAAAATAATTGACCTCCGGCCGAATCTCAAAGGGAGCGGAGAGAACCCGTCGCCAATCCGAATCCCCAAAAATGCGCGGCCGGAAAGGGGCCAGGCGGCGCACGCAACTGAGTCGGTAGTCCCGGGTGGCGGCCCAGATAATGGCGGCTTCAAGATCGGTGCGTTCGGTTCTGCTAAGACTTTGCACCATCGGATGCTGTTCTAAACCGGCTTCGGCCAGTAAAGCCTCCAGGCGGCGAAAAGGACGGTTCCGGTAAGATGCACTTAATTGTTCAAAGAGCCGCAAGAATTCTTCGGAGCCAGGCAGCCTGTCCAACTTCTTGGCCACCGACCCCAGCATGGAATTGCCCACAAAGGATACCCGCGCCTGCCAGCGCCTGCCTTTCTTCAAGGAACGGGGCCGGAAGATGTTAGCGTCCGTAGCCAAGGGCAAAGGAAAAACGCAATTAAATCCAAGGTCTTTGACCTCAGGAATATATGAGGCGTCCCACACGAAGATGGCCGCCAGCTCACTCCGCGGTCCCTGATAGAGATTGAGAATGATCGTCGGGCTGTCCACATACCAGGAAACAGAAGGGAGGCGCAGGCGGTGGAACACCGTCAAGAGCACCCCCTCCCGATCGAAACCCAAGTGGTTGATGGTGAAGACCAAATCCGGGTTGAATGCCCTCACACTCTGCATGACCCGGGCGATAACCACCTCCCCCTGCTCCCGCCTCTTATCAAAGAGAACCGTCTGCACCTCATGGCCGAGCTGGCGGAAGGCAATATAGACCTCGGGAATGAGAAAATAATCAGGATTGATAATAAGGACCTTGAGCTTTTCCTTTTTCAGACCCAGGGGACGGCTGCTCGGCAGGGTAGGGGGCTTAAGGGCCCGGATGACCTCCTGGTAGAAGTTGTCGGCTGTCCGGAGGGAAGCGGGGTGACCCCAGAAATCCACCGGCCGGCCGTTCCCCAGAGCCAGGCGTCCCCGCAAATGCTTGGCTGCCTCACCGGGGTGGGGGTGCACTACCAGGATGGTCCGGGGTCGCGTGAGAAGGGGCGTAAGATCCAGGGAGGCCAAGGCGGCCTGAAATACTTCCGCTTCTTTTTCCACCACCACCAGAAGCCGGTCCGGCTCCAGGCGGGGCAGCAGTCTCAGGAGATGATAGCCCAACCCGAACCCCAGGACCACCAGGGGACGGGAGGTATTCATGGGAACACGCTGCACTAAGCAGTCGGCCTCTTTCCAGGGATCGCGGGGACTGTGCAGCGTCACCGGCTGGCCGCGCTCTGAGGACATTTTAATTGTGAGGTGGGGAGCCGCAGTCAGAGAAATATTTTCGAACACCGGAGGTTCAATCGGACACGGTGGTGTCAGGTCCCCATTTTCCCGGCGCTTCTTCAGTATAGCGAGGTTAGTGTCCCACACTGACATAACCGGTTTCCACCTCATTAAGGAGTTGGCGGGCCTTCTGTAAGTCAGGCCTCAGGGCCAAACAGGTATTCAGTGCTTTCCGGGCTGCCTCCATATCATGAAGCTCCCGGGCCAGAAGGGCTGATTCCAACCAGACGCCGGGATGATCTGGATAAAGTTTTTGCGCCTGCTTTAAGACCAAGGCGGCCGGATGCCAGCGGCGCAAGCGCCGCAGGCACTGCGCCTGGATCAACAGGGCGGTGAGCACCAGCTTTTCCTCAGGCTGGTCCAGGAAATAATGGCCTATACCCAACTGTAAAAAATTATTTAGACTCTGGACGGCGGGCTCAAGCTCACCCGTGCGGAACTGCTGTTGCCCTAGCTGAAACCAGGCCAAACCGTAGTCGGGATGTCGGGTCGTCAACTCTGTCAACGTTTGGCGGGACCTGTCCTCATTGCCCAGGCGATCATAACATTGCGCCGCCAGCACCTCCGCATGCCGGGCAATCTCTGGATTGAGAGCCGGCACCTCGGCCATTTCCCGCACTCTTTCCACGAATTCTAACGAAGTGGTTATCTGCCCGGCAAAAAAATAATGCTTGGCCAATTGATAATGGAGATAAAAATCATCCGGACGCTCAGCCAAATCCGCCAAAAGGTAGCTCAAGTTGCGTTCCGCCTTGCGCCGGCGCTGCTCCCTGGTTTCGTACCCCCAGTGATAAATTCGCACCGGAGTGACAATTTGGTCCAGACCAGGGGGATGACAAAGCTGTTCATGAACTCGGTAGCGAAAGCGAATGTCCGGGCGCCGAGGGAAAATTCGCTTCTGTAAGAGCCGGCCGCCCCCCGGTTCCACATTGGTGGCCCAGAGGATGGCGGCGCTCTCCCGCTGGATAAGAGGCTTGAGCTGAGCGGCATCCTCTTCGGGCACGCGACTGTCGGCATCCAGCCACATGATCCAATCGCCCAGAGCCTGATCCAAAGAAAAATTACGGGCCTGGCTGAAATCATCCTGCCAGGGAAAAGCAAAGACCCTGGCCCCGAGGCGTGCGGCCAGTTCCGGAGTGCCGTCTTCGGAGCCGGTGTCCACCACTACTGCTTCATCAATATAAGGTATAAGGGGCGCCAGACTTCGGAGCAGATTGGAGCTTTCATTCTTAACGATCATGCACAGGCTCAAAATCTTCATGTGAACTATAGTAAATAACGCGGTTTATCGAAAAAAAGGCCAGAAATTTTCTCTGCAACCGCGAAGAAAAAAAAATACGATACCTCCTTTCATATAGATGGGTGTGATAACAAAAATATTCGCCATTTGACTGCATGCCGGGCGCTACATCGACAATATCCCCTCAGAAGAGGGAAAACCTGGGCCGGGGAAAAGGGATATTCTTAAGCCACCACCGACCCGATGATATTCCGACGGGGAGGGCCAGGCGTGTCGGTTTCTTCAATCAGCTCCCCTCTTCTGGCCTTCCGGCAGACCTCCAGCCAGGATTCCCGCAGTTGGCTTAACATCGTTTGCACCTCTTCTACGGCCTTGAGATCCCAATTTAGATTGGCCTTGGTCAAATGGGCGGTCATGAAGTTGTAAAGATGAAAAAGATTGGCAGCCAGCTCCCGCCCTGCCTGGAAGTTAAGAGAGGCATTGAGTTCAGCAATAATATCCAGGGCCTTGCCGATAAAAAAGCCCTTGCCGGCTGCGTCTTGGCTGGCCATTTTTTCTTTGGCTTGATTGAGAAAGGATATGGCCCCCTCATAGAGCATGACCACCAATTGGAGGCGATCAGCCGTGCTGACCTGGGTGGTGATGTACTGTTTGTGCATTGTCTGGGTTCTCACGGACTTTCATCCTCCCTTGTTACTCTCTTTATTTCTCAACAATTATGCCGTTGAGTCGGGTGTAAAACCCACCCCTACTTCTTACTGCTGGAAGTTATGCCCAGATTTTGTAATTGCCCTGCGATATATGTGGCTTGGTCATTAAGTTCCGCCAGCACCGATTCCAAACGGGAAAACTGCTGTAAGAGCCGCTGCTGGTAGGCTTCAATGCGCCGCTGCTCCAAGGCGATTTTATCCTCAATGCTGTCCACTATGTCCTGGTAATTGTTGATCAGGATATTTACCGGACCGGAAGTGGTGCTGAGCAGATCATTAAGCTTACTGGCAAACTCACCGTTTTTTCCCAATTGCAGCCGCACCGTCCCTGAATATGTGCCGTCCACCAAATTAATGCGCACCGCCAAGCCGTATTCATCGTAGCCACTGCTGCCGGTCAAGGTATCGCCGGAGATCGTGGCGGCATGCCCATTGATGGTGCCGCTGGTGATCACCCCGCCGGCCACGGTCGCATTCACCGTATAAATGCCGGGTTTGGTTATTTCGGGGATAGAACTGTAATAGGTGATGTTCCCGGAGGAATCGTCGCTGATGCCCCGGAAATAGGCGGCCATGAGATCGGCCACCCCCTCAGGATTGTCATTCAAAGCCGTGGACAAGGTGGACTCATCAATGAGAAGTTGTCCGAAGGTGTCGGAAGATTCATCCGTGTCCGTGGTAATGCCGATCTGCGGCAGGTTTATATAGGGGTCGTCAGGATCTTGAAAGCCGCTGGCATTGCCGGTGGCTATGCTGTTCAACCCGCTCTTGACGATTTGCATGGCGTAATTGCCAAACAGGATGCCGGCCTCGCCGGTATTTTGGTCATACTTGGTCTGCTCCTTGATGTAGGCAATGACGTCATTGTACTTTTCCACCACGGCCTCGATCTCTTCCTGCATAGCCTGGGTATCGTTGCCGATGCTGACCTGCACCGCGCTGCCGCTGGTGGATAGAAGCTCAAGCCTTACTCCGGAAATAATATCAGTCACCGTATTAGTGGCGCGCTCCATCCAGGTGCCGGCGGGATAGCCGTCCACCCGCAGTTGAGCATTCTGGGCATCCTGAGCCTCTGTAAAAGTGGTGCTCCTGAAGTCCACGGTCCCCCCGGTGCCGTCCAGGGTAGTGAGCGCGTCGGTGGCCGCGTCGAAAACAATGTCATAATCATCGCCGGTACTGTTGCCCTGCAGGACCAGGCGATAGCGGTCGGTGGTATAGCTGGGACCCATGTCCAGGACGGTGGCGGTGACCCCTGGATTGGCACCACTGGTGTTGATGGCGGTCGCCAGCTCAGAGAGGGTGGCGTTGTCAGGCACGGTAATGGAGACAGGGGTGGCGCTGCTGCCGGGATATTTGAAGGCAAAAACCTTGCTGCTGCCGCTGGCGTTGATCACCGTGCTGCTGCTGCTCAACCCGGCATGGGCATGCATATCGTTTTGTGCCAACTGGTTCACCAGCACCTGGTGGGCGCCCGCGGCGGCGGTGGAGGAAGCTGTGGCGGTGAGAACCGAAGTATTACTGGAAGTAGCCGTCTTGGCCTGAAACTGCGCGGGGGTATCGTAAGCCGCCGCAGTGGTGCGAAAATCGGTCATCTTGGTATTCAGGGTCTGCAGCGCGGCAATCTTTTCCTCCCATTCTTTCTTCCAGGCCTCCAGCTTCTCCATCTGGCGGCTTTCCACTTCCACCAGCTTCTTAATGATGCTTTGGCTGTCAATACCGGAACCAAGCCCGGTGAAGGTTATGGCCGGCTGGTAATAAAGGGATTGACCAGTCGAGATGGCACTGATACTTGTGTCGGCCATGCGATTCTCCTGCTGACACTACGCCTTTCAATTCCTTCTTCTGCATGCGCTGCAAAGCGCATACCACCGATGAATTAATTATGATAATAATAAGTTGGGTATGAGGGAACTAAAGGGGGAAGAAAGGGCAGGGAAGAAATTACCTCCCTGCCCGGGAAAAAGATGGGTGTTAAACGCCGATCAGGGTCAGAGCCAGTTGCGGCAGGGCGTTGGCCTGAGCCAGCATAGCCACCGCCGCCTGGGTAAGGATTTGGTTGCGCACGAACTCCGTCATCTCGGTGGCCACATCCACGTCAGAGATGCGAGATTCAGCCGCCTGCAGATTCTCCGCCTGAATGCTCAGATTGGAGATGGTATTGGACAGGCGGTTGGCAAGGGCGCCGAGGGAGGCCCGGATATTGTCCTTGCTGTTGATGGCGCTGTTCAGAGCATCCAGGGCATTCTGGGCCGCGGATTGAGTGCTGATGGTGTAGCCCGCCGAAGTGCTGGCGATGGAGTTGCCCACCCCCAGGGCAGAGGCGGTGGCACTGTTGATTCTGATGTAGTAATAGTCTTCCGCCGAGGCGTTGCCGGTACCGAAGTGGATTTTCATCTGGTTGCCGTCTGAGCCGTCCAGACCGGTACCGGACAGAGAGCCATCCAACAGTTTGACGCCGTTGAAGTCAGTGGCGTTGGCAATCCGGGTGATTTCCGAGGCCATGGCCTGATACTCGCTGTCCATGATCAGGCGCTGGGCGCTGGTGTAAGTGCCGGTGGCAGCCTGTTCCGCCAGTTCCTTCATCCGGGTAAGTTTTTCGTCAATTACGGAAAGAGCGCCATCGGCGGTTTGGATCATGGAGAGGGCGTCATTGGCGTTCCGTACGCCCTGGTTCAGGACCCTGATGTCGGTCCGCATCATCTCCCGAATGGCCAAACCGGCGGCGTCATCCGACGCAGAGTTGATGCGGAGACCTGAGGAGAGTCGGGCCACGGATGTAGCCAGGCGGTTATAAGTGAAGCTCAGATTCCTGGCCGCATTCATGGCCATCAGATTGTGGTTGATGACCAAACTCATAAAAAAATCCTCCTTGATCGGTGCAAAACTGCATCCATGCGATACGAAGTCAGGCCGGGCGGGTTTTGGCTTTTTCACCTCCCTTTTCCCTGAATTCCGGTCTTCTCTTCGTTTCATTTAGGTTATCGGCAACAATTATTAAAACTTTAAATATTATAATAATTTAGCTTTGTTAGACGCCTTTTTAAGAAGTTTCGAACCCACAATCCAAAAAGCTGAGGCAGCTAGCCTGCCGAGCCTTTGGAAAAAAGCCCACATGTTAGCGGGCTGATTCCTGGGTTATCTCCCCTTGCGGAAGACGAACCTCTAACTGAAAGTCCGGTCGGGAAAATTCATTGACAGAACCAGAAGTCATTTGATATAAGCTTTAACATTCGGGTGCCCAGAGGGGCTTAATAGGGAAGACGGAAAAGCCGTCGCGGTCCCGCCGCTGTGACCGGGGACGACCCCTGCACAAGCCACTGTTTCGTGAATCCGTAAAGCGAAGTGGGAAGGCGCAGGCAGTAGGATGATCCGGGAGCCAGAAGACCTGCCCGGTGTGAACACTGCGGTGCGAGAGACGCCAGGCCGAATCCTGGGCAAGGCTCCGACTGGGCCTCCCCGGCGGTCAGCTTAAGGACGAAGAAGCTGGGTATATCCTTAAGTCCCCCCAGGGCTTAAGGTTTTTTACTTTAGAGCTGGCCTCAGGGGAGAAATTAAGTTTTCCTCTCGTACCCCACCCATCCCAGGAGAAAATGCATGCATATTTCAGAAGGAGTTCTGAGCCCCGCGGTGCTGGCCGGAGGGGCAACCCTCTCTGTGGTGGGCACTGCCCTAGGCCTAAAAAAAGTCGATTATGAGGCTATTCCCAGGGTGGGCCTCCTGTCGGCGGCTTTCTTCGTGGCCTCCCTTGTTCATGTGCCCATAGGGCCATCTTCCGTTCACCTGTTGCTGAACGGCCTCATGGGACTGTTGCTGGGCTGGGCCGCCTTTCCCGCCGTTCTCATTGGTCTTTTGCTCCAGGCTTTGCTTTTTCAGTTCGGGGGGTTGACCGTTTTGGGGGTCAACACCTTCAATGTCGCGGGGCCGGCGGTGCTCTCTTTTTATATCTTTCGGAGGTTGTTCCGTCACGGCGGGAGGTTGGCCATCGTCAGCTCATTTGTCTGTGGTTTTCTGACTGTCTTGCTAACTGCTCTCTTTACCGCTTTATCTCTCGTTTTTACTGGAGAGGGGTTTCTTACCGTCGCCCATCTGGTTCTGCTGTCCCATCTACCGGTGATGATCATAGAAGGATTTTTTACGCTGTTTGTTTATCTGTTCCTTCTTAAGGTTCGTCCGGAACTCATGGCGGCGGTCTATGCTTGACCTGAGGCCGCGGAAAAAAGGGGCGCCCAGGGAAGGTTCGACCGAGACGGTGTAGCACCAAATCAATTGATTCCGCTTGTTCAAGGGACGAAAATCGCCATTGGCAAGGAAGCACCAAACATGCAGGTCGCCATTGTGTTAACCGCCTTTGGCACCACCACCAGGGCCCTTCAGACTTATAACTTTATGAACCATATTATCCGGCAGGAATTTCGCGGTCACGAAATTCACTGGGCTTTTTCTTCCCGGATGGTCAAGGATCGCCTCAAAGAGAGCAAGGGGTTCGAGGTTAGGCATCCCCATCAGGTCCTACAGGATCTGCATGACCGGGGCCATGGTTGGGCCGTGGTACAATCCCTGCACTTGCTGTGCGGGCACGAGTTTTATCGACTACTGGCAGAGGTAGCTCCTCTTGCTATCCGCACCAGTATCGGGTTGCCCTTATTGAGTTCTTATGAGGATTACCAGCGGTTGGGCCGGGCTTTGGGTCGGAAGGCGGATTCAAACCAGCAGGAAGCCTTGGTCTTGGTTGGTCACGGTACTGACCATCCCTCCTGGTCCGCCTATCCCGCCTTGGAAAATATCCTCCGCCGAAAGTATGATCCGGGTATCTACGTGGGAGTGGTGGAAGGATACCCTACCCGGGAACAGGTGGTGAGGGAGGTGGTTAGGGCCGGATTCCGCCGGGTCCGACTGGTTCCGCTGATGCTGGTGGCAGGGGTGCATTTCATTGAGGATTTGAGGGACGGCCCAGACTCCTGGGCCGCCGCCTTCCAGAACGCAGGGTTGAAGGTGGAGGTGGAGCCGGAGGGATTGGGAATGAGAAAAGAAGTGGTCCAAATTTTTGTTGATCATATCCGGGAGGCTTTGGATGTGATCCCGGGAACCGTTGCCTCAGAAATGCCAACCCGTGGAACAACTTGTCCCCGCACTTTGGTCTGTCCTTGAAGACGAAAGGATTTGCCCGGCAAGGAGCCTGTATTCTTACCTGCCAACCTTAAGGCATTATGGCTCAAATCTCAAATCTCATTAAAGGCGTGGTGGTGGCCGGCACCCACAGCGGGGTCGGAAAGACCACCCTCACCCTTGGGCTGCTGGCCGCCTGGCGACGACAAGGAATCGTGGTGCAGCCCTTTAAAGTGGGCCCTGATTTCATTGATCCAGGCCATCATGCGCAAGCCGCCGGACGGTTCTCCCACAACCTGGACGGCTGGATGCTTTCCGTGGAGGAAAACCGACGGATTTTCCAGCGCTACGCCAAGACCGCAGAAATGGTGATAGTGGAAGGGGTCATGGGTTTGTTCGATGGCTTTGATGGCAAAAGCGAAGCCGGCTCCACAGCCCAGATGGCCAAATGGCTTGGCTTGCCGGTGCTCTTGGTGGTGGACGCCCGGGCCATGGCTCGCAGCGCAGCAGCTTTGGTGCATGGCTTCGCCTCTTTTGATCCTGCCCTTAATCTGGTCGGAGTGGTGTTCAATCAGGTAGCTGGCCCGGCCCATCTTGCTTACTTGACCGAAGCCATGGAACAGGTGCCGGGAGTCAGGTGCTTCGGAGGTCTGCCCCGAACCGACGATTACACCATCCCCGAACGCCACCTCGGTCTCACCACCGCCGATGACCACCCTTTGACCTCAGACTGGCTTGATGGTCTGGCCGACCTGATAACTCATCATCTGGACTTGGAAGCCCTTTGGCGGAATTTGCCCACAGTGCTGTTTAACCCTGGGCCGGATGCATCGCCACCGGCGGTTCCCCGGATTCGTTTGGGAATTGCTTGGGACCAGGCCTTCAGCTTTTATTACCCTGAAAATCTGGAATGGCTGCGGTATTTTGGCGCCGATCTGGTGGAGTTTTCCCCTTTGGCAGAACCGCGGTTGCCTTCGGGATTGAGCGGCCTTTATTTGGGTGGCGGCTACCCTGAGCTCCAGGCCCGGCGGTTGGCGGCCAACAGCAGTTTCAAGGAGGACCTCAAGGCCAAGGCTCTGACCGGCTTGCCCATTTATGCCGAGTGTGGCGGTCTCATGTATTTAAGTGAGGAAATTAAGGATCTCTCAGGGGAATGCCATGCCATGGCTGGGGTATTGCCCCTGAAAGTTCGCATGCTACCACGACTTAAAGCCTTGGGCTACCGGGTGGTGACCCTGGCGGCCGATACCCTCCTGGGATCGGCGGGCGCCACCCTGCGGGGACACGAGTTTCATTACTCGGAAATTTCCTCCGAAACTGCTTCTTTGGGCAGAGTGTATAAGGTCGGCTCCCGCCGAGGGGGGGAAAGCCAAACTGAAGGTTATGCTTGCGGAAACGTCTTGGCCAGTTATGTGCATCTGCACTTCGGCAGTAATCCGGCGGCGGCTCAGGCCCTGGTGACTGCCTGTCGGCGCTACGGGGAGGCCTGATGGCTCTGTGGTTGCTAAATCCCCAGGAGATAGAAGCTGAGAGTTTCCGCCGCATTGAGGCCACGGCCGCAAATCACCGCTTTTCCCCTCGCGAGTGGGCTGTTGTCCGGCGCATGATTCACACCAGCGCCGACTTTGATTATCTCACCATCACCTGTATTCATCCGGCCGCCATCCCCGCCGGCGTGGAGGCCTTGAAGCAGGGCCGTCCGGTGGCCACCGACACGCGCATGCTGGCTGCTGGTATTTCCACCGGCCGCCTGAGCCGGTTGGGGGTGGAAGTCAAGTGCTTTATGGATCACCCGGAAGTGGCCGCCGAGGCTGCCAGACGGGGCATTACCCGGGCGGCGGCGGCCATGCAGCGGGCTCTCCCTCAACTGGCCGGGGGAATTGTGGCCATCGGCAACGCCCCCACTGCACTTATCGCCATGCTTCAATTACTGCCCGACGGCGTCCCGCCCCCCGCCCTGATCATCGGCCTGCCGGTGGGATTTGTGAACGCGGCGGAATCCAAAGCCGCCTTGGTTGCCACAAATTATCCCTACATAACCGCCATTGGGCCCAAAGGGGGCTCGGCAGTGGCCGCCAGTGTAGTGAACGCCTTGGCCATCATGGCCCTGGAAGAGGCCCCGGCATGACTGCCAGGTGCGGTACCTTGTACGGCATCGGGGTGGGACCGGGGGACCCGGACCTGGTCACCCTAAAGGCCCTAAAGGTGCTTCAAAAGGTGACCCACATCTTCGCCTCCTGCTCCACCAAAAATGAGTATAGTCTCGCCTTGGAGATTGTTAAACGACATCTGACCAACGGCCAGGTAGAACGCTTGCCCTTCCCCATGACCAAAAAGGCTGACGTGCTCAAGGTTGCCTGGGAGAAGAATGCGCGCCGGGTGTTGGAGGTTCTTCAGGAAGGCAGGGACGCGGCCTTCGTGACCCTGGGAGACCCCTTGACCTATTCCACCTTCGGTTATCTCATGCAGACGGTCAAGCGGTTTGCTCCGGAGGTCCCCATTGTTACCATTCCCGGGGTCACCTCTTACCAGGCCGCAGCCGCCTTAAGCCAACTCCCGCTGACCGAAGGGGAGGAATCCTTATATGTGGTATCCGGGGCCCTTGGGGCCGAAAGGCTGAAAGAAGCCCTGACACAAACGGACAACATTGTTTTGCTTAAAGTTTATCGCTATTTTCCTGAAATCTATCAGACTCTTGAAAAGCTTGGTCTGCTGGACTGCACCACCTGCATCAACCGAGTGGGTCTGGAAGGGGAGATGGTGGTTCACAACTTGCGGGAGCTTAAGGGCCAGCACCTGCCGTATCTGTCTTTGTTCATTATCAAAAAGCCCAGGAGAACCGGCTCCCCCGGCTGCCTTTTTGCTGTTGGCGAAAAGGCCTCAGGCGGACTTTCTGAACTATGAAGGGCAATTCTGAGGCGGCCCAGATAAGCCGCCACCGAAAAGAATTGCGTTACGGCTTCTCCACCGGCACCGCCGCCGCCGCTGCCGCCAAGGCTGCCTTGTATGAGTTGTTGGCTCTGCCTTGTCCGGAAACCGTGAGGGTAACGCTCCCGGGTGGTGGGCCCCTGGCTGTCCCTCTGGCAGAGCACCGGCGCTTGGGAGGCGGGGGCGAAGCCGTGGTGGTGAAAGACGCCGGCGATGATCCGGATGTAACCCACGGGGCGCGCATAGGCGTTCGGGCCAAATGGGCCAACGGCAGATGTTGTGAAGCCCTGGCTATCACGGCAGGGGAGGGGGTGGGCCGGGTGACTAAGCCGGGTTTGCCCCTGGCCGTGGGAGAACCAGCCGTCAACCCGACGCCCAGAGCCATGTTGCGCCGGGCCGTGCGCGAAGTGGGGGACCAGCTTTCACCTCCCAGATTACTTAGGGTGCATCTGGAAATTTTCGTGCCTCAGGGAGAAGAGCTGGCCCGCCGCACCCTGAATCCCCGCCTGGGGATAGTGGGCGGCATCTCCATTTTGGGAACCACCGGTTTGGTTAAACCCTTCTCCCACTCGGCCTATCGCGCCACCATCATCTTCAGCCTGAAGGTGGCCAAGGCAATGGGCCTGAAAGAAGTAGTCTTCAGCACCGGCGGCCGGAGCGAGGCGGCACTGGTCAGACTCCTGCCCCATCTGCCGGAGGAAGCCTTTGTGCAAATGGGGGATTATCTCCGGTTTGCCCTTAAAGCTGCCGCCCACCTGGGCTTCAGCAAAATCCTGGTGGGGGCCTATATCGGCAAGGCCCTCAAAATGGCCCAAGGTTTCAGCCAAACCCATGCCTCCCGGGGGATGGCAAGTTTTAGCGATTTAGCCCTTTGGCTCCGGGAAAAAACCAAAGACTCCTGGCTGGCTCAAGCAGTGGCCCAAGCTAATACCGCCAGGGAGGTCCTGGAAATAATCCCATCTGCTCAAATACAACCCGTAATGTCGGAGGTCGGCGGCCGGATGCTGGCGGCACTTCGGAGCCACGCCGGTCCTGCGGTTGGCTTGACGGCGGTGATCCTTGGTTTTAATGATCTCCCCCTATACTGGCAATATGACCGGGGAGGCTCGAAATGATCCCGGTTCAGGTGGTGGGCTTGGGGATGTCACCGGCCGACCTTACCCCTTCTGCCCTCAAAATTATCCAGGAAGCCCAAGTGTTGGTGGGAGGCAAGCGTATCCTGGACTACTTTCCCATGCACCCGGCTGAAAAAATCCCCCTCGGAAAAGACCCCGAAAGAATTCTCCGGAAATTGCCGGCGTTGGCCCAGGACCGGCGAGTGGTCGTCCTGGCCTCTGGAGATCCCAATTTTTACGGGGTGGGCCCCCTGGTTGTGGAGGTTTTGGGAGCTGACAATGTGATCATTCATCCCAATATCACCGCCATCCAAACTGCGGCCGCCCGCCTGCTGATGCCCTGGCACCAAGCTCAGGTGGTGAGCCTGCATGGTCGAGACTGGCAGTATCTGACAGACGCTTTGACCAAGTCAGGTTTATTATTCATTTACACTGATCCTGTTCATACTCCGGGGGCTATCGCCCAACGACTGCTGGATTGGGGTTTAACCCATTGCCGGTTGTGCATTCTGGAGAACCTGGGACAAGAAAACGAGCGCTTTGCTTGGCTGACTCTAGAAGAAGCGGTGGGTCGAGTTTTTTCCCCTTTGAATCTGGTGGTGCTCGATCGTCTTTCTACCCCTCCCCCGGAGCGAGTGGCTCTCCCTCCCACTGAACCCCCTGCTTTACACCTAGGAATGTCGGAAGAGGCCTTTTCTCATGAAAGAAGCCTGATCACCAAGGCCGAGGTGCGGAGCGTGGTCATAAGCAAGCTTGAACTCTATCCCGGTCAGGTGCTCTGGGATGTGGGAGCCGGGAGCGGTTCCGTGGGGCTGGAAGCCAGCCTCCTCCTGGGCCGGGGTTGCATCCTGGCTGTGGAAAAAAATCCGGCGCGGGCCGCCCAGATCAGCGCCAATCGGGACAAATTCGGGGTAACCAATCTTAAAGTCATCTGTGGCTCGGCCCCCGGCTGTTTAACGACCCTGCCTCCTCCTGATCGGGTTTTTATCGGCGGCGGCGGGGATTTTCTCGGTGACCTTATTCGGGAGGTGCGGCGCCGCCTGCGCCCCCATGGTAAAATCGTCCTCACCGCCACCCGGCTGGAAACCCTGCAGGAAATCCGGCAGGTCTTGAGTCAGGAGAACTGGTTGCTTGATATTGTCCTCCTTCAGGTCAGCCGCAGCCGCTCCCTGACCGGGGGCATTTATCTTCAGGCCCTGAACCCCGTGTGGATTGTCGCTGGTTCGCCCAACGGTTAGCTGACATGACAGATAAATATCCCATAGTGTTTATCGGCGCGGGTCCAGGCGACCCGGAACTCATCACCGTGAAAGGGAGGGAGGCCCTCTCTCGGGCGGAGGTGGTCCTCTACGCCGGCTCCCTGATCTCGCCGGCACTGCTCGCTTGGGTACCCCCTGGGGCCGATTTGGTGGACACTGCCCCCCTGTCCTTGCCCGACATTGTTTCCCGCCTGGCGACCGCCTACCGGGCCGGAAAGAGGGTGGTGCGGCTGCACTCCGGAGACACCAGCCTGTTCAGCGCTATGCAGGAGCAGTTGGAATTGTTGGCGCAGGAAGGTATTCCCTTTCAAGTGATCCCGGGGGTTACCGCGGCGGCGGCTGCGGCGGCGGCCTTGGCTCAGGAATTGACCTTGCCGGAAGTGACCCAAACGGTCATCTTTACCCGGGCTGCAGGGCGGACACCGATGCCGGAGCGGGAGAATCTTGCTTCCCTGGCGGCGTACGGCGCCACCCTGGTGATTTATCTCAGTGTTCAACTTCTGGACCAGGTGGCGGCGGAACTGAGCAAAGTTTACGGACCCCAAGCCCCGGTGGTGGTGGCCTACCGGGTGAGCTGGCCGGATGAGCAGTTTGTCCGGGGGACGTTGGCGGATATCGCATCCACGGTGCGAAAAGCCGGCATTACCCGCCAGGCCCTGATCCTGGTGGGCCCGGCCTTGGCCGCTTGGGGAAAACCCCTCCAAGCCCACTCCCGACTTTATGACCAAACCTTCAGTCATGGTTGGCGGGATGCCAGTGATTAGAGTGGTGGCCTTGACCCCTGCCGGGGCCGAGCTGGCCAGGCGACTGTGTCAGACCTTGGAAGAGGCAGAGTGCTGGCTTCCGGCCACCCGGGCCGCCGGCGCTGACCAAAGTTTTGACAATCTGGCTGAAGTTTTTACCCGCGCCTTCGCCGAAGGGCACAGCTTGGTGTGCATTATGGCCGCCGGCATCGTGGTGCGTCAGCTGGCTCCCCTGCTCCAGGGCAAAGACCGAGATCCCGCCGTAGTGGTGGTGGACGAGGAAGGCCGTTTTGCAGTGAGCCTCCTTTCCGGCCACCTGGGGGGGGCCAACCACTTGGCTCGCCGGGTGGCCAAGGTCCTGGGCGGCACCCCGGTGATCACTACTGCCACCGATGTTCAGGGCGTTCCTGCCATCGATCTGCTGGCAGTCCGAACCGGGTTGCTCATTGAAAACCCTGCCGCGGTGAAGGAAGCGTCCATGGCCTTGCTCTCCGGTCAGCCTCTCTTCTTGGTAGACCCCGAAGGCTACCTGGATGCTGCCTTAAGCGAGTACCCTCATCTTTTCCGGCGGGAACCCGATCTGGAAGCAGCCTTGGCCGCAAATCTTCGGCCCACGGTCTACGTAGGTCCCCATGAGCGCCCCTGGCCTGCCGGCTGGCTGCGACTTCGGCCCCCCTGCCTGGTAGCCGGATTGGGGTGCCACCGAGGCACCCCGGCTCAGGAAATATTAGATTTTTTACAGGAGACCTTTCAGCGGGCCGGACTTTCCATTTTCTCCCTTAAGGCGTTGGCCACCGTTGCCGCCAAACAGAACGAGCCAGGTCTTAAGGAAGCGGCCCTCCGATTGAAGGTGGAGTTAATATGTTTTCCCGCAGAAGAATTGGCAACGGTGCAGGTGCCCCATCCGTCCGCCTCAGCGGCCTGCCATCTGGGGACCCAAAGCGTCAGCGAGGCCGCAGCCCTGAAAGCGGGCCAGGGGGAACTTCTGGTTCCCAAACGCAAGAGCGCCAACGTTACGGTGGCAGTGGCCCGGGTCATCTCGCCATCGTGAGCCTGGGGCCGGGCGACGTGGATTACCTGGCGCCCAAGGCCCAAGCCGCATTGGAGGCTGCCCAGGTGGTGGTGGGATATCAGACATATGTGGACTTTATCGCCCCCCTCCTCACCCACCAGCAAGTGATGGCCACCGGCATGAAGGCCGAAATCAAGCGCTGTCAGGCGGCCATTGACTTGGCCCGACAAGGCAAACGGGTCGCCTTGGTGTCCGGTGGGGATGCGGGCATTTATGGGATGGCCGGCCTCGTCCTGGAGATTTGCGCCGCCCAGGGGCTTAAGGTGGGGCACCTCGACTCCAACCGAAAGATGGACCTTTCCTTGGAGGTGATCCCCGGCATACCCGCCTTGGCCGCCGGCGCTGCCCGTCTGGGGGCTCCCCTGATGCATGATTTTGCCGCCATCTCCTTAAGCGATCTTTTGACCCCCTGGGAAGTCATCCAGCGGCGGGTGGAGGCGGCCGCCCAAGCCGACTTTGTCATCGTCCTTTACAACCCCAAGAGCAAAAAACGAGATTGGCAATTAAAAGCAGTGGTGGAAGTGCTGCTTTGCCACCGCTCCCCCCAGACCCCTGTGGGTCTGGTAAGCCGCGCCATGCGCCCGGGAGAGGAAGTCACCTTCTCCACCCTGGAGGAACTTCCAGCACAGCGGGTGGACATGCAGACCATCATTATTGTGGGTAATTCCCAAACCTTTCAATATAACGGCTATCTCATCACCCCTCGGGGTTATCTGGGAAAGTACCAGGCGCCGGACCAAGGCGGAGCTTCTTGACCGTCGAAGGTAATGTTCTCCAGAAAGACAGAAATATTCAGCTCCCTCACCCTATTCCTTCGCTTCCCGGGCGGAGAACCGGATAAGAGGCAGCCGTGCTCTCGGACAATTTTTTGCTTGACTGCGGGTTGGTATTTTTTTAGCATTGCGCTTAGGAAATCTGGAGCTGCAGGTACCCATAAGGGTTTGAAAGGGAAGCCGGTGCAAGGCCGGCGCGGTCCCGCCGCTGTAACCGGGGACGAAACCTGCGGAAAACCACTGTCCGGCCAGTATCGGATGGGAAGGGGCAGGAAGTAGAGCGATCCGGGAGTCAGAAGACCTGCCTGTAGAAGTCAAACCAAGAGCCGCGAGGCACGGTTAGGTTTGCGGCTCCGTGGGGCTGACTCACGGGGTTTTCCCTAAGGATCAAGTAAGCTGGGTGCAATCCTTGGGTCCAAAACGGACACAAGGATTTTTTT
>DYLF01000002.1:56140-99192 GCA_020722205.1 Desulfobacca acetoxidans
CCTTTGGGATAAGGTGAGCATTAAAGCCAGTTACCAATCCCGTTATAGCAGCGGCTATGCCAGCAATCGGGTGACTCGATCGGCCAGAGCCGGCGCGGCAGCGGTGCAGACTGTCGGCTGGCAGCCAACCAATACCACCACCGGTCAACCCACTTCCATCATCGGCGATCCCGGTGACCAATCATGGTATAACGCCTCTTTCAGCGGCAAGCTGAGGTGGGATATCGCCCCGGGGCACAAAGTCAATTTCTACGTGCAACTGGCATGGAATGAGTACGGTTATAACACCTGGCACACTTATCTGCGGAATGTGGCTACCGGTGACCCTGTCTTTGCCGGTAATGCCGGCCTGTTCGGCACCGGCTTGCGGTTCACTGGGCTGCGTGAGGCTACCTTCCTCTCTGGTAGTAACGATAGTCGGGTCCACACGGCCATCTATAATTTCAGCAGCGAACATAAAATAACTGACTCCACTAACCTCAAGTGCCGAGTCGGTTTGATTAATCAGCCTCACAACTGGTACACCACCCCCAGCTCCATTAACCCCAAAACTACTATTTCCGGCGGTCCTGGCTCCCTGAGCACTTCCCCCAGTAAGGTGTGGAATTTTGAGCTTCAGATGGAACAGGCCTGGGGCAGCAAACAATGCTGGACCGCCGGGTTGGCTTACAAGACCGGCGCCGCCTGGTCTAAAGAGTACAACTTGCTCCACTGGCGCGACCCTGACTCCAAACTTGATCTGACAAGGTTTTCCCAGGGACGCGATCGGAACCTCGGGTTTTATCTGCAGGATGAAATCAACTGGCACCCAAAGTTCTCCACCATCATCGGGGCCCGCCTCGACTGGTGGCAGACTTATGGGGGCGTTTACCGAGCTTCCGTTAACGACCCTACCATTTCCTTGCCCGCCCGTAGCCAAGCCTCATTCAATCCCAAAATTGCCTTTCTTTACCGCCCATGGGACTGTTGGTCTTGGCGGGCGTCGGTGGGCACCGCCTTCCGGCCCCCCAACATCTATGAGCTTTACCGCACTTGGCGCAGCTCTAATGGTACGCTTTACCAGGGCAATCCCAACCTCAAACCGGAACGGGTGTTGGCCTGGGAAGTGGGCACCACCCTTAAGCCCTGGTCCGGCATGGTCCTCACCGCCACCTTCTTTGACAACTATTTCGATGACCTGATTTATTCCGTCAATGACCCCGCCGACCCCACAGGAAGGAGCAAAATCCGCACTAATGCCGCCAAGGCCCGGATTATGGGGGTGGAACTGGAAGCCAACCAAAAACTCAACTCTTGGCTGGATGTCTTTGTCAATACCACCCTGCTCGATCCGCGGATCAAAGAAAACCCCCTCAATCCGGCTTCCGAAGGGAAAAACCTCACTTTCGTGCCGCGACAGCAGTTTAATTTCGGCCTCAATGCCAACTATTGGATATTCAATGCTAACCTGGCTGGCCGCTATTTCAGCCGCCTCTATGCCAAAGACGACAACTCCGACATTTACAAAGGGGTTTACGGCTCCTATGACCCCTTCTTCACTTTGGACGGCAAGATCACTGCCACCCCGGTGAAGTATCTGCGCCTCTCCTTTGCCGTGGATAACATGCTGAATCGTCAATACTATTTCTACGGCCTCACTCCTGGCCGCACCTTCTGGTTGGAGGCCGCCCTGAAGTACTAAAGACGAACTCAAACTTCCGGCCGTGTTCGGCCGGTGCAACCGATGGAGGCAACCAATGGATCTGACTCTGATGCTCTGGCTTGGGGGTATGTTTTTCAGTCTGGCCGTATTTGTCGTCAAGGTCGGCTGCGGCCTGGGCTGGGGACAACTGCGGTGGCCCCTGATAGTGCTGACTCTCTCCCTTTACTCAGGACTCTTTATCCTGGCCGCGATCTTTAGCCGAAGTCTATTAAAGGTCCTGCAGCCGGTACTGCAGCACGGACCATGGCTGCACTCCTTCATGGCTGTGGGGATGATGGCTTGGGGGATTTACCTCCTGCTCCGGTCGCCGGCTAGCTCCTGCTGCGGCCTCCCCGGGCAGAAGGCGGGGAACTCCACCCCAAACCACTGTTCCCCTCCGGTAAATAGCGCATTGTTCCTCTTACTCCTGCCCTGCCCGGTCTGCCTGACAGCTATTATCTTCTCCACCTGGGCCGCCTTGCAGGTCTTTAAATGGCCAAGCTGGCTCGTGGGCGTGGGCCTGGGGCTGACTTTCGCAGCTTTGACGCTCGTGGCCTGCCTTATCCTTCGCCTCTCCAGCCGGCGGGCTACTAAATTGGCCCAAAACAACGTCCTGGCCCTCAGTCTCTTGGGCATCGGGGCTTATTTCTTGGCTTCGCTGTTTATCCCTGGCCGCATTGAAGCTGCCCGGAGCATTTACCACTCCTTTATTTCTGACCACACTGGCCCGGGGCTCAGCGATCAATTGGGGATTTTGACCATCCTGGCGATTGCCCTGCTCGTGGGCTTCGTCACGAAGCAAAACCATAAGGTGCTGAAATGAATATCCTGGCCGGCCTGGAGACCTTCTTGTATGTCATTGCCTCCTCTCTATTTTATCCGGTGATTATCGCCTTGTTACTTCTCACTTTCTGGATTGTCATCTGTGCCGGCGGCCTGCTGCGGGAGTATCTGGACCGCTACCAAGGACAATTCATGTGGGTGAAATACTATCAGGAACACCTTGGTAATCTGGCGTCTTCCGACACCACGGACCTAAAACTATCTCGCCATCTGCAGAAAATTGAACTGGAGATGGTCAAGAGCCTCAATAAAGTCAGGTTTGTCATCCGGGTCGGCCCCGCTCTTGGGCTGATGGGCACTTTAATCCCCATGGGAATTGCCTTGGCCGCCTTGGCCCAAGGTGACATGCCCAAAATGGCCGGCAGCATGGTGACGGCCTTTACCACCACCGTCGTCGGGCTGGCCTGCGGCGTGGCGGCTTATCTCATGGCTTTGGTCAAAGAGAAGTGGGTACGGGCCGATATGGCAGAATTGGAATATCTGACCGAACTCCGACTGCGTCAACTGGGTGCTCCCCCCTCACCGGGGCTGGCCTCAAAGGTGGAAGCCGATGACAATGAGATGGCGGCAGAGAAGACAGCGTTTTGAAAGTTATGATTCACCCTTGGAGGACCCCATCTCCGGGGTGGCAAATCTTTTCGATGCCAGTGTGGCTTTTATTGTCAGTATGATGATCGCCCTTTTCATGGCCTACAACCTCCTGGACTTGGTCGACCCCAAGTCCGAGGTCACTATCACCAAGAAAAGTGCCGATGGCCAGTTGGAAATCATCACCAAAACCGGCAAGGAAGTTAAGGTCCAGAAGGTGACCGATAAAAGACTGAGCGGGGAGGGCGTCCGCCTGGGCACCGCTTATCAGCTCAAAGATGGGCGGGTGATTTATGTGCCCGATTAAACAAATTAATCATTTCCACCTCCTTCGGCCCTTTTGCCTGGGATGGACTCTCTTTTGGTGGGTTCTGCTGGCTCCCGCCCCCGGCGCTGCCGACAAATTGCATGTCAGCCTCCTGCTGGGTGATCTGCCCACCAAAGCTGCCTTGGAAGCCGTCCAGGATATTTACCGGGCTTATCCCCGGCTCAGGCATCGCCTAGCCTTCCATGTCTTCCCTCACCTGCAGCCTCACCGCCGCCCGGCCGATTTGCCCTCCCTTAAAAATTCACGGCTGGCCTTCATCATGATTATGGGGCGCGATATGGTTGAAGCCGCCAAACCCGAACTCAGGGAGGCCATCCAAAAAGGCGGTGTGGTTTATTACGTTATGGGAGGCTCTTACAACGACGAGGATAAGGCCCTGGGTATCAAGTCAGACCCTCAATTGCAGGAATATTTCAGCGAAGGCGGAAAGGAAAATATCAAAAACGGCTTACTGTTGGCCATCAAGCGCGACCTCGCGCTGCCCGTCACCTACAAGCCGGTGGCCAAGATTCCTGAGGCCGGCATCTATGAGCATCGCACTAAAAAGGTTTATCCTGATTTTGCCGCCTTCCTAAAAGGTTACTCCGCCTACCGTCCCGGGGCGCCGTGGATCGGCGTAATCTTTTATAAATCAAACCTGGTCAACGGCCAGACGAAACCTTTGGAGGCGGTGATTCAGAGCCTGGAAGAGGCCGGTTTCAACGTCCTGCCTGCCTATGCTCCCCTCGGCTATGATCTCCGTAAATTCTTTTTAGAAGAAGGGGGGCCCTCAGACTCAGAAAACCGCCCGGAAGCAAAGCAGTCTGTTTCACCTCCAACCAGCCGCAGCCGGGTGCGGGTCGTGGTGGCTTTGGGACTCAAAATCGGCATTATCCCGGAACAACTGGATCCCCAACTCCAAGCTTTGCATGTCCCCATCATCGACGCCATTTCGCTATACAGTCATTCCCGGGAGGAGTGGGAAAAGTCTCCCGTCGGCCTTGACTTGTTTGAACGCTCCTTCCAGATTGCCAACCCGGAAATGGCCGGCATCATCCAGCCGACGGTCATCGCTTCACGCGAAAAGAAGGCTGATCCAGCCACTGGCTTGACTTATATCGAAAGCCTGCCCCTGCCTGAGCGGGTGCAGCGCCTGGTGGCGCGGATCAAGGCCTGGGTCAGACTGCAAGACAAACCCCACCGGGAAAAAAAGATTGCCCTGATTTATTATAACTATCCGCCCGGCAAGAATAATATCGGCGCCTCCTACCTTAATGTGCTGCCCGAAAGTCTGTGGGAAATCTTCCTCCACCTGGAAGCCCAGGGCTATGAGACCGGCCGCCGGCAAGCCCGTGACCGGGGGATCACTCTCAGCAAGCAGCAACTATTTGACGATATCGTGCAATTCGGCCGCAACCTCGGCAATTGGGCGCCGGGAGAATTGGCTGAGCTGGTGCGCCGCGGTGACAAAGTTTTTTCCCCTGGCTTGCCTGCCCCGGGCTACAACCGTGGTCCGATACTTATTCCGGTGGAAACTTACAAGAAGTGGTTCAATAAGTTGCCGCCGGCCTTTAAAAGAGCCGTCCTGAAAAGCTGGGGGCCGGTGGAACAAAGCAACATCATGATCTGGTCGGCGAAGGACGGAAAAAAATACCTTGTTCTCCCTGCTGTCCGTTACGGCAATCTTCTCTTCACCCCCCAGCCCACCCGCGGCTGGGATCAGGATATAAAAAAAGCCTATCATGATGTCACGCTTGCCCCGCATCACCAATATGTTGCCTTTTATTTGTGGCTGAAATATGGTTTTCAGGCCGATGCCCTTGTCCATGTCGGCACCCACGGTACTCATGAATGGCTCCCTGGCAAAGAAGTCGGTTTTACCGCCGCCGACCCACCGGAAATCCTTATTCAGGATTTACCCAATATTTATCCTTATATTGTTGATGACGTCGGGGAAGGTTTGCAGGCCAAAAGACGAGGCATGGGAATCATCATTGATTACCTGACCCCGCCTTTGGCACCGGCCGGATTAAATAAAGAGCTGCAGGATTTAAAAAGTTTGCTGGATGAATACACTGTCGCCAAGGAAAAAAGCGGGCCGTTAGCGGCCGGCAAGCTGGAGGAGATTAATGAACTGGCCACCAAGCTCGGCGTTCTGACAGACCTTGGTAAGAGTGAACTGAAAACTGAAGATGAAGTGGAAGAACTGGAACATCATCTCAAAGAGATCGGGGAAAAACAAGCCCCCTACGGCCTCCACACCTTTGGTTGTTCTCCTACCGAGGATCTCCGGCGCAGCACCGCGGCTGCCGTTGTGGATATCGAAAAGGACCTGACGCCGGAGGAGCGGGCCCGACGGCTGGCGGACCTGGAAAATCGTCTGCAACGCTCCGGACCTCGGGAGTTGGCCAATTTCGCCGCCGCCTTGGCCGGTCGCTACATTCCGGCCGGCCAGGGCAACGACCCTCTCCGCAACCCGGATTCCCTACCCACTGGCAAGAACTTCTACGCCTTCGATCCTACTCGCATTCCCTCTCCCAAAACTTATCAACTCGGGGTCAAGCTCGCCCAGGAGCTGCTCGCCGCCTATCAGGCCAAGCACGGCACTCTGCCGGATAAACTGGCCTTCAATCTCTGGGCCGTGGAGACTATCCGCCATGAAGGCGTCATGGAAAGTCAGATTATGCATCTTCTCGGCATCCGACCACGCTGGAACCACCGGGGCCGGGTGATGGGAGTGGAAGCCATTCCCCGCAAAGAACTCACTCACCCCCGTCTGGATGTCATCCTCACCCCCTCCGGGCTCTATCGGGACCTCTTCCCCAATCTTCTGAACCTCCTGGATCAAGCCGTCACTCTGGCCAAACAACAGCAGGAGGCTGACAACATCTTGCGCGCCAACATCCTGCGCACCAAACAACAGCTCCTGGAAAGGGGAGTGCATGTGGAGCTGGCCGAGAGGTTGGCCACGGTGCGTCTTTTTACCACCCCCCCAGGCGCCTATGGCCCCAATCTGGATAATGTCATCAACCAATCCCACACCTGGGAAAAGGAACAGCAGGTGGGGGAGGTCTATCTCAAGCGTCTCGGCCACCTTTATGGGCAAGGTTTTTGGGGCGACAAGGCAACCTTTCCCACCAAAAATAATCCTCAGGGCGAAGACCTGAGCCTGATGCTGTTTAAAAATGCCCTCTCCGGCAGCAAAATGGCCCTGCACAGTCTCTCCTCCAACATCTTCGCTACCCTTGATAACGACGATTTCTTCCAGGACCTGGGCGGCCTGGCCATGGCCATTCGCCTCCTGGACGGCAAGACTCCCGAGGTTTATGTGACCAACCTAGCCAATCCTAAGGCCCCCCGGCAAGAAACTCTGGCCCGGGTCATGGGGCAGGAATTGCGCGCCCGCTATCTCAATCCGACCTGGATCAAGGCCATGCTTAAAGAAGGTTATGCCGGTGCCCGCTTTATGGACAAGGTGGTGGAACACCTTTGGGGGTGGCAGGTCACCGTGCCCGAAGTTGTCGATGCCGCCAAATGGCAGCAGATGTACGAAACCTTGGTGGTGGACAAATACGGTTTGGACATCAAAAAGTTGTTCCAGCAGGCGCAGAATCTCTGGGCCTACCAATCCCTGATAGCTCGGATGTTGGAGACCATCCGCAAAGGCTATTGGCAACCCGACCAAACGGTAATCGAAAACCTGGCCCGGGAATTCGCCGACAATGCGCAAGAGGTCGGTATGGCCTGCTGCGACCACACCTGTAACAATCCGTTGTTGCTCGATTTTACTCGCGCCGTGCTGTTGTCCGTCCCCGGCTTGGCCCCCCAGGCCGAAGCCTTGCAGCAGGCCATCGAGGCGGTAAAAAATCCGGCCGCCGCAGCCAAAAAAGCTGCTGTCGCCCTCGGGCAGCTCAAACCGCCTCCCACCGCCGCTCCGTCCGATCAACCCCAGCCCACCAAGGTCGAAAAGCAGGTGGAAGGCTACGAAATGCAAGAAGTCAACCGCTCCGGCTTGACCAGCGCACCCATCCCATACCTGTTTATCTTGGGTTTTTTGGGTATCCTGTTACTATTGCGTCTCGGCTGGCGTCAAGTCGGGACCATCAGAAAAAAATAACCCGGTGTTTCAACTTCGCATTAATACTCGATGCCAGCTCGCGCCCGCACCCCAGCCTGTAAATAATGCTTCACCGGCCGCATTTCCGTGACCAAATCCGCCAGCTCCAAAAGTTCAGGTGGGGCTTTGCGGCCGGTAAGTACTACCTCCACGTGCAACGGGCGCTCTCGGAGAACCTCCAGCACCTCGGCCAAGGGGAGCAGTCCAGAGGCCAAGACCAGATTAATTTCATCTAAAATGACCAGATCGTGTTTACCCGCCGTGATGACCCGGCGGCCCAGATTCCAGGCTTCCTTGACAAACTGAAGGGTTTCCGGCGACGGGGAGCGCAGCTTTCCCACTCCCGGCCGCCCGAAGGAGAGCAGACTGAACTCCGGGGACAACCGAGTCGCGGCCTGACTTTCCCCGGTTTTCCGCCCCTTGAGGAACTGGATGACATAAACTTTCAGACCCTGCCCCACGGCCCGCAACCCCAATCCTAGCGCACAGGTGGTCTTCCCCTTGCCCTCCCCGGTATAAACTTGAATCTGACCCTGGAAAGTCCGCTCGCTTTTCATATCCCAACCTCGGATTCTTGGCCGTCCCGATATATTGACTTTAGTATGGATTTTTTTACAATTCACTACAGAATCTAATAAAATTATAAGCCTTCCCAAAGCTGAGACCAACACGCTCCCTGATTATTTCCAAGCCTGCCAATCTTTCGTTTGCCACCCCCAATTTTAATAAGTTAAAATGGCATCCGATATTAATTAATCATGAAGCATGCACTCCATAGACTCCAGCAGTTGTTTTCCCATGAAGATCGCCTCCTGATCCTCATCGACGCCGATCCCGACTCCATTGCCAGCGCCCTTGCCTTAAAGCGTTTGGTCTGGCACCGTCTCGCCACCTGCGTCATTTCCTACATCCGCCCCATCACCAGGCCTCAGAACGAGAGGATGGTCCGCCTGTTGGGAATACCTGCGGTCCCTTTATCCGAGGTCGATCCCGGCTCCTTTGATCACAAAGCCTTGGTTGATTCCCAACCGGCCCACCATGAATTGTTCGCCAAACATATATACGATCTGATCATCGACCATCACCCACGGCATCCGGACACCAAGGCCCGGTTTGTGGATATCCGTCCCGAATATGGCGCCACCGCCACGATAATGACGGAATATTTGCGTGCCGGACGCATCAAACCATCTCTGAAATTGGCCACCGCCCTGTATTTTGGCATCAAAACGGACACCGCCAATTTCGAGCGGCCTGCCATCGAAGCTGACGTGCGGGCCTTCCACTATCTCTTCGGCTTTACCCGCCGGGCCTTGGTGCGCCGACTGGAATACGCCGAGCTTACCATTCCCATGATCAAGTATTTTCAACAAGCCTTCCGGCGCTACCACCGGCGCGGCAATCGCATTTTTGTTTTTTTGGGGACAGTACCAAGCCCAGACATCCTGGTAATCTTGGCTGATTTTTTCCTGCGCCTCGAAGAGGTGGCCTGGACCATCGTGGGTGGCTTATTTCAGGATAAACTCATCGTTATCTTCCGTAACGACGGCCTGCGGAAAAATGCCGGCCGCTTGGCCGTCCGGGCCTTCGGCAAGCTGGGCTCCGCCGGCGGCCATATCGCCAGCGCCAGGGCAGAAGTCCCTTTAAATAACTGTAAAATCGCCCTCCCCAAAGACGACTGGCAACAATGGCAAAATTTTATCATTGCCCGGGTGGAGAGTTAAACACTGGTCGGTAAAAGCTGAGAGTTGAGCGCTTGCCACTCGCTGACCATTAATCTCTTACCGCAAAACCCTTGACATCTCAAAAAAAGATGATAAAAAAACTTAGGTTAAGGCTTTTATAATGCCCTGAGCTGACCAAAAGCTCATGAATTCAAGCTCTAAGCTGTATTTGGCCAAGGGGAGGGGGGAAAATGGATGCCAGGCGTCAGGGTCAAACCCAACGAACCATTCGAGGTCGCCCTTAAACGCTTTAAAAAGCAATGCGAGAAGGCTGGGATTCTCTCGGAGATCCGGAAAAGGGAGCACTACGAAAAACCCAGCATCAAGCGCAAGAAGAAAGTGTTGGCGGCCAAAAAAAGGGCGGTAAAAAAGCTGCGTAAACTAGAAAGTTCATGAATTCTTTAATCAAGCGGCTGGACCAGGCCTTTAAGGAAGCCTTAAAAGGCCGGCAGGAGCTAGTGGTCTCAACCTTGCGGCTGCTGCGCACGGCCATCCGGCACCGAGAGGTTGAGCTCAAACGCCCGCTCACGGAAGGTGAACTATTAGCCGTCATCAGTACACAGGCCAAACAACGCCGGGAGGCCAGCGCCGAATATACTAAGGCGGGACGCTCGGACTTGGCCCAAAAAGAAGAGGAGGAGCTAAAGGTCCTCCTCTCTTTTTTGCCTACTCAGCTCAGTTCGGATGAAGCTGAGAGAGAAGTGGTGCAAATCATTGCTGAGGTCGGAGCCAGCGGCCCGAAAGACTTGGGCAAGGTGATGAAGACCGCCATGGCCCGGCTGGCGGGACGAGTTAACGGGAAGATGGTGCAGGAGATAGCGCGGCGGCGATTAGGCTCTTGACCTTTTTCCCCTGCCTGAAGACAAGGAGCGGCATGACCGACAAAACCATGACCGCCTTGGAGTTCCCAGGGCTTCTTTGTCTTTTGCAGGAATATGCCTTCTCCAGCCTGGGAAAAACCTTTCTTGCTGGCTTAACCCCACTGGCCGATCTTTCCCTGATTCAGGGTAAATTTCAAGAACTCAAAGAACTGCAAGACTGGCAAAATCGGGAAGGTCCGCCCCCCCTCAGGGACTTCCCCGCTCTTTCCCTCTGGTTGGCAAAAGCCACCGTTCCCGGCAGCTTGTTGCCGCCGCTGGCCTTCAATGAAATCCTCTCTGTCCTGCGCCTTAGCCATCAATTGCGGCTTTATCTGCTCCCGGCCGGCCCGGCCCGCCCCTGCCTGGCCGGATTGGCAGCGCGCCTCACCGACTTGCCGAACCTCCGGGAAGCCATTGTCAGGAGCATCAGCCCCCACAATTTCATCTTGGACCAGGCCAGTCCCGCTTTAGCCCGAGTACGTCAGGAATTGGCCTCCACTCGGGAATTGATCAACCGGCAGATCAAACAGGCTTTTTTCACCCCCAGCTATCAAGATATCATTCAGACTCCTACCATTTCCCAACGGCACGGCCGTTATGTCATTCCCCTCAAGGCCGATCACAAAGGCGCCATTCCGGGGATAATTCATGATCAGTCACAAACCAGGGCCACCCTGTATTTGGAGCCGCTGGCCATCGTTGAGCAGAACAATGCCCTTAACCTCTTGAGCAATCAGGAAAAGCGGGAGGAGGAGGCAGTTCTGCGCCGATTGACTGATTTAGTGCGAGAGGTCCTGCCGGCTTTGCACGCTAATCTGGCGACCCTTGCCGAACTGGATGCCATTCAGGCTAAAGTACGATTCAGCCGGGATTATCAAGCCCGGGAACCCGAGTTCCGTTCCTCGGGAGGCCTGGATTTCCGTCAGGCCCGCCACCCCTTGTTGCTTAAACGGGCCAAGGAGCAAGCCCAGGCCTTCCAGGTGGTCCCTGTTGACCTGGAATTGACTCCGACCGCGCCCTTCCTGGTGATTTCGGGAGCCAATGCCGGCGGCAAAACGGTGGCCCTGAAAACCCTGGGCCTTTTGACCATCATGATTCAGAGCGGCATTCCGGTGCCGGTGGCCGAAGGCAGCGCCTTTTCCCCTTTTGACCAGATATTTGCCGACATCGGCGATCTTCAAAATCTTCAACAGGATCTCAGCACTTTTTCTGCTCACCTGAAGCAGGCTCTGGATATGCTGTCAGCTTTATCCGGCCGGGCTTTGATTCTTTTGGATGAGCTGGGTACCGCCACCGACCCCGTGGAAGGGGGCGCCCTCGCTCTCTCCCTACTCAAAGCTTTCTACCAACGGGGGGCGTACGGAGCGGTTACCACCCATCTCCCCTTGCTTAAGTCTTTTGCCCAGCAGGAGCCTGGTTTCCGTAATGCCGCAGTGATCTTTGATGAAGAAACTCACAAGCCCACCTATCGCTTGGCCTACGGACTGCCGGGGGCTTCCAACGCCCTGAAAATCGCCCGACAGCTTGGGCTAGACCACGAAATCTTAACTGTGGCAGAGAGTTATCTGAACCGTGAAGAGCTCCAGGCTTACCGGCTCCTGCACCAGGTTGAAGCGGCTCAGCAGACCTTGGCTCTGAAAGAAGCCGAGCTGGCGAAGACTCGAACTGAATTGGCGGCCCAGCTCCAGGAACTAGCAAACCTACGCCAAACCCTGGCTCTGGAGCGCCGTACCATGCAGCAGGACCTGGAAAAACGCGCCCGAGAACTCATCCACCAAGCCGAAGGGGAGTTCAGGACCATTTTGCGGCGGCTACAGCGGCAGGAAGCCCCTTGGGGGGCCTTGCGTCAGGAGTTGTCGGCGCGCGCCCAAAGACTTCTTAATGAGCTGTCCCCTGCCGCCGGGCAAGGGGAACCGCCCACTCTGCTTTGCACACCAGGAATGCAAGTGTTTCTACCGGCTCTCAACCTCACCGGGGAGGTGATTTCTGGACCGGACCGAGACGGACGCCTGTTAGTGCGGGTCAGAAAAGTTAGGCTGAGAGTCAGGCCCGAAGAAGTCACTTGTGCCACAGCCGTTCCTTCTTCGGCAGAGACCTGGACGGTGCCGAGTTATCAAGCCTCATCAGCCAGCTCACCCAGCCTGAACCTCGTCGGCCTGCGGGTGGAGGAGGCCCTCCCGCTGGTGGACCGCCTCCTGGACCAGGCTGTCTTGCATGGCCAAGAGAGAGTGGATATAATTCACGGCATGGGCACCGGCCGCCTGAAGCAGGCGGTCTGGCAGCATCTGAAGCAGCATACCATGGTGAGAGCTATCCGCGGGGATGTCAACCCCGGGATTACCGTGGTGGACCTCAAAGATTGATCCGGTCCAGATCTCGGGTCCACCGGGAGTAACTGGTTAGCGGTGAGCAGTTGGAAAAAACCACTGCTCACGGCTCACTGCGTTGAGGAGATTGTGACTCCTTACATCCCGGAAGACAAGATCCTGGAGATCCAAGAGGCCGCGTCCTTGGCCGAAGTGGTGGGACAGTATGTGAAACTGCAAAGCCGGGGGCGCAACCTGGTAGGTCTCTGCCCATTTCACCCCGACACCACACCCTCGTTCACGGTGTCGCCGGAGCGCCAAATCTATTATTGTTTCGGCTGCGGCGCGGGCGGCACCGTTTTTTCTTTCCTGATGCAATATCACCGCCTGACTTTCCCGGAAGCCGTGGAGGAACTGGCCAAGCGCTACGGCATCCCCCTGACTTATAAGGACCTGGGAGCGGAAGGGGCCCGCCAGACCCGGAAACGTCAGTTATTCTATGAACTCCAGACCATAGCCAAAGACTTCTACCGCGCTGTTCTGACTGCTTCCAGCGGCATAATAGGCCGGGACTATCTGGATAAACGGGGTCTCACCAAGGAGGTCATTGAGAATTTCCAATTGGGTTATGCACCGCCGGCCTGGGATGCCTTAAGAGACCATCTGCAAAAAAGAGGAGCATCCCTAGAATTGGCCCAGGAAGCGGGTCTATTGGCGCCGCGCTCCCAGGGCGGCTGGTACGACCGCTTCCGAGGTCGCATCATGTTTCCTATCCTGGACCGAGCCGGCCGGGTTATCGCCTTCGGGGGGCGAATCGTAGGTGAGGGAGAACCTAAGTATTTGAATTCCCCGGAGAGCCCTCTATATTCCAAGGGGCGTCACCTCTATGGCCTGCCTCAGGCCAGTGCGGCCTGCCGCCGGCAGGATTTGGTTCTCGTGGTGGAAGGGTATCTGGATTTACTGTCTTTGCGCGTCCACGGTATTGAACCAGTGGTAGCTGTTTTGGGCACCGCCCTCACCCGAGAGCAGGTGCGACTTTTAAAGAGCCTGGCCTCTCGGGTTGTCTTGGTCTTCGATGGCGATGCCGCCGGGGGGCAGGCCACCTGCCGGGCCTTCCCCCTGTTTGCCCAAGAAGGCTTGGCAGTCAGGGTATTGCCGCTCCCGGCTGGCCAGGATCCGGATAGCTACGTCAGAAGCCAAGGGGCAGACCTTTTCCGTTCTCCCTGGGAGGCGGCGCAATCGTGGTTCGCTTTCTTGCTGGCGCGCCTTATTGCCGCTCACGGCCTGGACATCGAAGGGCGGGTCCGCATCACTGCCGCACTCAGGCCATATCTCACGGCGGTCCGCGATCCGGTGGAACAAGGCTTATGGTTGAGGCTGGCGGCAGAGCGCCTGGGTCTGGAAGAAACCTCACTGCGTCGCAGTCTGAACAATCAGGCCGAAGTTGTTTCTGCCAGACTTCAGACTGCCGACCAACTGGCCATAAACCTGGAACAGGGGATGCTCCGCTGTCTCTTACACTACCCCACTTCCTTCACCTTGGCTGAGCTGGAAGATTGGGCCCAGGATTTTGAGGATCGGGAGTATCAAGAAATATTGGCTTTCATCTTGGAAAGTTTTCGCCAGCACGGCAGTCTTGATCTAACCCTTTTGGTGCACCAGGTGGAAAACGAGCGCTTGCGGCAGAGAATTTGCGCTTTAACTTTGGATGACCAGGAATTTGCCCACCTGCCGGCAGATCACTTGGCGACGGAGTGGCGCCGGGCCTTTCGTATGCGTCGACTGAAGAAAGCTCAAAAGGCTATTAAAGACAAATTGGCGGAGGCCGCCAACCGAGGCAATGAGGAGCTTCTTGGCCTGCTGGCCCAGAGGCAGGAAATCGACCGGCAACTAGAAGCCTTAAAAGTCCAGTCACTCATAAAAGGAGAAAATGGATGAACACGGGCAGGGGTATAGAGGGCTTTCCGGAAATTATCCCGTTATCCGATTCCGATGATGATAACATGATAATAATGGACGACCTGGAAGAATCCCTCTCTTCTGACTGTTTCCTGAATGAGCCGCCTAAAGACCTCATAAACTTTAATGACTTGGATATAGCCAACCCTGAAATCACCCCCGGCCTACTTTTGGCCACCCCCCTGGAGCTGGAGGAGGGTGAGGCGGGGTTGCCTTTGGAGGTTAATGTCACTGCCAAGCTCGACGACCCGGTGCGTCTCTATTTACGTGAAATGGGGATGGTGTCGCTGCTCACCCGGGAAGGAGAGGTGGAGATCGCCAAGCGGATTGAAGAGGGCGAGAAAGAAGTGCTTCATGCGCTGGTCGGAATCCCTTGGGCCTTTCGGGAGCTCCTTTCTCTGGTGAACCTTCTGGAAAAAGAAAAATGGTCGGCGGACAATGGCCTGGAAAATCTGGAGGAGGATGAACTGGACCGGGATTACCCCATTCAGAAGTCACGGGTGCTCAAGGCGGTCCAGAAATTGCGGGGTCTTGCTGAAAGTCTCTGGCAAGCCCGAAAAGAGTTGGCCGCGACCAAGTCTGATAAGGAGCAGCGTGGCCAATTGGAAAACCGCTTGCTGGCCGTGCACCGGCAACTGGTGGACTGCCTGAAAAGTCTACGCCTGGAACGCCACCAACTGGAAAAAATCCTTCGCCAGGTTCTGCAATTTCACAAACGTATCAAAGAGAGTCAAAAGAGACTATCCGACCGTCTATCCACGATGGGGCTGTCTGCCACCAGGTTCCGCAGTCTTCTGCGGGAGCGCCGCAAAGGTATCCTGGAAACTACACCGGCCCACCTTACTTCGGAACAACTGGACAGCCTCGAAAAACTCTGGACTGAGGAGCAAAAGTGCCTCCGAAAAATCGAGCAAGAGACAGGGATTACTTGTTACCGCTTCCTTCAAAGCGTTAACTGCCTCCTGCGCGGGCAATACAAAGCTGAAAAAGCCAAGCGTGAATTGGTGGAAGCCAATTTGCGGCTGGTGGTGAGCATAGCCAAGAAATATTCCAACCGGGGTCTGCAATTCTTGGACCTCATCCAGGAAGGCAATATCGGTCTGATGAAAGCAGTGGAAAAATTCGAATATGAACGCGGCTACAAGTTCAGCACCTATGCCACCTGGTGGATTCGTCAGGCCATTACCCGGGCCATCGCCGACCAAGCCCGCACCATCCGCATCCCGGTCCACATGATTGAAACCATCAACAAGTTAATCCGCACCTCCCGTTATCTGGTGCAGGAAATAGGCCGGGAGCCCACCCCGGAGGAAATTGCCGAAAAAATGGAGTTTCCTCTGGAAAAAGTCCGCAAGGTTCTCAAGATCGCCAAAGAACCACTGTCGCTGGAGACCCCCATCGGCGATGAGGAAGACAGTCATCTGGGCGACTTCATTGAAGATAAAAAGATTTTCACCCCGATGGAGGCGGTGGTGAATCTCAATCTCGCCGAACAAACCAGCAAAATGTTGGCCACCCTCACACACCGGGAAGAGAAGGTTTTGCGCAAACGCTTCGGCATCGGTGAAAAAACCGACCATACCCTGGAGGAAGTCGGTCGGGATTTCGAGGTCACCCGGGAGCGCATCCGCCAGATCGAGGCCAAGGCTTTACGCAAGCTCCGACACCCTTCCCGTAGTGTCCGGCTGAAGAGCTTCATGGAATCCTAAGTGTCGATGCGGTTTTGGCACCCCATCAACTTCGAAACGAGTTTTGAGACAACCAATACTTGCGTTAGGATGAATATTTATTAAAATATACAGTAACCTCTTTCCGGGCCCATAGCTCAGTGGTCAGAGCAACCGGCTCATAACCGGACGGTCCCTGGTTCGAATCCAGGTGGGCCCATTGACGGTCGGGAGCAAGGAAGATTTTTCAGGAACGATACCAATCGCGATTCGCTGACCAGTTCTGCCCAGGGGTGCTCTATGTGCACCCCTTTTTCTTGTCCGGACCCTTGACCATGTCCGCCGCTAGCCACTCAACATGGGGGAAAAAATATACCAAGCACATTGCTGGTGTTAGCTACTCTGCACGTTGCTTCAAGGTCTTTTGGTGGTGCCCAAGTTCAGCCGATTACCCCGGGAAAGGCCGGGCACCACGGTTTAGGGCTCAGCTGTAGGCCTATGAACAATTATTTTATGCAAACAACCACCACCAACCAGCACCGGTGTAAGTATGGCTGCCTTGCTACGTGACATACTGGCTGGTTTGGATGCCCGCTACCCTTTTTCGTATGCCTTGCCGGAGGATCGGGTGGGTCTCCAGGTGGGGCGTCCCGAAGACTCGGTGGAGACCATACTGGTGGCCCTGGAGGTCAACGACGCAGTTCTGGCCGAAGCCCAGCACCTGGGGGCTCAACTGCTGCTGACGCATCACCCCCTTCTCTATCAACCGGTGTCAGCACTGCGTCTGGACCAGCCCCACGCCCGCTGGCTGGTCGCCATCGTAAAGGCTGACCTGGCCCTGGTGACCTGCCATACCAATCTCGACTTGGCACCCGGAGGCCTGAATGATTATCTGGCCCAGTTACTCGAACTGGAAGATATTGAAACCTTTCCGTCCAACACCCGCGAGCCATGGTTCAAACTCATTACTTTTGTCCCCGTGGGTTATGAAGAAAAGGTGCGTCAGGCCCTGTTTGACGACCGCACCGGGGTGATCGGCGCCTATTCTCACTGTTCTTTTGCCTGCCGGGGCCAAGGTACTTTTCTTCCCCACCAGGGAGCCAGACCTTTCCGGGGTGAGCTGGCGAAGGTTTCCCGGGTTGAGGAAAGTCGGCTGGAAATACAGGTCCCCGCCAGCCGCCTGAATATTGCCGTGGCCCGCCTAAAGGCTGCCCACCCCTATGAGGAAGCAGTCTATGACCTTTATCCCTTACACAATGCCGCTAACGTTTTAGGGTTCGCCCGGGTCGGCCGCTGGTCCACCCCCAGGCCTTTTCCCCGGATAATTTCCCAGGTGAAAAAACTTTTTGGCTTGCCCCTGGTAAAGGTTTGGGGCCGCCCACCTGAGGAGGTTTCCCGGGCGGCGGTGGCCGGTGGTAGCGCCGGTGACCTGGTCATGGCGGCCCAAAACCAAGGAGCCCAGATTCTTCTCACCGGGGAAGTTCGGCATCACCAAGTGAATATCGCTGACTTCAACAACTTTGCCGTCTTGGAAATCGGTCATTTTCAAAGTGAGGTGGTTTTTATGCCTGAATGGGCTAAGCAACTGGAGAAGCTTTTCCAGAACCTGCATCTCCGGGTGCAAATACGGCTCTCAGAGGTCCAGGGGGTGCCAGTGACCTATTGGTAAAATATTACTTAATTTGCCTGTCGGCAGACAGGATCATCGATCACAGCTTTCAATGGAGGATTTGTTTTGTTACCGGAGTTACGTCGGCTCATCGATCTGCAGGAAATTGACAAGAAAATCTTGGAAATTACCCAGGAATTGGAAAGGTTGCCCAGGGAACTGGAGGAGGCGCAACAAAGTCTGGAGGAATTGAGGACTGATCACACCAGGCAGGTTCAAGAGCAGGAGTCCTTGCAGCAACAACGGCGCGCAATGGAAGGAGAGATCGCCGATCTCGAAAACGGCATCAAGATCAGCCGCCAGCGGCTCATGGAAATCAAAAGCAATCTGGAATACCGTGCCATGCTTAAAGAAATCGGCTTCAAAGAAGACCAGCGGGACCAAAAAGAGACCCGGGTGCTGGAACTTATGGAGCAGATAGAAGCCCGCCACCAGGCCATTGCTCTCCATGAGCAACGCTTGCAGGAGACTGCTCAGGCGTTATTGCGCCGCCGGCAAGAGGCTGCAGCAGAGATGGCAACCTTAAGAGAGACGCTGACGGCATTGGAACAACAGCGCCTTCTCTTGCGGCAGGATGTGCCGCCGTTATTATTACAGCGCTATGAGTTCATCCGACAACGGCACAACAGCAGCACGGTGGCCGAAGTCCGCCAGGGCGTCTGTCTGGGCTGCCACATGAACATTCTGCCCCAACAGTACATAGACTTGCAGAAAGGTCTTGAAATTCTGCAGTGCCCTCATTGCCAGCGGATTCTGTTTTGGTTGGGAGATGAAGAGGAAGAAGAGGCTGAGCCCCAGAAGAAAACCTCCCGTCGGGGTCCCTGACCGGCAGGTGCCTGGCCGACATAAGGGCCTTGCCAGCCGAGCCATTGACTTATAATCCTTGCTGGGGTAACATAAAATTAAGAGATTAAGGGTGCAGGCCATGGATTACCCGTGCAGGACTATAGCCAGGTCCTGATGGTAATCACCTCAAAATTCTTTGCAGGGCGGCGTCGGTCAGATGATCGCCGGTCGGTATCCAGACCGGCCGGAGGAAAGTCCGGGCTCCACAGGGCAGGGTGCTGGGTAATACCCAGTGGGGGCGACCCCAAGGAAAGTGCCACAGAAACCAGACCGCCGTGGTTCGCCCACGGTAAGGGTGAAAGGGTGAGGTAAGAGCTCACCAGTGTCGGTGGCGACGCCGGCAGCTTGGAAAACCCCACCTGGAGCAAGACCAAATAGAGGAGCGCCTGAGAGTGGCCCGCTCGAGCTCCCGGGTAGGTCGCTTGAGCCCGCGGGAAACCGAGGGCCCAGAGGAATGATCATCACCGGAGATATCCGGCACAGAACCCGGCTTATGGCCGGCGCCGTTTTTTTAGCACCGCTGACACACCAAAAGGTGTCGCTTTCTTTTTGCCCGACTCACGGCCTGCAGCTTAAGCCTCACGTCTAACAAACATGTTTATTCTGATCACCAATGATGACGGCATCCATGCCCCGGGATTGACTGCTCTTTTTCACGAGCTTAAGCAGCGGGGGGAGGTGGCGGTGGTCGCGCCGGAAAGTGAGCAGAGCGCCGTGGGCCATGCCATCAGCCTGAGCCATCCCTTAAGGGTCAAGGAAGTTGATCTAAAAGGCGGCGGCCGCGGCTGGGCCGTGAACGGCACTCCGGCGGATTGCGTCAAGATCGGGGTGGCTGAAATACTCCCCAGATTGCCGGATTTGGTGATCTCGGGCATCAACCTGGGCCCCAACGTGGGGATCAATGTGCTCTACTCCGGTACCGTCTCCGCCGCCACCGAAGCTGCCATCCTCGGCGTGAAGGCCGCCGCCGTCTCCCTGCATACTTACCAAGATGCCGATTTCCTTGAGGCGGCCCGGGTTTTCGCCGGGCTTTTGCCACGGCTGCAACAATGGCCCGGTTGGGGCAATGGAATCTGCCTCAATGTCAATCTTCCGGCAGTGCCCGGAGATAAGATTCGCGGGGTCAGAGTTGTTCGCCAGGAGATCTGTCCTCTGGTGGAGCGTTTTGAACGCCGCGTGGATCCCAGGGCGCAAATCTACTATTGGTTGGCCGGCATCAACGACCATCGGCCACAGGAGTTCGATACTGACTACGGCTCACTGCAGGCCGGCTATATCACCATTACTCCCATTCACCACGATCTCACCCATTACCCCAGCCTGAGAGCCCTAAAAGGGCTCATTGAAATTTGACCTGCTTTCCTCTTGTTAGCACTTATATTGGTGGCATTATTAGAGGATTAAAAATCCAGTTGAGGCAGGGGTTCAGCTACTGGCCCCAACAGGGCAAAGCCCCACTTCTCAGGGGCGAAAAACGTCTGGGCCAGCTCATGGACATCCTCGACGGTGACTTTCATGAGGCCGGCAACTAATTCCGGCAAAGATAGATAGTCCTGTAAAAGGATTTCGTTTTTGGCCAGACGCATCATGCGCTGGTCGCAGTCCTCGGCGTGCAGGTAAATGGAAGCCTTGAAATATTCCTGGGCCGCAGCCAGTTCTGCGGCCGGCACCGGCTCCTTTTTCAGACGGTGCAATTCCTGATTGAGCGCAGTCACCAAGGGATGCAAGTTCTTCGGACTAACCCCCGCGCAGATGCCCAATAGGCCGTGGTCGCTGAAAAAACTCATGAAAGAATAAATTGTGTAGGCCAAGCCCAAATGTTCCCGTATCACCTGGAAAAGTCGGGAACTCATGTTGCCCCCCAGAATAAGTTGCAGCAGAGTGGCACCGTAGCGCCGCGGGTCGGCTGCAGCCAGACCCGGCGTCCCCAAACAGAGGTGGACTTGTTCCAAATCCCTGGCGAACAAATATGTCCCAGGATTGGTGGTCACCGCCTCCCGGGAGCGGGGCCGGGCACCGTTGCTAAAGTGTTCAAAAAGCGGTCCCACCAAATCCACCAGTTCTTCATGGCACAGGCGCCCTGCCGCCGCCACCACCATCTGCTCCGGACGGTACGTGGCTTGGCGATAGCGCACCAGATGATCACGACAAAAACCGGCCACGGTTTTCACCTCGCCCAGGATGGACCTCCCAAAAGCGCAGTCTTTCCAAAGATTACGGGCAAATTCCACCTGTATTAACTCTTCCGCCTCATCCTCCTGGGAATAGATTTCCTCCAAAATTATCTGTCTCTCCAGCTCCAGCTCCTTTTCCTGGTAAACCGGGTTCAACACCAGATCACTTAAAAGTTCGATAGCCCGGGGCAGATGCTCCTTAAGAACCCGGGCATGGAAACAGGTGGCCTCTTTCGTGGTGAAGGCATTGCAGGCTCCCCCCATCTGGTCAATTTCTCTGGCAATGTCCGCGGCCGTCCGGCGGACCGTTCCTTTAAAGGCCATGTGTTCCAGGAAATGCGTCAGGCCGTTCTCTGCCAGGGTCTCATCCCGAGAGCCCACCATCAGCCAGAGTCCCACCGCCACTGAATGGAAATGCGGCAGTTCCTCGCTGACTATCCTGAGGCCGTTAGGAAGAAGGCTTTTTCGGTACACGCGGCGATCTCTTACGCGGCTCTAAAGGTTGATCTACCGGCAGCTCCAAAAGAGCCTTGCGGGACAGTCGAATTTTCCCCTGCTTGTCTACTTCCAGCACCTTAACCGTCACCTCGTCCCCCTCCTTTAAAATATCGGTCACGGCTTTCACCCGGTGATGGGCCAGTTCCGAAATATGAATCAGACCATCGGTATTGGGCAGAATTTCCACAAAGGCGCCGAAGTCCATGATCTTTTTGACCTTACCGCGATAAATCTGCCCTACCTCCGCCTCCGCCGTAATTTCTCTGATTATTTTAATGGCTTCGTCGGCGGCCTTTTGCGTGGGGGCCGATATATGCACCCGACCATCATCATCGATGTCGATCTTCACGCCGGTGGCGGCGACAATCTGTTTCACCATCTTGCCGCCCGGGCCGATGACATCCCTAATCTTATCCGGATTAATGGTAATCACGATGATCTTCGGGGCGTGTTCCTTTAGGGTGGGGTTGGGCTGCTCAATGACTTCGTTCATTTTCCCCAAGATGTGCAGCCGGGCCTCTTTGGCTTGGCGCAGCGCCTGGGACATAATCTGTGGAGTAAGGCCCGGCATCTTGATGTCCATTTGCAGAGCGGTGATCCCTTCAGCCGTGCCGGCCACCTTGAAGTCCATGTCCCCCAACTGATCCTCATCCCCCAGGATGTCAGAGAGCACGGCCACTTCCTCGCCTTCTTTGATAAGCCCCATGGCCACTCCGGCTACGGCCTCCTTCACAGGCACCCCCGCATCCATGAGGGCTAAAGAAGCACCGCAGACCGTGGCCATCGAGGAGGAGCCGTTGGAGGACAGAATCTCTGAGACTACCCGAATAGTGTAAGGAAATTCTTCCGTGCTCGGCAGGACCGGAGAAATCGCTCTCTCGGCCAAAGCCCCGTGGCCGATCTCGCGGCGCCCAGGACCGCGCAGCATGCGGGTTTCACCCACCGAGTAGGGCGGAAAATTGTAGTGCAGCATAAAAGACTTGAAAGTCTCTCCGAACAAACTCTCAATCCGCTGTTCGTCGGACGGCGTTCCCAAGGTGGTTACTGCCAGGGCCTGGGTTTCTCCCCGGGTGAAAATCGCCGACCCATGGGTGCGGCTGAGCAGCCCAATCTGGCAACTGATTGGCCGGATATCCGCAAAGCCGCGACCATCCAAACGCTTTTTCTCCTTCAAAACATAGGCCCGCACTAGGCGTTTCTTCAAATCCTGGAGCAGGGCGGCTACTTCTTTTTCTTTACCCAGAGCTTCTTCCCCTAAAGCCGCCAGCACCTCCTGCCGCAGCTGAGCAAAATAAAGCTGCCGGGCTTTCTTCTCCGGCTTGGTTGCGGCGGCGATGATCTTTTCCTCGGCCAAGGCCGCCACCTTCTCCGGCAGGTCGCCATAATCCACCGCTGCCGGTGGCGGCAGCTTGGGTCGCCCCAAATCGGCGCGCATCTCACTGATTAGCTTCAGAATTGGCTGCAACTGTTCCTGACCGAAAAACAGGGCCTCCTGAACCTCGTCCTCCTGAGCCATGCGCGCCCCAGCTTCCACCATGACCAGCCCCTGGGGGGTGCCGGCCACGATAAGATTCAGGCGGCTGTCCTTCGTTTGGCTGATGGTGGGATTGATGATTAGTTGGCCGTTGACTTTCCCTACCCGCACCGCAGCTACCGGTCCGGCAAAGGGGATATCGGAAATTTCCAAAGCCGCGGCCGCACCGTTCAAGGCAGGAATGTCAGAGTCCGTTTCCAGGTCCCCAGAGAGCACCGTGGCGATCACCTGAACCTCATTGAATAAGCCCTTGGGAAAGAGAGGCCGCAGGGGCCGATCAATAAGGCGGGAGGTTAGAGTCTCTTTTTCGCTGGGGCGGCCGATCTCCCGCCGGAAGAACCCACCGGGAATCCGCCCGGCAGCATAGGCCATCTCCAGATAGTCCACAGTGAGCGGCATAAAATCGATGCCCTCCCGGGGAACCTCTGAGATCACGGCGGTGACCAGCACGGCGCATTCCCCATAGCGCACCAGCACCGCTCCGTTGGCCTGTAAGGCCAAATCGCCGATTTCGAAGGTCAGGTCTCGCCCGCCTACCTCGACTGAATAAACTTTTCCCATAAAATTAAGGACGCCTCCTATCGTCTCAGACCCAACTGCTCAATCAGGGTCCGATAACGTTCGATATCTTTGTTCTTTAAATAGTTGAGCAGGCGCCGGCGTTGCCCCACCAGTTTGATCAGACCTCGCCGGGAATGATGGTCCTTGGCATGGGTTTTGAAGTGGTCCGTCAAATAGGAAATGCGTTTGCTCAGAATAGCCACCTGCACCTCCGTGGAGCCGGTATCCAATTCATGCAGACGAAATTCATCAATGATATTCCGCTTCTGTTCCGTTGTTAAGGCCACTTGTTCCTCCTTTCTAATAGTTTCGGGTTTGACTCTTTCGGGTGGCCATCACCCATCTTTAAGTGCCGCAAAAAACCCGCACCGGCACCAGCACTTTTTGGTTCCGGCCCTGGCGCACCTCCGCCAACGCAGCCAGGCCATCATCAACCACCACCCTGACAAGTTCCCTCTCTTCAAAACCGTTGGGTGGTGCTGGCACCACCTGACCCTGCCGCAGGCGCCGAAGGTCGCCGGCACCTACGCGCACGGCTTTTGCCTCCGGCAGACATTGGGCCAGTGGGATAATTCCCCCCCAAAGAAGCGGGAGATTCTCGGGGTTGTCCAGAACGCACATCGGCAGAGCCTCCTCCACCCGAAAGGCACCTACGGCCAAGCGTCGGAGTCCGACAAGATGTGCCCCGCACCCCAAAACTTTGCCCAGGTCCGCCGCCAGCGCCCGCACGTAGGTTCCCGGGGATGAGACCACGCGGATGGTCACCCACGGGAGCGCCACGGCCTCTATCTCCAAACAATGGATCACCACCCGGCGTGGGGGCACCTCCACTGCTTCCCCTCGTCGGGCCATTCGGTAAAGCCTCTCCCCCCGATAATGGACAGCAGAGTAAAGCGGTGGTGTCTGTTCAATCTCTCCTAAAAATAGAGCCGCCGCTTGGTAAATATCCTGCACCGCCGGCAACTTCTCGCTTTTGGCTACCACCTTGCCGGTGCTATCCAACGTGTCGGTTTCTTCCCCCAGCTTCAGGTGGGCCAGATAGGTCTTGTCCGCTCCCCCTAGATAAGGGACGAGCTTGGTGGCCTCTCCCACACACACGGGCAAAAGACCAGTGGCGAAGGGGTCCAGGGTTCCCAAATGACCCACCTTCCTTACCCCGCAGAGCCGCCGCACCCGCTGCACTACGTCAAAAGAAGTGGGGCCTGCTCCTTTGTCTAGCAGCAATATGCCACTGGTGGTCTTCAAGCCGTTTCCATAATTGGCCGCTCGGGCCTTCGGGTCTTTGCCTCCTGAGGCGATAATCCGTTACTCCTTCACGCGGTGGAATAATTCCTCCAATCGTGCGCTCCGGTCCAAGGTGTCATCCACCAGAAAATGCAACTCCGGCATGAATCGCAAGATCCTCTCCCGTGCCAGTTCCTGCCGGATAAATCCCAGGGCCTTATCCAGTGCCGCCAGCACCTGGTCCTGATCCGCCCCCTGACGCAGGGCGTAAAAGACCCGCGCTTGTTTTAAATCCGCAGTCATTTCCACTTCGGTAACGGTGAGGTCGTGTAGTCGGGGATCGGCGCACCTGGTTAGTAAAATGGTGGCCAGGCTTTCTCGCAGAAGCTCCGCTACGCGGGTGGAACGTTTGCCAGGAGCGCTCCTGAATCGCATGGGAGGTCAGTTTTCTAAGTAACAGAGTTCTACCTGGGAGTCGATGATTTCTGCCAAGTGTTGATTTTCCATAAAATGCATTATCTGATCCAGACGGCTTCTGAGCAGCTGGGAATTATTGCCCACCAAGGCCACTCCTACCTTGGCCCTTTGCCACAAATCGTGATCTTCCACCTCCGCAATGGCCGCTGCAAAACGATGCCGCACCCTTTCCACCAGGGAGCGCACCACCTGACGTTTGCCTTTAAGGGAGTGATTGTCCGGTATCATCAAAGTGATGCGGGCCATGACAACAATCATCATCTTCCGCCCTCCCCGTCACTCCATCAACCACTCATTGTCGTCGACCCTTGAACTGTAAAGTCCAAACTAAAACCTGAACCGTTGCCCTCTGAACTCTTTCCTGGCCCTTGGGTTTAGCCGCCGGCTGTTTGCTACTTACATAAGTTGGTTGCCCATTTACTCTGCCTTTACCTCCCGGCTTGGCGCCAGAAGATTTGCTTTTACTTTTTCCTGCAAGTAGCTTTCTATAATATCTCCGGCCTGAAAATCAGAGAATTTGTCCAGCCCGATGCCACATTCGTATCCTGCCAAGACCTCCTTAACATCGTCCTTAAAGCGTTTCAACGACACTATCCGGGCTTCCGCCACCAGCACTTCTCCCTGACGTTTGACTTTGGCCAAGGCATTGCGTTCCATCTTGCCCTCCAGCACCATGCAGCCGGCAACCGTGCCAATCTTGGAAATTGTAAAGACTTGGCGCACTTCTGCCTGTCCTAAGGTCCGTTCTTCGATAACCGGCTCCAGCATCCCCTCCATCGCCGCCTGGACATCATGCAGCAGGTGGTAAATGACGTCGTAATAGCGCACATCTACCTGTTCCTGTTCTGCCAGGGTTTGGGCTTTGGGATTGGCTTTGACATTGAAACCCACCACAATGGCGTCGGAGGCGGAGGCCAGCATGACATCGCTTTCGGTGATATCCCCCAAGCCGGTGTGGATAAGATTGACTTTTATTTCTGTGCTGCCTAGTTCTGACAACGCTTTGCTGAGAGCCTCAATCGAGCCGTGCACGTCGGTTTTCAAAATCAGGCGCAGTTCTTTGACGGTACCTTCTTTAATCTGCTGGTAAAGTTTCTCCAGGCTTACCCGGCTGAGGCGGGCCAAGGTCGCTTCCCGCTGCTTTTGCTGGCGCATCATGGCAATCTGCTTGACCTTCCGCTCATCTCCCAACACCAGAAACTCATCGCCGGCCTCCGGCACACCGCTGAACCCTTGCACCTCGGCGGGGAGACCTGGAGTAACACTCTCCACCCTTTGACCTCGGTCATCAAAAATGGCCCGCACCCGACCATACTGGGGCCCGCAGACAAAATAATCACCCTGCTTCAGGGTCCCTTTCTGCACCAACACGGTCCCCACCGGCCCGCGTCCTTTGTCCAGGCGGGACTCAATTATGCGGCCTTGGGCATAGACCTGACGCGGGGCGGCCAGTTCCAAAATTTCGGCCTGCAGCAGGATCTTCTCCAGTAAGTCCTGGATGCCCTGGCGTTTCTTGGCTGAAACCTCAGCAAACTGCACATCCCCGCCCCAATCTTCGGCCACTACCCCGAGGTTGGCCAACTCTCGTTTGACCCGCTCCGGATTGGCATTGGGTTTGTCAATCTTATTGATGGCCACCACCAAGGGGACATTGGCGGCTCGGGCATGGTTGATGGCCTCCTGGGTCTGCTCCATGACGCCGTCGTCGGCTGCCACCACCAACACCACTAGGTCGGTGACCTGCGCGCCCCGGGCCCGCATGGCGGTAAAAGCTTCATGGCCGGGAGTATCCAAAAAGACTACCTCCCCTTGGGGCAATTCTACGTGGTATGCACCAATGTGCTGGGTAATGCCGCCGGCCTCGCCCGCCGTCAGATGGCTCTGACGAATGGCGTCCAGCAGGGAGGTCTTGCCATGGTCAACATGGCCCATGATAGTCACCACCGGCGGGCGGGGCAAGGCTTCCCCTTCTTCCCGTCCGCCCAATTCCAGTAAATCCTCCTCCTGTACACTGGCCCGTTCCACTTCAAAGCCGAATTCACTGGCGACAATCACCGCCGAGTCGAATTCAATGGGATAATTGATAGTGGCCATCACGCCCAAACCCAACAACTGCTTGATGACATCGCTGGATTTAATGCCCATCCGTTTGGCCAGTTCCCCCACCGTAATGGATTCTCCTACCTTGATACGCCGCTTGATGGCCTTGGGCACTGTGAGTTCAGCCCTGCTTACCTTCTTAATGGCCTTCTTGAGACCCTTTTTCTTGGCCGGCCCCCTGGCCTCCCGCTCGGCAATGCCATACAGGTCAGCCTTCTCCCTTATCTCCCGCTTCCTCACTGGTTTGGCCCGCACCGGCATCTCCACCACTTCTATCTTCTTGGCCTTTTTCTTTGGCCGCGCCTCTCCTTTGGCTTCAATTTGCGGCCCGGTAGGCGCTGACCTTGCCCCTGCTTCGCTGGCACTTCCCCTTGCCGGTCTCTCCGGCGGCAAGGCCACCGCCTTCCGAGACGGGGGAGAGACCGTCGTGGCCTCTATGCTGGCCGCGTGCTCAGTAGGCAGGCTGATGATGCGGGCTGGTATCTCCTTCTTTTTCGACTTGGCCTTTTTCGGTTTCGGTGGGGCCGGCGTCGGAGCCGGAGAAACCGACTCGGGGGGCAGGGACGCCGTCAGGGCAGCCGCCGCCGGGGGAGCCGCTTCGGCTAACCGCGGGGCCGTTTCCACTTCCAGGGCCTCCACAGGCTGGGGAGTTTGTGCTTTAACCTTGGCTCTGGGCTTGAGCTTGGGTGCCGGTTTGGGAGCGGCTGCCGGTTTCTCCTGGGTTTCCGGCGGTTTCTTCTCTTCAACCGGCAGAGAAATCAGCCGTGCCGCCTGTTCTTTGGTCCTTCTAACTTTGCGGCTTCTCACGGCAGATTTGGCTGCCGGGGCTGGGGTAGCTTCTGGCCCGGCCGCCGCCGCAGGAGCTGCAGCCTCCGGTGATTCTACCACCCCTTTCGACACCGCCGCCTCCTGAGCTGCCAACTGCTCCGCAGACACCGTCGCCATCTCCACCGTTGCCGCCTTCGCCGCAGCCACTCGCGCCACCCGGCGGCGGCGCTTAATGGTATCGCCGATGCGCTTTTCCTCAATCTGGGGCGCTGCCTCCTGGAAAGACTGACGCACCCGGGCGGCGGTATCGTCATCCAGAGGATTGAGATAATTCTCTACCTTCAATCCCAACCGCTCCCTCATGTGCTGCATAAGCTCCCGCACATCTACTTTCAATTCCTTTGCCAAATTTAGCACCCTGGTTCTACCCATACGCCTGATCATACCCCCAAACTTGTCTCGCCGCGGCAAAGCAGCCGCAACCTTTATCCGAGGCCGACATCATGACTCCCTTCCGTCCTGATCTCGCCCTCACTCTTTTTCTGGATTATCATCTCCTGCGCCGCGGCAATAAGAGCCGCAGCTTTCCGCTCTGATAGCCCCGTGCTCTGCACCAACTCTTCCAAGCTGGACTCCGCCACCTCCCGGGCCGAGGTGAAACCCGCTTCATTGAGAAGATTGGCGGTTATTTCACCTACCCCCGGGATGCAGAGCAAGGACAGATAGCCTTCCTTTATCGACTTGGAATACTTGGATTCGGTTTTGACATCAATTTTCCAGTCCAACAACTTGGAGGCCAACCGCACGTTCTGACCCCGCTTGCCGATGGCCAAAGACAATTGATCATCCGGCACAATGACCTCCATGCTCTGGGCGGCTTTGTTCAAAATGATGCGGCTGACTTCCGCCGGTGCCAAAGCATTGGTGGCAAACTTGGCCACGTCCGGGTGCCAGGGAATGATATCTATCTTCTCCCCTCGGAGTTCCTGGACGATATTCTGCACCCTGGACCCCTTCATCCCGACGCAGGCCCCCACCGGGTCCACATCGGCATCCCGGGAGGCAACAGCGATCTTGACTCGACTGCCCGGCTCCCGGGCACAGCCAATGATCTGTACAATGCCGTCCGCAATCTCCGGCACCTCGGCCTCAAACAGGGCGATGAGAAATTCCCTGCGCGTCCGGGATAAAATAATTTGCGGTCCCCGGCTCTGCTTCTTGACGTCCACCACATAGGCCCGAATTCGCTCCCCTTTGTGGTAAATTTCCCGGGGCACCTGCTCCGAGGGCGGCAGCAAGGCCTCTGTGCGTCCCAGATTGACGATGATGCCTTCCTGATCCAGACGCTGCACAATGCCGTTGATGATCTCACCTTTGCGATCCTTGTAGTCTTCATATACCAAGTCCCGCTCCGCATCTTTCATGCGTTGCATGATCACCTGTTTGGCCGACTGGGCGGCGATGCGGCCGAAGGCCGAAGCATCCATCTTGATCCCCAGGCTGTCGCCCTCTTCAGCTTCGGGATCCAACTTCAGGGCCTCCTCGAGGCTGATCTCCCGGTTGGGATCGCTAACCTCCCGGGTTACCTCTTTGAACTGAAAGACCTCGATCTCTCCCGTATTCTCGTTGAAATTTACTTCGATCTCTAACTTGGCCCCGAACTTTTTGCGGGCCGCCGACCGGATGGCGTCCTTGATGGCCGCCACCAGCAGCTCCCGGTCAATGCCCTTATCACGACTGACCTGATCGATTATCCGTTTTAACTCCAGGTTCATCATTATCAGGCCTCCTTGCCTAAATTCTTCATATCAATGTCCAGGCGGGCCTGCGCCACTTCCTGGAAGGGTATCTTGACCATCTGACTATCCTCCTCCACCCACACTTCGTCGGCCTCCAACCCCCGCAGGATACCGCGATGCACCTGCCGGCCCATAAACGGGCGATGAGTGGTCAGACGCACCAAGCGCCCTTTGTAACGCTGGTAATCCGTCGGCTTCTTCAACGCCCGAGTGAGCCCTGGTGAAGATACCTCCAATGTATAGGACACCTGAATAAAATCGCGGACGTCCAAGAGGTTGCCTACAACCCTGCTTATACGGGTGATTTCCTCCAGCGTGATGCCACCGGCCCGGTCCACAAAGAGACGTAGTATCGCCCTCCCCTTACGGGGCCGCCGGAATTCCACTTCCACCAAGTCCACCCCCTGGCTGAGAAACAGGGGCTGGAGCAACTCCGTCACCCTGGCTGCTACTTCTTCTTTCCGCATCATCACCAGTCCAACCTGACCGGCTTCTCTGCTCCGGCAATTTCTAAGGGCCTCTAATCTCCAGATATCACCACCAAGACACAGCGTCCCCAACTTTCAAAAAAAAAGCGGGCCTGTGCCCACTTCCGGGAAAATCCAAGACTTTTTTAAATCTCGGGGCGTCCCCAGAGTATCTCTCTATCTCCACCCGGCAAAGCAAGCCGGCTCTTTCGCCCCTGACCTCAGGCCGGCCCCCTCACCAGGGGAAGCGGGTCTCCGGCGGCCGCTGGCCTCCGGGTTGGAGCGGGCAACGGGATTCGAACCCGCGACACCAAGCTTGGGAAGCTTGTACTCTACCAACTGAGCTATGCCCGCTTATCTTAAATTTTATGAAAAGCAGCCCAAATGTCAATACCTATTTCCTTTTTCTGATTCTCCGGCCTGGTTGCCGACTCAGCGGCCCTAAAACATGGATAATTCTTCGCCCTTCACCAACCTCTCGAGGTTTTCCCGGTGCCGGAGCAGGATGAGTCCCGAGATGACCCCGGCCAACAGAAGATAAGCCTTGGAGTCAGAAAACAAACCCACCGCCAAGGGTAGCAGCCAAGCGCAGAAGAGCGACCCCACAGAAGACACCCGGGTGCGATACACCGCTAATAGATAGACCACCAGCAGGTTAAGGGCAGCCCACGGCACAACCGCCACCATCACGCCAAAGGAGGTAGCCACCCCCTTGCCCCCTTTAAAACCCAGATAAACCGGAAAGATATGACCAAGAACCGCTGCCCCCCCCACCATCGCCACCGCCGCCTCCGCCCAAGCCCCCAACGGATGCAGCCAAAAGAGGGCCAAAAAGGTGGGAACCGCACCCTTGAAAACATCTCCCAGCAAAGTAAGGAACCCCGCCCAGCGCCCTAGCAACCTGAACATATTAGCCGCCCCTATATTGCCGCTGCCTGCCTGCCGCGGGTCTGCTCCCCCCAGCCGCCGGGCCACCACCAACCCCGTGGGGATGCCGCCCAACAAATATGCCAGCACCACCAGCCCCAAAAATGTGTACATATCACCCCTCTTTCCCCAAAGTTTAAGCAGAAGCATCAAAAATATACTTATCTTATCATAATCTTTGCTTAATTTGGGCTGATCTGGCCAGCTTCTGCCGACCGGCCTGATTTTAAAGAATTATGGCTAAACTGCCGATAGTCATTATGCGGGTAATCATAAACCAAGAGAAGCGGAAGCAGGTTGGACGCATGAAGGTCGATAGCCAGTTAATCGTGCTGAATGGGCAGGCTCCCTCCCCACCCGCCCCCCGGCGGAACCCAAGAAGAGCTGCCCACAACAGCCACTCCGGGGTCATCCTGTTGATCTCCCAGGAAAACCAGCGGGCCTGGCGCTCAAAACCCAGCTCTCTCGAAGAGGCCAAGCAGGTCCTATCTCGGGTGCAACTTCAGCTGGCCAAGATGCCGGGCAATTCTTCGGCCGAAGTACATCGCCTGGATGACCAGTGTCTGGTCCGGTTGCCCTGAAGATATCCTCTCATCTTTGGGTGATACCAAGTTGGGCGGCCTCTGGACTTCTGCCTCCGGTTCGCAGTGCGCGCCAGACCTCGCCAGGTCATTACCAGCCACCACGGGGCCGGAAACTTCAATAGACAAACAATTCCACCATTACTGCTTCCCCCCTGGTCAAACCTTCCACTCCCAGGGGAACTACCACCAAACCGTCGCTCTTCACTAAAGGGGAAAGAAGAGCTGAGGGGCCCAGAATCGGATCAGCCCAGACGACGTCCTCTTCCTGCCGCAGGCGCACCCGCACGTAATCCTCCCGACCGCTGGCCCCGGCCAGGTTGCGGGACAACCGGGCTTGAATGGCGTCTCCCCGGGGGCAAACCTCTTTCCTTAGTCCCATGAGCCGCTCCAACAGAGGCCGCCCCAGCACCTGCATGACAATGGCGGCCGAAGCCGGGTGACCAGGCAGGCCCAGTAACGGTGTACCCTGCAGGGATGCCAAGATTGTCGGTTTGCCCGGCCGGATGGCCACACCGTGTACCAAAACTTCCGACCCCGACAGCCCTCGGATAGCTGACAGGCTGAGATCCCGGGCACCCACAGAACTGCCGCCGGAAATCAAAATCAAATCGGCCTCTTCCGAGGCCGCGGCCAAGGCTTCCCGAAGAGGCGAATATTTATCCGGAATGATGCCTTTCAGCACAGGAATACCCCCCATGGCGGTTACCTGAGCCGCCGCCAGGTAAGCGTTGCTGTCCCGCACCTGGCCGGGTCCCGGTGTCGCCTCCGGCGGGACAATCTCATCCCCGGTGGACAGGATGGCTACCTGAGGGCGTCGGTGCACGGTGAGACGGGTTACCCCCAAGGCCGCCAACAAACCGATGTCTTGTGGGCGGAGACGTCGGCCGGCGGTTAACAGCACTTCTCCGGACGCCACATCTTCACCCGGCCGAAGCAGATTCTCTCCCGGCGCCACCGGCTTGCGCACCTCCAAGGTCTGATCCGGATGCTCGCTACAATATTCCACCATCACCAGAGCGTCAGCCCCTGCCGGCAGCATGCCACCGGTGGGCAGACGCATGGCCCTGCCTGCTGCTATCCTCCCCCGGGGCGCCTCTCCCATGGCCACCTCCCCGATAATCTGAAGATACTGGGGCAGCCCCGGACTCGCCCCAAAGGTGTCTTCCGCCTTCACCGCATAGCCGTCCATACTGGCCCGGGCAAACCCCGGCACCGCCTCCGGGGCCGCTACTGATTCCGCCAGTACCCGCAGGATACCCTCGCCCAAGCCCACCTCCTCCACCCCCACCGGCCCAAAGCGCTGGTACCGGGCCAGGACCTCTTCCCTGGTCTGTAAACGAAAGAATTCTAAACCAGACATCGTTACTTTTTACCCTCTACGTTCTTCTTGAAAAATACAGGGCCAAAGGGGATTTTCACCCCTCAAGGGTGAGGCAAGCGCCCCTCAAAAGTGCTCCGTAAGGGATAACTGTCTCTCCTTAATGGTTACTGAGCACTGATTACTGATCACTTGCTAAAGGAGTGCGGTAAGACAAAAAAAGATGATAATAATTGTGCCCCCGCGCCAGCGGCAGGGGCCGGGAATCCACAGAACCAGGGGCACCACCAGAACGGGTTGCTTAAGTTATTCGGGATGTAGCGGCAAACCTCCAAAAGTGCCGATATGCAGAACAGAAGCCGTCAGCTTTTTCTCAAGGCCTGCACCGGCGGAGACCGACAACACACTGCATGAGATTAATCGGCGAATATGGCGCGTTGCCAGCCTCCCACCGCATTAACTGGTTGCGATTCTTTGACTTTGCTACTATTTATACATAATATCTGAAAATCCACGGAAAGTTAAGCCCTGACATGAACGGATATCTCCACCGCAAGGAGGAAAGACTATGAAAGTTCTGGCTATTTGCGGGTCGCCGCGGCCTGACGGGAACACCAGTGTGTTGTTGAGAGAAGCCTTGCAGGTGCTGGCAAGAGAGGGGTTGCAGACCGCTTATTTATCATTGCACGATAAGCAAATCGCTCCCTGTCAGGCCTGTCTGAAGTGCGCCAAGGAAAAAAACCGTTGCGCCCAGGAGGATGATTTCCAGGGTGTTTACGAAGCCATGGCCCAAGCAGATGGGCTGTTGCTGGGGACGCCGGTGTATTTTGGCTCTGCCACTCCCAATCTGATGGCCCTGTTGGATCGGGCCGGCTATGTGGCCAGACATGGTGATAACATTTTCCAGCGCAAGGTGGGGTCGCCGGTAGTGGTGGCCCGGCGGGCCGGGGTGAATTTCACTTATGCTCAAGTCCTGTTTTTCTTCATGATTATGGGGATGGTGGTGCCGGGCTCCACTTATTGGCCCATTGCCTATGGTTTAAAGCCGGGGGAGGTGGCCAACGACGCCGAGGGCATGAAGACGGTGGCCCAGTTGGCGGCCAATATGGCCTGGCTCTTGCAGAAGCTGGCGTAACCGGTTGTTAATTTATTATTTTGGATGGAGGCCGGTAACAAGAGAATATGATGTTGTTATTGCGCTGAAAAAATGCCGACCCCCATTCGCCGACCAATGTTCATTCATACAGCTCGGGGAACTGGTTCTTCCAGCGGCGGTGCAGCCACAGCCATTGGGTGGGGTCGGCCCGCACCCAGGCTTCAATGATCCGGTTTTGGCGGCTGAGGTGGTCCAGGATGTCGGCTTCCGGGTCGCTGGTTTTGTTGATGGGAATGGGGGGGAAAACGGCCAGCAGGTGGCGGCCGTCGGCCAGGCGGCGGGAGAGGGCGGGCAGCACCGGGATATCGCGGTAGCGGGCCAGAAGGGCCGCCACCGGCGTGGTGCGGGACGGGTGCCCGAAAAAGTCCACCAGCAGGCCTTCCGAGGTGGCGGTATTCTGGTCGATGACGATGCCGACGATGTGGTTTTGCCTGAGATGGGCCAGAATGTCCTTAAGGCCCCGTTGTTTGTTGATCATCCAGTTGCCCCCCCGCTGCCTGAGGAGGCAGCCCAGACGTTTGCCCCACGGGTGTGCCAGTTCCCGGGCCACCACCGCCACGGGCCGGTATTTAAGGCCATAGCCCATGACGGTGTACTCCCAATTGCCGGCATGTGCGGCGATGGCAATGACGCCCCGGCCCTGGGCCAAGGCCTGATCAAGGAGGTGAGCGTCCTGCACCACTACCTTCTTCCGGATAACCGACAGGGGTGCCAGCAGTAGTTCCAGGATCTCCCAGGCAAAGCGCACATAACTCCGAAAAACGCAACGGGCCAGGCGGTCTGCTTCCTGAGGGGAGAGGGCCGCACCATACGCAAAGGTCAGATTGCGGCGGGTGATCTCCCGGTGGCGCCGGTCCAGGCGGTACCACAGAGAAGCCAATAAAGTTTCGAGTTTCAAGGTTCGGGTGTTAAGTCTGGGGAGAAATCTTCTTGCGGCTCACGCTTCACCTGTTACCAATACTTATCCCGATATTGGCGGTAGTAGTCAATGGTCTTGGCAATCCCGTCCCGCAGGGACGTTTTGGGAACCCAGCCCGTGGCCTGAGTAAGTCGGCTGATATTGCTGATATAGTCCCCGGTCTCCACAAAATAGCGGTCCGCCGGCCACTCCACCTGCTTGATTACGGTGCCCGGCAGCAGTTCAGCCACCAATTTCACCATGTCCCTGAAGGGAGTGCCGGTGCCGGAGCCTAAATTATACACCTGACCCTCGGTCCCCTGGGTGAGCGCAGCACAGAGAGCGGCCTCGGCCACGTCTTCCACGTAGATGTAATCCCGTTTTTGGGCGCCGTCGCCATAGACAGTGAGGGGTTGACCTTCAAGGGCCAGGCGGATAAACCAGTTGACGATGCCGTACTTGCTGTGCTTCATCTGCTGGCGGGGACCGTAGGGGTTGGCGATGCGCAGGCTCACGGTGGGCAGACCGTGGGCATCGTGGTAAAAACGGTAGTATTTTTCCGCGGTCAATTTGTGGATGCCATAAATGCTTAGGCAATTGAAGGGGTGCTTCTCGTCCACCGGGTTGTATTCAATGGTGCCATAGACAAAGCGCGAACTGGTGAAGACGATTCTGGCTTTCCGATTGATGTGGCTGCAGGCCTGTAAGAGGTTGAGGTGCCCCCGGCAGTTGATGTCCAGATCCAGGAGAGGCTTGCTATTGCTGTCCACATAACTTACCTGGGCCGCCAGGTTAAAGATGTAATCAGCCCCGTCCACCAACCGCTTCATTAGGTCCAGGTCACGTATGTCCCCCTTGACAAAGACGATCTTGTCTTGAATACCTTCGAGGTTGAAGGGATTTCCGCCGTAGAGGGGCAGCATGGCGTCCAATATCGTGACTTCCGCCCCGTGGGCCACGGCCAATCGGGCGATGGTGCTGCCGATCATGCCGGCCCCGCCGGTGATCAGGATACGAGCATCTCTAAGATAGTGAAGATCAGTAATAATGCACCTCCTAAGGAGTAACCGGTAAGCAGTAGGCAGTGGGCGGGGAATAATAGCCGACCGGGTATGAGCTGGGGGCCAAATTGACAGCGGGGAGGGATTTGTTCACAGTTCCTAGTGTAAAAAAAAATGCCTCGGTTGGCAAGGGCAAGAGGCCGCGCCCAGAAAAGAAGAGGGTAGAAAGGTTATGCTTTACAAATTTTGTCATAAAGGCCTTCCACCGCGCTGGCCATCTTTTCCAGGGAGAAACGCTCGCTCACCAGGCGGCGTCCCTGTCGGCCGAGGCCTTGGGCCAGTTCGCCATGGTGCATGATTTCCCGCATAGCCTGGGCCAAGGCCAGAGAATCTCTGGGAGGAGTCAAAAGCCCGGTCCGGCCTGGCATGATCACTTCCGGAATGCCGCCGATCTGGCTGGCGATGACGGGTTTCTCCATGGCCAGCGCCTGAAGGACGGCCTGGGGCACGCCTTCATGGGCATAAGAGGGGAAGACGAAGGCATCCATGAGGGCAAGCCACTGGGCGACATCATCCTGATAGCCCACCAGCCGGACGTAGGGTGTCAGAGCAAGTTTCACCAGGCGCTCTTCGATGACCGCTCGATAAGGGCCGTCGCCGACCAGCAGGAGAGCGGCTCGGCAGCCTTGGTTCAGTAAAATCTTTAAGGCTTCGAGCAGATAGAGGTGTCCCTTCCAGGAGCGCAGGACCGACATGGTCCCGAAGATATAGCTCTGAGGTGGAAAACCCAGACTTTGACGCCGGCTTGGGTCAGGCGGGCGGGGAGCAAAATAGCCGGGGTCAATGCCGGTGGGGATGGGAAACAAACGACTCCCCGGCACTGCCAGCCGGGCCATGAGCTGCAACCTGATGTCGGCGCTGGTGGTGATGACCGCGGCTGGAGTGTGATACAGCCAACGGGTGGGAAGATTAACGCTGACCGGGGTGGAGAGGTGACGGGTGCGCACCAAAAGAGGGCGGTTGGCCAGGGATTTCCAGGCCAGCACCCCCACCCAGGAGTCCAGGGAGCTGTGAGTGTTGAGCACCTCCACTTTGGCCAGTTGCAGGAGTCGGCGCAGCCTCCAAAAGGCCCTGAGATTCCCCCAGCCGCCGAAAGGGAGGGGGTGAACCGCCAAGCCGGCCTGGGTAGCCCGGGAATAAAGGTGGCTCCTGGGATGGCAGGCCAAAAGGAGGGTATGCCCGCGGGCCTGCATGGCCAGCGCTTCGGCCATGATGCGGCGCTCCTGGCCGCCCCACCCCCGGGAGGACTCGGTGTGTAAGACGGTTTTCGGTTTTCTGATTTCGGTTTTCTGTCTGGGGTTCATATCGGACAGCTTTTTTGATAAAGCTCCAGATATAATTCCTCCAGTTGCTTAAGCATGGCCTCGAGGGAATGGTGTTCTGAAACAGTGTTCCTGGCGGCTTGGCCCAGGCGGCGGCGCCTTTCAGAGTCCTGGCCGAGCTCCAAAATGGCGGCGGCCAGGCTCAGGCTGTCCGCAGGAGGAACCAAGCGGCCGCTTACTCCGTCCTGGACAAGGTGCAAGGAGCCGCTGACCCGGGTGGCCACCACCGCCAAACCCGCCCCCATGGCCTTCAACAGGGCCAAGGGAAGGCCTTCCCACAAGGAGGGTTGCACATACAGGTCCATGGCCCGATAGAGCCGCGGCAGATCCCGCCGGGTGCCCAGGAACCTGACGTTGTCGGCCAATCCCAACTCCCGGCTCAGGTGCTCGAGGCGCTCCCGGCGCCTGCCATCTCCCACCAACAGGGCGGTCAGGTTAGGGTGATAACGAATCACCTCTTGCAGGGCCTTCAATAAAAATTCGTGCCCTTTCTGCTCCTCCAGCCGCCCCACCACCCCCAGGCAGAAGCCCGGGATGGCCAGCCGGGCTTTAACTTCCTCCCGGGTTTCCGGGATCTCCAGTTGCTCCAGGCGGATGCCGTAAGGGAAAATCCTCAGTTTGGCCGCCGGCACCCGATCGTAACGGCGCACATCCTGATAGACCTGGGGGGAGCTCACCAGAAGACAGTCGGTTATCCGCCCAAGGGCAAAATTCCACAGGCAGCGGTGCAGTTTAACCCGGCTATAGGTATTATGGATAGAAGCCACCACACCTAAGCGGCCTAATCCCAACGCCGCCAGGCGCCCATAGAGATTGGGGTGATAAAGATGGGTATGCAGGATGTGAGGTCTGATCTCCTGCAGGAGCCGCCGCACTGCCGACAGCAGGCACCCAAAAGGAGTGGTTTTAATCTTTAAACCGAGGTTGACCACCTTGTGACCGGCGCCGCTCAGCTCCTCGCCGATGGCTCCCGGGCTCTCCAGACAGGCAACCTGCACCTCAAACCTGCCCGGAGCGAGGCCGGTGATGATGTCGGCTATCAGGTCTTCGGCACCCCCGATGGGAAGACTGGTGATAAGGTGCAGGACCTTGATGCGGGGCATTGATCTGAGCCGTGAGTAGTCAGCCGTTGCGGGCAAGAGAAATCTGGACGTGGAATCTGAAGTCAGAACCGCTCCCGGTTGGCATATTCCGTTCAGTTTATGGTATCATCGCCTTAACGGAGACGCAACTACACTCACCTCAGGGGAGGAATCATGGAGACCTTAACCAGACTCCAGGCCATCTTCAAACCCCAAAGCGTGGCGGTCATCGGGGCCTCCACCGTCCCCGGCAAATTGGGACATGACATCTTGGCCAATCTCAAAAACGGCGGTTTTGCCGGGCCTCTCTATCCCATTAATCCCAAGGCCGAGGAAATATTAGGGCTTAAGGTTTATCCGACTGTGGCCGACACCCCCACCCCACCGGAGTTGGCGGTGGTAGTGATCCCGGCAAAAATTGTCACCCCCACCCTGGAACAATGTGCTGCGGCCGGTGTGAAAGGGGCCATTGTCATCACCGGCGGCTTCGCCGAAGCCGGGCCGGAAGGGGAGCGCCTGCAGGACCAAATGGCCCAGGTCATTCGGCGCACCGGCCTGAAAGTGGTGGGGCCCAACTGCCAGGGGGTGAATATGCCGCACCACCAGATGTGCGCCTCTTGGCCCCTCATCACCACCAGGGGAAGGATTGCCTTTGCCTCCCAGAGCGGTACCGTGGGGGCGGCTTTCATGGACCTGGCGGCAGCCGAAAAATTGGGCGTGAGCGGCTTCGTCAGCCTCGGCAACCGGGTGGACGTGGACGAGGCCGAAGTGCTGGCCTATTTTAATCAAGATCCCCATACCCAGGTCATCGCCATGTATCTGGAAGGGGTGAAACGGCCCACCTATTTTCTGGATGCCCTGTCCGGGACGACCAAACCGGTGGTGATCCTGAAGGCCGGGCGCACCGTGCGGGGGAGCATGGCGGCCACCTCCCACACCAAGTCCCTGGCCGGGGTGGATGCAATATATGACGCCCTGTTCCGCCGCTACAAGGTCTATCGCGCCGACACCCTGGAAGAATTATTTGACTTCGCCAAGGCTCTGGCCTACCTTACTCCACCGCAGGGGCGGAATCTGATGATTACCACCAGTTCCGGGGGGGCGGCGATCTTGGCTATCGACGAGGCGGAAAAAAACGGGCTGGCCACCCCGCCCCCATCTCCTGCTCTCCAGCAGACTCTGCGACAGATGCTGCCGGCACACTGCGCCGTGGGCAACCCGGTGGACCTGACCGGCGATGTCATAGCGGATGCCACCCTCTATCAGAAGGTCACTGCCGAAGCCAAACGAGAGTATGATTACCAGGTGATCATCTTCGGCGATCCCATCCCCGGTGCCTCTCAGGTGGTGACCCCCAATGCCACGGAACTGGTGATCTTCTTGGGCGGGGCCGACGTGGAGCGGGAGGAGCGGGCAAAACTGTATCAGGCGGGTATCCCGGTCTTCCCTGCCCCGGAGCGGGGAATCAAGGCCTTGGCCCAGTTTTTCCGGTTCGCCCCCCATCTCCCCGAGCCCCCGGCGGCGCCGCTCCCCCCGCCGGCTTCCGGACTACGACTCCTCCCCACCGCGGAAGCCATCGACCTGATGGTGAAGAGCGGCATCCCCGTGGCCGCCGCCCCCTTGGCTCAAACCGCTGACCAAGCCGTCAGCCTGGCTCAGAAGTTCGGCTACCCCGTGGCGTTGAAGGTGGCCTCCCCCGACATCCCCCATAAAAGCGAGGTGGGGGGCGTGGCACTCAACCTCATGAACGACGACATGGTGCGCAACGCCTTTCAGGAGATCATGGCTTCGGTGCGGCTCAACGCCAGGGAGGCCAAGGTGGAGGGGGTCAGCGTCTCGGTCATGGCCAATCCCGGGGGTCTGGAGGTCATCCTGGGGGTGGTTACCGATCCTCAGTATGGAGCCACTTTGATGTTCGGTCTGGGGGGGGTCAATACCGAGCTTTACCGGGATGTCGCCTTTTGCCTGTTGCCGGCGGATGAGGCGGACTTCGACGACCTGATCAGGAGTCTTAAGGCCTATCCCCTGCTCACCGGCTACCGGGGCCAGCCCCCCCGGGACCTGGCGGCGTTGAAGCAGGCCATGAGGGCCATGGCGACCATGGCCCAAAAACACCCGGAACTGGACCAGATCGAGATAAACCCATTGTTATTATATCCGCGGGGCTTGTTCGGCGTCGATGTGCGCATCTGGTCAAGGATTTGAGGACGCTCCGATCCTCTCTTCCCGGCCTCGGATATTTATTTGCGCTTTGAAGCTGGGCCATATTCCCTGAGTGATATCGTTATTATCTTTAATCCTTAAGGAGGATGATGTGATGCGGTCGCTAGTGGCGATACTGTTGTGGTTGGCGTGGTTAGCGGCTGGACTGGCGGGGTTGGCGGGATTAAGCGGCTGCTCGGCTCCGGAACCGCCGGCCCAGACCAAGAAAGAAGAGAAAGCTGAGGCGCCGTTGCCGGCTCAGGCCATGGAACATTTTCGCCAGGGGCATAAGTTTCTGGCTGAACAGAAAAGCGAGGAGGCTTTCAAGGAATTTCAGGAGACCGTGCGCCTGGCACCTCAAAAACCTTTGGGCTATTTTTGGCTGGGACAAGTTCACTTCCTGCGCCAAGAAAAGGAGCAGGCCGAGAAAGCCTTCCAGAAAGTGTTGGCCCTGGACCCTGATAACTACCACGCCATGGCCATGCTGGGGAAAATTTATTCCCTGGAGCGGGACAAAACAGGGCAAGCCGAAGAATTATTGCAGAAAGCCCTGAAAATCTCCCCGGATTTCCTGGACGCCCACTTTGACCTGGGCCGGGTGTTCGCCATGAAGGGTGATCGGGACCGCACCCGGCGGGAATTTGGCTATCTCTTCAGCAAAGAGCGGGATTTTTTTCTGTATCATTTCGAAATGGGGCGGATTCTGGAGGCCTGGGGTGACAAGGAGCAGGCACTGAACCATTATAAACGGTCCCAACTCTTAAACCCGCAATTTGACCTGGCTGCCAAGGCCATACAAAGATTGGAGCAGGAGCAGAAGTCCACTCCGCCTGCGAGTCCCCCCGCCGGCGGCGCGGCCCCGAAGCCCCAAGGCAAGGCCAAACCCAAAGGCCGCTAGCCCTATTGCATTAAGAAATATGGAACTTCCTTTAATTCCCCTAATTCCCCCCTTTCTAAATCGGGGGTAGGAGGGATTCTTCGTTGTCGATCGTGTCTGGCCACCTGATTCTGAACTCAAACAGACTTGTGAAAACTTTCTGATTTCTATACAATCTCTCGGCAAGGTCAAGAGAGGTAGCGGGTATAATGGCAGCGGAAAAAGAGTCCTTGCCTGGGCGGACCAAGTGGCCGTCGGGGGACTGGTACCTGGATTTCAGCAGCCCGGCGGATCTCATCGCCATGGAGAGGAAGCGGGTGGTGGTGCGGGGGCGGACGCGCTTCCAGGCCTATGAGATTTTTGAGAACCCTTTATGGGGTCTGGCCCTGATTCTGGATGACCGCCTGCAGTCGGCACAGATCGATGAGTTTATCTATCACGAGGCCCTGGTGCACCCGGTTATGACGGCTCATCCGGAACCCCGCCGGGTGCTGGTCATGGGCGGTGGCGAAGGTGCGACCCTAAGGGAGGTTCTGCAGCATAATACGGTGCAGCAGGCCATTATGGTGGACATCGATGAGGAGTTGGTGAATCTGTGCCGGGAGTGGCTCCCCATGTTTCATGGCGGCGCCTTTGACGATCGCCGCGTCCGATTGGTCTTTGTCGATGGCCGAGCATGGCTGGCGGAAGCCCCGGACGGCTCCTTTGACGTCATCATCCTGGACCTGCCTGAACCCGTGGCCGGGGGGCCGGCGGTGCAGTTATTCACCCGGGAGATGTACGCTTTGGTGCGCCAAAAATTGGCCCCCCGAGGTTTGATGGCGGTGCAATCCGGTTCGGCCGGCATGTGGGGGCGGCTGATGCCGGACCTGAATTGCACTCTGTGCACGGTATTCCCCAAGGTAATCGCCTATGCTGTTTTTGTCCCCAGCTTTATGGACCTCTATGGCTTCCACCTTGCGGGCGGGGAGGATTTCTCCTGGCCCTCGGCCGCGGAGGCGGCGGCCCGCCTCGCCTCCCGGGGCGTCACCGCCACCCGTTGGTTCAGCCCGGAATATTCCCAGAGCCTCCCCTTCCTGCCCGCTTATCTCAAAGAACGCTTACAAGAGCGTGGACGTCTCCTGACCGAAGCGGCGCCCTTTGGCCCCAGGCCCGGAGAACGCCTGTTTTATTAGCAACCTCGGCTTGGTGCTTGCGGTTGTCAGCCAATGGCAGGTAGAATTGCAAGTGAGCTCGGCGAAACCAGACTGACAAGTTTAATCCCAAGTTCAAAGTAGAAGAAGGGAAGGGGGAAGAAACTGATGATTTTAAACTATTTTTTCTTAACAGGGGGTAACAGCTAAAGAGTATGTCCAAAAGAAGAGTAGGAGTTTATGTAGATTCCATGAACATCATGCGCAACGGCGGCTATGGTATGCGCTACGAGGTAATTCGCCGTTTTGCCGCCCACAACAAC
>DYLF01000108.1 GCA_020722205.1 Desulfobacca acetoxidans
CATGCTCAAAGAAGCCATCTACAAAGTGGTGAACCGTCAGGACCTGACGGAAGGAGAGATGACCCGGGCCATGGAGGTCATCATGGAAGGGCAGGCCACCGAGGCCCAGATCGGGGCCTTTATCACCGGGCTGCGCATGAAGGGCGAGACCGTGGCCGAGATCACCGCGGCGGCCAAGGTCATGCGGGCCAAGGCCACCCGCATCCCTTTGGAGAACGGCCTCATTGACCTGGACCGGGATGAAATCAATGTGGACCGGGAGACCATCGTGGACACCTGCGGCACCGGCGGAGACGCCACCCAGACCTTCAACGTTTCCACCACTACGGCCTTTGTGGTGGCCGGGGCTGGTTTACGCGTCGCCAAACACGGCAACCGGGCGGTGTCCAGCCGCTGCGGCAGCGCCGACGTCATCGAGGCCCTGGGGATAAATCTGTCCCTGACGCCGGAGCAGGTGGCCCAATGCATCACCGAAGTTGGCATCGGCTTTCTTTTCGCCCCCCAACTCCACGGGGCCATGCGCTTTGCCATCGGGCCGAGGCGGGAGATCGGCATTCGCACTATCTTCAACATCCTGGGGCCGCTCACCAACCCGGCCGGGGCCAACGTCCAGGTGCTGGGGGTATATGACCCAGCCCTCACTGAGCCCCTGGCGCAGGTGCTGGGGAATTTGGGCACCAAAAGCGCCTTTGTGGTCTATGGCGAGGGTTCTTTTGACGAAATCAGTATCGTCGGCCCCACCCGGGTGAGCGAATTAAAGGACGGCAAAGTCACCACCTACACCATCAGCCCGGAGGACTTCGGCCTCAAGCGGGCGACCCATATGGATATTAAGGGAGGTGACGTCTTTGAGAATGTCCGTATCGTGCGGCAGGTGCTGGCAAGCGAGGGCGGACCTAAGGAAGATATGGTCGCCCTGAACGCCGCCGCCGCCTTTATCGCCGCCGGGCAGGCTCCCGACTTTCCCGCCGGCCTGATCCTGGCCCGGGAAACCATCCGTTCGGGTAAAGCGCTGGCCAAGTTAGAGGCCCTGGTGGCGAAGAGCAAAAGTTTCGGCCCAGGGGGCTGACCCCGTCAGGGACAGCTTGCAGAGTGAGGCCCAAGCTATTATTTATCTCTTCTATCTGCTGGCCTTGCTGGTGGTGGCGGGCATCCATCCGGGGCTGGGCAAAAAGCTCCTGCGCAAAGCCCAAGTAGTAGATATATTAATGGCTTATCTCTTGCTCATATTTGTGATCGTGGGTGGCTTGATGGGGTCAACGTGGGGGTGGGGATTATATTTGATGATGTCGTCCTCCCTTTGCTCATTCTTGCACTCTTGTGGGCGCGGGCAAGCCTTTCCAGAGAAAGTCAAACATAATGGATTTTTTGGCAAAAATTGTGGCGCACAAACTTGAGGAATCGTTGACTCTTTTTGAGTCGGGAAAGATGGCGACATTCAGAAGCGCCATTGCTCAGCGGCCGAGGCCGATAAGCCTGAAGAAGGCCTTGGACCAAACCCCCGGCCGGGCCATTATTGCGGAGGTCAAAAGGGCTTCACCGTCCAAAGGCGAGCTGGCCATGGGCCTGGAGCCGGTAGAGCTGGCCCGGATTTATGAGCAGAATGGCGCCGCCGCCGTTTCCGTTCTCACCGAAATGGCTTTTTTTCAAGGGGATCCGGCCTTCCTGCAGGAAATCAAACTGGAGGTGAACTTGCCTGTGCTGCGCAAGGACTTTATCCTGGAGCCCATCCAGATTTATGAAAGCGCCGCCTTGGGGGCGGATGCCTTGCTCCTCCTGGTGAACCTCCTGGAGGCCGGCAAACTCCGGGCCTTACTGCTGTTAACCCGTTCTCTTGGTCTGGAGGCCCTGGTGGAAGTGCACACCCAGAAAGAAATGGAGACCGCGTTGGCCGTCGGCGCCGATCTGATCGGCATCAACCACCGGGACCTGCACACCTTCCGGATGGACATGGACCGCGCTTTGGAGTTGGCCCCCTTGGCGCCGCCAGGAGTGACGCTGGTGGCCGCCTCGGGACTCAAGACCAAAGCAGATCTTAAACGCCTGGAACAGGGTGGCATTAAAAACTTTCTCATCGGGGAGGCGCTGGTGGTGTCCGGCCATCCGGGAGGCAAGCTCCGTGAATTGTTGGGGATTAAGGAGCAGTGAACCGTGGTTGCTGAAATGTCATCAGTAAAAATGGTAAGTTTGTATGTTCGGCTGAAAAAGAACAGTTGGGTATTAAGGATCTGCTAGCAGTATGGCGATGGTGAGAGTCAAGATTTGCGGGATTACCAATTTAGCGGATGCGAGGCTGGCCGCCGGGCTGGGGGCGCAGGCCCTGGGATTTATTTTTTACCCCAAGAGCCCGAGATGTGTAAACCCGGAAGAGGCTAGGGCCATCATTGCCCAGTTGCCCCCTTTTGTTCTGAGCGTGGGGGTCTTTGTGGATGAAGAGGCGGCGCTGGTCAAGGAGGCAGCCGCCCGGGTGGGGCTGGACTGGCTGCAACTGCATGGCCGCGAGGAGCCGGAGTACTGCCGGAGCCTGGGGCGGCGGGTAATCAAGGGATTCAGGGTGAAGGATGACCATTCTCTGGCACACCTGGCATCCTACCGCGGGGCGGTGCAGGCTTTTTTGTTGGATACCTACCGCCCGGGTCTTCCGGGGGGCACCGGGGAAACCTTTGACTGGCGCCTGGCCCGTCAGGCCAAAGAATACGGCGCCATCATCTTGGCCGGCGGGATAACTGCCGATAACGTGGTGGAGGCCCTGCGGGTGGCCCAACCCGAGGGGCTGGATGTGGCCAGCGGGGTGGAGGCCTATCCAGGGAAAAAGGACCCGGCCAAGCTCAGGGAGTTCTTTGCCGCGGTGCAAAACCTTGCTTCCTGAGCAATGACCTTCGGTCAGTCGGCCACTAACAAAACAAAACTCACGGGAGGTTCACTGTGCAACCCGATCGACATGGTCATTTCGGCCCCTATGGCGGCCGCTTTGTGCCCGAAACCCTGATGCCGGCCTTATTTGAATTGGAAACCGCCTACCGCCGCCTCCATCGCCAGCCAGAGTTCCGGCGGGAGCTGGCTTGGTACCTGCAGGAATATGTGGGGCGGCCGACTCCCTTATATTTCGCCAGGCAACTGACCGCCGCCCTGGGAGGGCCAAAGATCTATCTCAAAAGAGAGGACCTGGCCCACACCGGCGCGCATAAGATCAACAACACCATAGGCCAGGGGCTCTTGGCCCGCCGGATGGGGAAAAAGCGCCTCATCGCCGAGACCGGGGCCGGGCAGCACGGGGTGGCCACGGCCACGGTGGCCGCCCTGTTGGGGCTGGAGTGTGACATCTTTATGGGCACCGAAGACATCCGGCGCCAACGCCTTAATGTCATCCGCATGGAACTTCTGGGGGCCAGGGTGATAAGTGTGGCCAGCGGCAGTTGCACCTTAAAAGACGCCATGAACGAAGCCATCCGGGATTGGGTGACCAATGTCCGCCACACTCATTACGTCATCGGTTCGGTGGCCGGGCCGCACCCCTATCCCATGATGGTGCGGGACTTCCAGGCAGTGATCGGCAGGGAGGCCAAGGCCCAGGTGAAGCAACAGACCGGGCGCCTGCCCACTTGTCTGGTGGCCTGTGTGGGCGGCGGGAGCAACGCCATGGGTCTTTTCTATCCTTTTCTCCATGATCCGGTGCGGTTTGTGGGCGTGGAGGCGGCGGGCCACGGTCTCCACACCGGACACCACTCCGCCACCCTGGTGGCCGGCACGGTGGGGGTGTTGCACGGCTCCCTGAGCTACCTTCTGCAGGACCCCTGGGGCAACATCCAGGAGGCTCATTCTCTGGCGCCGGGGCTGGATTATCCCGGGGTGGGGCCACAACATTCGTTCTTTAAGGACACCGGCCGGGCCGAATACCAGGCGGTAACGGATGACGAGGCCCTGGCAGGGTTTAAACTGCTGGCCAAGACCGAAGGCATCCTGCCGGCTCTGGAGAGCGCCCATGCCATTGCTTGGTTGCAGCTCAACAGCCGCCGGTTTAACCCGGAAGATGTGGTGATCATTAATCTCTCCGGGCGGGGCGATAAGGACGTGGAGGCAGTGTCGGCAGTGCTCAGCGGCACTCAGCCCGCTACTTGAATAATATGCTCAAATAATTGCTGACAAACCGCTGATCACCGGCAAAGATGGCGGGGGGATAAAATGAAGCGCATTGCGGCTGTATTTCGGCACCTCGGGGAACGGGGCGAGAAGGCTCTGATTCCTTTTATCACGGCAGGGGATCCGGACTTGGAAACCAGCTATCAACTGGCTCTGCAGATGGCGGCGCAGGGGGCTGATATCTTGGAATTGGGAGTGCCTTTTTCCGATCCGCTGGCCGACGGGCCCACCATTCAGGCGGCCAGCAACCGGGCCATCAGAAACGGGGTTCACCTTGAGGATGTCCTGCAGCTGGCAGGAAGATTGCGGGCCGCCAGCCCAATGCCGTTGGTGCTGATGGGCTACTACAATCCCGTCTTGCAATACGGCCTGGCGCGGACGGCCCGCATGGCTGCTGAGAACGGCGTGGACGGTGTTATCATCCCGGATCTGCCGCCGGAGGAGGCGGGGGCCTGGCGCCGGGAGGCGCTGGCGGCAGGAGTGGCGCCTGTGCTTCTGGCCGCTCCCACCAGCGGGCTCAAGCGTATCCAAAGGCTGGCGGCCCTGACCCGGGGGTTTCTCTACTATGTCTCAGTGACCGGCATCACCGGGGCCCGTAGCCAACTGCCGCCGGAGCTGCAGGACGAACTGCAGGAAGTCCGCCGCCGGGTGAAATGCCCGCTGGCTGTGGGCTTCGGCATCGCCAGCCCCGAACAGGTGAAGATGCTGGCCCCTTATGTGGATGGGGTGGTGGTGGGCAGCGCCATCGTCCAACGGGTGGCGAAGCTTCGGGGACAGGAATTGCTTAAAGAGGTGGGGGATTTTGTGGCCGCCCTGAAGAATCCGCTACGAGGTGGCTGAGGTATTTTTTTGGATGACCACGCCATTATTGCGCGGATAAACCAGATGCCAAATTGGGGTGGAGGAAGGGGTTTTAGGGGAGGGGGCAGGGGGCTCGCTCCCTGGCCC
>DYLF01000109.1 GCA_020722205.1 Desulfobacca acetoxidans
GATGACTAAACCAGCCAGCAATCAGAAGCCGGAGCCCAGGGCCGTCTATGTGGTTAGTTTGGGCTGTCCCAAGAACCTGGTGGACACGGAGATCATGTTGGGCAGCCTGGCCCAAGAGGGTTGGGAGGTTTGTAATAGTCCTGAGGAGGCCACAGTCTTATTGGTCAACACCTGCGCCTTCATAGCGCCGGCCTGTCAGGAGGCGGTGGATACTATTCTGGAATTGGCACGCCACAAGGAAAATGCTCCAAGAAAACGCCTGGTGGTGGTGGGCTGCCTGGTGCAGCGTTATGGCGCGGACCTGGCGAGTCTCCTGCCAGAAGTTGATCTACTGGTGGGGGTGAATGATTTTCCCCACCTGCCCCGGCTTCTCAAGCAGGACGGGAGGCCAACGGCGCCGCGCCTTTACTGTCGGCGGCGCCCCTATGATTACGCCGCGGTGCAACCCCGTTATGCCGCTTTGCCCCGGTATTTGGGCTATCTCAAGATTGCTGAGGGTTGCAGCCATGCCTGCAGTTTTTGCACCATCCCCAGGATTCGCGGCCCTTATCGGAGCCGTCCGCTGGCCACCCTGATAACGGAAGCCCGGCATTTGTCTGCCTTCGGGGTCAAGGAGGTCATCCTGGTGGCCCAGGACACCACGGCCTATGGCCAGGAGTGGGGCGGGCGGCCCGGGCTGGGGGAGTTGTTGCAGGAATTGGCGGATATCCCAGGGTTTGTTTGGATACGCTTGCTTTATGCCTATCCCAGTCGGATAACTGACAGCCTTTTAAAGACAATGGCCGGCATCCCCGTGGTGGTGCCATACCTGGACCTACCAGTGCAGCACGCCCATGATGACGTGTTGAGTCGCATGGGGAGAGGATACAGACGGCAGGACATCCTGGACACCTGCCAACGCATCCGGGCATACCTGCCGCAGGCGACGCTGCGCACCACCGTCATGGTGGGGTTTCCTGGGGAAACCGAGGCGCATTTTGAGTCCTTGCTGGAACTGGTAGAGGAGGTGCGCTTTCACCATCTGGGCGTCTTCCTTTACTACCCTGAAGAAGGCACGGTTGCCGCAAGCTTTGCCGGAGCCGTGCCCCGCCGGGTGGCCCAGGGACGGGCCAGACGCCTCAAAGCCCTCCAGAGGAAGATAGTCAAGGAGAAGCTAAGAGACCTGGTGGGCACCGTCCAGCCCGTACTGGTAGAGGGGGTGAGCCAGGAAAGCCCATACCTCTTAAAAGGTCGGCTGCAGTGTCAGGCCCCGGAAATCGACGGCCAGGTCCTGATCACTGCCGGGGTGGGCCAGGTGGGGGAGGTACAGCCGGTGCATCTTACCCGGGCTATTGCCCCGGATGTCTTGGGGGAGATTATTTCGTCTTTTGTGGGCGACAGTTAGAAGGCGCGCCGGCGATCCAAGGGAAAGGCCGTTTCTGGTTGTAAAGTTTTCAGATTTCCTCCCCGAATTCGCATCTGCTTCTGTTGCACCATTGAAATTGACAGGTTTGGAAAAGTGGGTTATCCTAAACTAGTGAAAAATGGAACATAAAACGCTGCTGAAAGAGTTGGAGAAGGACATTGCCGCCATCAACCAGGCGCTGGTGGCCAATCTTCACACGCATGTTCCTTTTATTGCCCAAGTGGGGCAGCACATTCTGCTCAGTGGCGGCAAACGGGTGCGGCCACTGCTGTTCCTCCTAGCAGCGCGACTGAGTGGCTGCCGGGGTAACAATTTGGCTGATTTTTCTACTATATTTGAATACTTGCACGCCGCCACGCTCCTGCATGACGATGTGGTGGATGCCGCCCCGGTGCGACGGGGTGCTTCCACGGCCAATACCATTTGGGGCAACCAAGCGGTGATCCTGGTGGGGGACTTTCTTCTGGCCAAAGCCTTGGCTTTGGCGGTGACCACGGATAAATTGAGAGTGCTGAAGATTTTGGCCCACACCACCACCATGATGGCTGAGGGGGAAATCTTGCAGCTTCTCCATGCCGGGAACTTGAATCTCACCGAGGAGCAGTATTTTGAGGTAATAACCCGCAAGACTGCGGTGCTCATGTCTGCCGCTTGCCAGATCGGGGCCGTCCTGGGCGGCGTCCCCGAACCGCTGGAGGAGGCCTTAACCAAATTCGGTCTCAATCTGGGCATCACCTTTCAGGTGGTGGATGATATCCTGGACTTCGTCGGCAATGAACAGCAGTTGGGCAAACCGGTGATCAATGACCTCCGGGAAGGTCGGGTTACCCTGCCCCTGATTCATGCCTTTTCCCAAGCCGCCGCCGACGACCGGAGGCGCCTGCAGGAAATGGCGACAAACCTCCAACCGGAGATGGTTGGTGAAATTCGTCGGCTGCTGACCAAATACGGCTCCCTGGCCTATGCCCGGGACCGCGCCCGCCATTACAACCTCCTGGCCCAAGAGAATCTCCAGTCCTTCCCCGAATCCCCGGAGAAACGCTTTTTCCAAGCCATCACCAGCGAGCTCCTGGAACGCACCTCTTAAAGTTAAAGGGGACGTTCGTGAAATATTGACATTCTCGGGGAGGAAGGTTATTATTCGACCATGCCTCGCCATGCCAGACTTGATGCCCCGGGGGCGCTGCATCACCTGATTGTGCGGGGGATTGACGGACAAGCGATCTTCCGGACTCAACACGACAGGGCTGAATTTTTACAGCGTCTGGGCGCGGTGTTGACAGAGACCTCTACTTCCTGCTATGCTTGGGCCTTGATGGCCAATCATGTGCATTTGCTGGCCAGAACCGGGCTGACGCCACTGGCGACTGTCATGCGTCGTTTGCTTACCGGCTACGCCCAGTTTTTCAACCGGCGGCACCGGCGCCGCGGCCACCTTTTTCAGAACCGCTATCAATCCATCCTGTGTGAAGAAGACCCCTATCTATTAGAGCTGGTGCGTTACATTCATTTGAACCCCCTTAGGGCCGGCGTGGTCCGGGATTTAAACGAACTGGCTTCATATCCCTATACCGGCCATCGGGTCCTAAATGGTGGGTGGGATTGTCCATGGCAGGATAGAGATTATGTCCTGCGCCTGTTCGGCTCTTTTGAGGCGGAGGCCGTCGCCGCCTATAACGCTTTTGTGGCCCAAGGCCTGGCCCAGGGTCGGCGTCCGGACCTGACGGGTGGGGGGGTGTTGCGTTCCTTGGGCGGCTGGACTGCTCTCAAGGCTCTTAAAGAGCAGGGTAAGCAGGCGCAAGGGGATGAACGGGTGTTGGGAAGCAGTGATTTCGTGGCTCGGGTGTTGAAAGCCGCTGGAGAACACTTGGCTTGGGAGCAGGCCTCGGCGCGCCAGGGTCTTGATCTGGAAACCCTGCTCCAGCGAACGGCCAAACACTTCGGGGTATCCCCGGCGGCCTTGGCCTCCCCCGGCAAAGAACCCTCCCTGGCGGCGGCTCGGGCCACGTTGTGTTACCTGGCCGTCAGAAAACTAAGAGTATCAGGCGCAAAATTGGCCGAGAGGCTTAAAATCTCTCCCTCTGCGGTGAGCAAGGCTGCACGGCGTGGGCAGACTCTGACCCCTGAGTCCCTGCTGAAGGAGATCTGCCGAGAAAGTTAATATTTCAACAACGTCCCCTCTATCTCGGTGAGGGTGGTCAGGAGGGCCGGGAAGTCTTGGGGCAGGAGGGTGCGCACATCCAACAGCAGTTGTTCATGTTCCAGTCGGGCAATGACCGGGATCTTGGCCCGGCGCAGACGGAGTTCCAGTTGGTGGGGCGAAAGGGGGGGCAGGGAAAGTGCCAGGGCGCAACTGGGGATGGGGGCTTCAGGCAGGGCGCCGCCGCCCAGGCGGGCCAGGCTGGGCTTGATTTCCACCTGGTAGCGGGCGCCGCCGCGCCGCTTGATGAGGCGGGCCAGACGGCGAGCATCCCGCCGCACCTCCGACAGCGGTTTGGTGAGTAGGCGCAGGGTGGGGATGTGCGCCACGGCTTGGGGCTCAGCCTGGTAAAGGCGCAAAGTGGCTTCGAGTCCGGCCAGGGTCATTTTATCGGGACGCAAAGCACGCAGGAGGGGATTTCCTTTTAGAAGTTTGACCGCTTCCTGTTTGCCCAGGATAAGGCCGGCCTGGGGGCCGCCCAGGAGCTTGTCGCCACTGAAAGTGACGAGATCAGCACCGGTGGCCACCGCCTCCTGGACGGTCGGTTCCCGTTCCAGGCCATAACGGCTAAGGTCGAGCAAGCAGCCGCTGCCCAGGTCTTCCATAATTGCCAGCCCGTACCGCCGCCCCAGGGCCACCAAGTCGGCGAGGGGTGTCTCATGCGTAAAGCCAGTGATGCGGTAGTTGCTGGGATGAACCTTCAGCAGCATGGCAGTCTGGGAGGTGATGGCGCTCTCATAATCCCGCAGATAGGTTTTGTTGGTTGTTCCCACCTCCCGAAGAATGGCGCCGCTCAGCGCCATGACATCCGGCATCCGAAAGGAACCGCCGATCTCCACCAGTTGTCCCCGGGAGATGACGACTTCCCGCCCCCGGGCCATGGTCATCAGGGCCAGCAGCACTGCGGCCGCATTGTTATTAACGATCAGAGCCGCCTCGGCGCTGGTGAGCTCGGTGAGCAACCCCTCCAGGTGAGCCTGGCGGGAGCCCCGTTTGCCCGCCGCCAGGTCGTACTCCAGGGTGCAATAATGAGCCGCCGTCTCCTCAAGTTGCGCCAAGGCGGGCTGAGCCAGAGGGGAGCGGCCCAGATTCGTATGAATTATGACTCCGGTGGCGTTCACCACCCGGCGGAGGGAGGGCCGGGCGGCCTCGGCCAACACCTGGGCCAGTTCCGCCACCAGGGCCTCCACCGGCAGGTGGGTCGGCAGGGCCTCGGCCGGCAGAGCTAGAATTTCCTGACGCTTGCCGGCCAGATGACGCCGGATGGCCTTCACCGCCCAAGGACGGGGGCCTCCCTCGAGGAGGGCGGCCAACTGGGGATGGCGCAGGAGTTCGTCCACCGAGGGGATCTGGCGCAAGAGGGCGGCGGCTGCCGGGTGCATTAGTTACTCCCTTGGTATCCGATAGTCTCCAAAAATTCCTGGCATTTATGTAAACTCAGGCCTCACTCCGCCAAGGCAGAGGATGG
>DYLF01000110.1 GCA_020722205.1 Desulfobacca acetoxidans
CTGATACTTCCTCCGGCAACTATAGCCTCCAGGAGGGCCGGCTCACTACCACCAATCTGACGGTGGGCATGTTCGGCAGCGGCAGCTTCACCCAGGGCGGCGGCACTTACAACTGCGGGGTCTACAGCGGCGGCACCAACACCGTCAACGGTCTTCTCCTCCTGGGCTGGGAAATTGGCTCTTCCGGCAGCTATTACCTGAAGCGGGGCGCCCTCTCGGCCAGGAATGAATACGTCGGCTGGTACGGCGACGGCTACTTCTCCCAGGCAGGCGGCACCAACACGGTGACTAACCAACTCACCCTGGCCGGCATGCCCGGCAGCTCCGGCACCTACATCCTCAGTGAGGGCCTCCTCACCTCCCCCATGATCACCATCAACCCCAACGGCTCTCTGATGGTGGGCAACTGCGGCACGGTCACCGTCACCGGGGCCTCAGGCCTGACTAACCAGGGCAACCTCAACCTGGGCGGCGGCACCATCGACGGCGCCGGCCCCCTGGTTAACAACGCCTACATGAACGGCAACGGCATCCTCGGGGGCAGCGGCGGCTTTACCAACTACGGCAATTACTCCCAAAGTTCTTCCACCGGCAATAACACCCTGTTCCTGACCAACACCGGCACAAACACCAACTATGGCGCCATGAACCTGAGCAGCGGCCAGCAGTTCTCCATCGCCTCCGGCGTCACCCTGACCAACGCCGGCAGCTTTAATATCAACGGCTGCCTGGTCACCGGCGCCGGCAGCCTGGTCAACGAATCCACCGGGTTTGTCAATAGTGGCTCCTCTGGCGATAGTATGATCTTTACCAACTTCAACAATCAAGGCTGGTTGAACGTCAACGGCAACCTGCGGATCTCCAAGGCCTTCACCAACCGCGGCACGATTGCCTTAGGTGGTAGCCTCTCGGGCGGGACCCTCACCAACACCGGCACCATCGTGGGTACCGGCATCATTGCCAACAACGTCGCCAACCAGGGCACAATCCGGGTTTTTGCCGGGGGCTCCGCATCCACCAGCGGCATTACCTTCCAGGGCACCCTGACCAACACCGCCAGCGGGCTGATCAACGTAGCTAATAATCTTGCGGCCCTCGCCAACGCCGGTCTGGCCATCAACGCCGGGCAGATCAACCTGGAAGGCGGCGCCTTTGACAACAACAACCACACCCTCAGCAACACCGGCCTGATCAGCGGCTGGGGCACCCTCTACACCAGCGGCCTGAGCAACCAGGCCGGCGCCAAGATCGTCCTGGCCGGGCCCACCGACGGCGGCCTGACCACGGTCTACGGCGACGTCACCAACGTGGGGGTGGACAGCACCCACTACGGCCTCATCGAGATCTGGGACCGGAAAACCATGTTCACCGGTGATGTCGTCAACCAGCAGTATGCCCATATCAAGACCTATAACCTGGGCACCAGCAACCAGGTCATCTGGGCCGGCAGCTTCACCAACAACGGCGTGTACAGCAGCGACCCGGCGGAGAACTTCTTCCAGGGCGACCTCATTGTGGGAGAGACCGGTTATTTCCTGGCAGACCTGGGGGATAAATTCTTCCTCGGCGCCGACTTTATCAACCACAGCAGCCAAAACCGCCGCTGGCACACCATGCTGGCCGACCTGGCCTTCGTGGGCGAGGGCGAGCATGACTTTTACCTCACCGGCGCCGACCTGGGGCCCACCCAGGCCGCCTACCACAACAACTTCGCCTGGGGCACCCTGGACGTCAGCGGCGAAGTCCTTAACCTCCTGGATGGTGACAAGGCGGACGGCGGTGCCCTCTACGCCCGGGAAATCCTGGGGCTTTTGCTGGCCGACGGCAAAGTGGCCAACATCTTCGGCAATGGCCTGAACCTCTATTACCTGCCGGATCTGCCGGGCAACCGGTATCTGGGCGGCCTGGCCTATGAGCTGGCCGACGGCGGCTGGCTCAAGCCCGCCGTGGTTGTTCCCATTCCCGGCTCCTGGCTGCTTTTGGGCTCCGGCCTCCTGGGCCTGTTGAGCCTCCGGCGCTGGCGCTCCCGCTCTTAGTTTACCTCCCTGACGACCATTCACCCCGGGCCCCCCACGGGGGGCCCGCTAATCCTCCCCTCTCCCTCAAAATCCCATCCTGCCTCTTCTTACCATTCTCCAGCTCGCCGCTCCGAGGTGGCGTTCTCCCTTGAGAAACCCAGCCGGGAAAGGGTGGCACACTCAGCGACGAGCCGGCCGTCTTCCGCCTGTTCCTGAAAACATGGAAGATCACGAGTCACCTCGACACCATTCCTGCTATGGGTTAACAACCCGGCCACATGCAAAGTTGAGTTAATTGACTCAATTAATTATAAAATATAATAGTTAATCGCTCCGCCCACCATTTTCCTGCTGATCATGATAAAAGACCACAAAACCATAAGCGCCTCCTGTCTTTCTCCTGAACAAGCCTATGCCTGCTTGGTGCAACACAGCCAAGAGACCGCATACCTGAAAACCCTCAGCCGACTGTTGGCTTGGGACCAACGCACCTGTCTACCCTCCCAAGGCCATAACTTCCGCCATCAGCAGCGGGCCTTCCTGGCCCGTCTGATTCATCGCCGACAGACCGACCCGGCCCTCGGCGAGTATCTGGCCAAGGTGGAGGCCTCCCCCCTGGCCGCGACCCCGGAGGGGGACGTCGCCGTCAACCTGCGGGAGTGGCGCCGGGCTTGGGAACGCGCCGTCAGAATACCGGAAGAACTGGCCGTGGCTTTGACCAAGGCCGCCTCCGCAGGGGAAAGTGTCTGGGAGGCAACCCGGCCCGCCAACGACTGGGAGAGTTTCAGGCCTTACCTGGGAAGGACGGTGCGCCTGCAACGGGAAAAGGCCGAGGCTCTGGGTTATGCCGGCGAACCCTTTGATGCCTTGCTGGCGGATTTTGAACCCGGGGAAACGGCCGCCACCCTTTCCCCCTTATTCTCCGAGTTGCAACGTTTTCTCCTGCCCTTTCTGGAGAAAATCATGGCCACCCCCAAGCGTCCTGCCAACCCTTTACGGGGCCGCTCCTTTCCCCGCCCCGCCCAGGAGAGCCTGGCTCGCCACGTAGCCGTCCGTCTGGGGTTTGACTTCGAGGCCGGCCGCCTGGATGTCTCCGCCCACCCCTTTGCGACGGGGTTAGGGCCGGCAGATGTGCGCTTCACCACCCGCTATGATGAGCATTACTTTGGCCCGGCCCTTTTCAGCGTCCTCCACGAAATAGGCCATGCCCTCTATGAACAGGGTCTACCTGCCGAACATTGGGGCACTCCGCGGGGAACCGCCGTCTCCCTGGGCATCCATGAGTCCCAATCCCGCCTCTGGGAAAATCTGGTGGGCCGCTCCTTGGCCTTCTGGCAGCATTTTTATCCCCTCCTGCAAAAGACCTTCCCGTCCCTGCCCGACCTCGGCCTGCAGGACTGGCAACTGGCCGTCAATGAGGTGCAACCCGGTCTCATCCGCACGGAAGCGGACGAGGTCACCTATAATCTTCACATTATCCTGAGATTCGATCTAGAGCGGGCGCTGGTCAACGGCCGTCTGCAAGTTGACGACCTCCCAGAGGCCTGGAATGAAGGTATGCGGAACCTTCTGGGACTGACTCCCCCGGATTTCCGCCACGGAGTGATGCAGGATGTGCACTGGGCCGCCGGACTCTTCGGCTATTTCCCCACCTACACCCTGGGAAACCTTTATGCCGCCCAGTTCTTTGCCCAGGCTCAAAATGAGGTGAGCGGACTCGAAGAACTCATGGCCGCCGGCGATTTCAGGCCGCTGCTCGCCTGGCTCCGGCAGAACATTCACCAACACGGCAGCCGCTTCCGGCCTCGACAATTGGTGGCGAGAGTTACCGGCCACGAACTTCAGACCCGCTTTTTATTAACTTATCTGGAAAAGAAGTTCACCGCCCTCAGGTAGGGCCCGAGCGCGGCCCCGATGATGACTCTTTGGCTAACAAAGCCACGCCCTTATTCTCGTAGCCGGACAACAGCCTTAGAGCCCGCTCTTCCTGGGCCAGAAGATCTTGGCACTTCTCTCTCATTTCAGCGGAGGGCCCCTGTTGCCACAACGCCTGCCAGGCCCGGCGCTCCCTTTGGTGACGAAATATCAGCAGCCGCAGGCGCAAAACCAGTATCTGGGTAAGCAGAGGGTCCTCGGCATACTTTAGATATTGCAAAGCCCCAGGGAAATCGTCTTCCTCCAGGGCCGCCAGGGCCAGGTGTCGGTAAAGCCAGGACGGCAAAAGCCCGGCCTCGGCCAGGGCCCCCCCCACCACCGTCCGCCCCAGGCGCACCAATATCCCCAGCCCCAGCATGGTTTTCTATTTGCCCCCTAATCTCCCCATTCCTATAATCACGCCTTTTGGGCCTGGATGCCGGCATCCACCATGCGGCTCAGGATGTCCTTCAGTTCCGGCAGGTCCTGGGTCAACTCCTCGATGCGCTTTTTCACCTCCCGATAATCCTGGCCCTCCTGTTCTTGGGCCTGCTCCAGGGTGTTTCGCAGCAGCCCCAGCAGGCGCTGGTCCAGCCGCCAGAGGCCCGCCGCCGCCCCCAGCAATTCCAGCAGCCCATGAGTGAAGTGGTGGCCGGTGAGCTCCTGCAGGGTCAATTCCGCCGCCAGCCCGGCCAGGCCCCCTACCGCCGCTCCTTTCAGAGAAATTTCCTGTTCGCCCATATATCCTCCCTGAAATTATCAAACCGATGATTTTCCAGAAATCATAACAAACCAATAAAATCCGGGAGATCTGGGACTGAAACTTATTCGCCCGCCTTGATCTCCCCCAGTTTCTCCGCCAGCCGCTCGGTCTCCTGCAACATCCGTCCGATGTGCCGATCTTTTTCCGCCAAACGCTGCTTCAGTTGCCGGTTTTCCAAAGTTAAGCGACCCACCTCGGACCGCCCCAGCCAAGTCCGCAGCCGCCCCACCGCCATAGTCAATCCTGTCCCCACTCCCACCCCCACCGCCAGTCCGAGGAAAAAATCCACTCCACCAATGTCCATACTAAAACAGCCTCTGAC
>DYLF01000025.1:0-24368 GCA_020722205.1 Desulfobacca acetoxidans
CCGGCATTTTCCACCTCATGACCCACGCCTTCTTCAAGGCCCTCCTCTTTTTGGGCGCCGGTTCCGTCAGCCATGCCCTTTCCGGGGAGTTGGACATGCGCAAGATGGGTGGGCTCAAGAAACACACCCCTTATACTTACTGGACCTTCATGATCGCCACCCTGGCCATCGCCGGCATCTTTCCCTTTGCCGGCTTCTTCAGCAAGGATGAAATTCTCTTTTATTCTTTAGTGGACGGTCACATCCTTTACTGGGGCATCGCCACCAGTGCCGCCTTCATAACGGCCTTCTACATGTTCCGTGCTGTGTACATGACCTTTTACGGCGAGTGCCGGGCCGACCCCCACGTGGCCAAACACATCCACGAGTCACCCCCGGTCATGACCATCCCCTTGATGATCCTGGCGGCCCTCTCGTTGGTCGGCGGCTTGGTGGGTTTCCCCATCATCGAGGGGGCCCACAAGTTCAAGGACTTTCTGGCGCCGTCCATCACCCCGCTCCATGCTGCGGTGCATCATTCCGTAGCTTTTGAAGTCTTCATGATGATCTTTAGCATGAGTGTGGCCGTTGCGGGTATCTACACCGCTTACCGCATGTATATCAAACAGCCCGACCTGCCTGACAAAGTAACGGCTAAATATCCCACCATCTACGACTATGTCTATCATAAGTATTATGTGGATGAACTTTATGACGCCACTGTGGTGGAACCCATCAAGTCCGGCTCCAACTTTCTCTGGACCGGCGTGGATGACCAGGTGGTGGACGGCGCGGTCAACGGCTCCGCCGGCGTGGTGGCCTGGCTGAGCAGCCACTTGCGTAAATTGGAAACCGGCTTTGTGCAAAACTACGCCTTGGCTATCCTGGCCGGCGTCGTCATTATCACCGGCTACCTGATCGGGCAATGATGGCTTTTGATTGGTAAACCGAAAATCGTAATTTGGAGTTGCACATGCAGCTACCCATTCTTTCCATTCTGGTTTTTTTCCCGGTCCTCGGCATATTGTTGCTGCTGTTCCTGGACCGCAAGAACCACAAGGTCTTGAAAGGTGCCACCTTCGTCATCGCAGTGCTGGAGTTTCTCTTCTCCCTGCCTCTGTGGTTCGGGTTTGACAGCCGTACGGCCGCCATGCAATTTGTGGAACGTTACCATTGGCTGCCCCAATACGGCATCAGTTACTATGTGGGCTTGGACGGCTTCTCCCTGCTGTTGGTTCTGCTGACCACCTTTCTTACGCCTCTTTGTGTCCTGGCCACTTGGGAGGATATCCAGACCCGGGTCAAAGAGTTTATGATCTGCTTGCTTTTCCTGATGAGCGGCATGATCGGCGTCTTCGTCTCCCTGGATCTCTTCCTGTTCTACGTCTTCTGGGAAGTCATGCTCATCCCGATGTACCTCCTCATCGGGGTCTGGGGCAACCCGGCCCGCCGGGTGTACGCCGCCATCAAGTTCTTCCTGTACACTATGTTCGGCAGCCTGCTCATGTTGGTGGCCATTTTGGTCCTCTATTTCTACCACGGCAAGGTAACGGGCACCTATACCTTTGATCTCCTCAAGATGTACGGCCTGAATATCCCCTTCCACATGCAATTCTGGATGTTCCTGGCCTTTGGCCTGGCCTTCGCCATCAAGGTCCCCATGTTCCCCTTTCACACCTGGTTACCCGATGCCCATACCGAGGCCCCCACCGTGGGTTCCGTCATCCTGGCGGCAGTCCTCCTGAAGATGGGAACATACGGCTTTCTGCGCTTCAACATGCCCCTGTTCCCCCAGGCCGCTTACTATTTTGTGCCCCTGTTCAGCATCCTGGCCCTCATCGGCATCATATACGGCGCCTTGGTCTCCATGGTGCAAAAAGACCTGAAGCGCCTCATCGCCTTCTCTTCCGTCAGCCACCTGGGATTTGTCATGCTGGGCCTCTTCACCTTTAACGTCCAGGGCGTCCAGGGCGGCCTCATCCAAATGATCAACCACGGTCTGTCCACCGGGGCCTTGTTTTTAATTGTCGGCATGATTTACGAACGCCGCCACACCCGCATGATTGCTGATTTCGGCGGCCTGTCCACGCCCATGCCCGTTTACGCCACAATTTTTATGATCGTCACCCTCTCTTCCATAGGGTTGCCTGGACTGAACGGCTTCGTGGGCGAGTTCCTCATCCTGCTGGGCACCTTCAAGGTAAATAAGCTTTATGCCACCTTGGGCGCCACCGGCGTTATCTTCGCCGCCTGTTATATGTTGTGGATGTTCCAACGGGTCATGTTCGGCGAAGTCACCAATGAGAAAAACAAAAACCTCAAAGACCTTTCAGCCCGAGAAATCGCCATCTTTGTCCCCCTGCTCCTCTTCATCGTCTGGATCGGGGTCTATCCCAGCACTTTTCTGAACAAGACCGAAGCCACCACGGCCAACTTCTGCACCCTGATGGCAAAAGCCAAAGAAACCACAGTCGCCTTCGATACTCAGCACACTGCTTTTACCACGCAGCACTCAGCACTCAAAACTCAGAACTCTAAGGGGGTGGCCCGATGACCATCGCCATTCCGACTTTCAACCTCAGCAGTATCGGCCCCTGGCTCACCCTGACGGTAGCGGCCATCCTTATTCTGCTCCTGGACGCCCTCTCCCCCAAAGGACGCAAGGCCTACTTTCCCCAGCTGAGCCTGATCGCCTTGGCCGTTGCCGCCCTTCAGACCTGGTGGCTCTGGGGTCAGAGCGGCACGGACTTCGCCCGCATGGTGTTCCTGGACAATTTCGCCTTCTATTTTTACCTCATTGTGATTTTGGGCACCACCCTGACTGTGCTCATCTCCCGGCACTATCTGGAGGAGTGGGGTAAAAACCTGGGTGAGTACTATGCCCTGCTGCTCTTCGCCACCGTCGGCATGATGCTCATGGCCGCCAGCAACCACCTGATCATGCTGTTTTTGGGCTTGGAAATCATGTCCATCGCAATTTATGTCCTGGCCGGCCTGTTCCGGGAAGATGCCCGCTCCAACGAGGCCGCCTTGAAATATCTGGTCCTGGGGGCCTTCTCCAGCGCCTTCCTGCTCTTCGGTATGGCTTTTCTGTACGGCGCCACCGGCGGCAACCTGTTCATCGGGGAGCTGGCCGGTAAGATCAAGGAGGCCCTGCCGCTCACCAAGCCCTTGACCCTCCTGGGGCTGGCCCTGCTCCTGGTGGGCTTCGGCTTCAAGGTGGCGAGCGTGCCCTTCCACATGTGGACTCCGGACGTCTATGAAGGCGCCCCCACCTCCATCACCGCCTTCATGTCCGTGGGCGTCAAGGCCGCCGCCTTCGCCGCCTTCGCCCGCATCATGTTCGCCGCCTTCCCGGCCTTTGTCCTGGAGTGGCATATGCTCCTCTGGGTGCTGGCTGTGGCCACCATGACCATCGGTAATGTCGTAGCCATCGCCCAGACCAATATCAAACGCATGCTGGCCTATTCCTCCATCGCCCACGCCGGCTATCTACTTGTCGCCCTGGTGGCCGCCAACCAACTCGGAGCGGTAAGCATTATTTACTATCTGCTGGCCTACACCCTCATGAACGTCGGCGCCTTCGGGGTGGTCATCCTGGTGGGCCGCAAGAAGGACAGCTACCTCAACATCTATGACTACGCCGGCTTGGGCTTCCAGCACCCGGTGCTGGCCGCCGCCATGAGCGTCTTCATGTTCGCCCTGGCCGGTATCCCACCCACCGCCGGTTTCGTCGGCAAATTCTATATCTTTTCCGCCGCCGTGCAGGCCGGTTACATCTGGCTGGCCATCATCGGCGTCATGAATTCCCTGGTCTCGGTCTTTTATTACCTGCGCATCACCGTCCTCATGTACATGCGCCCCGCCGAAGCCGACTTGGGACCCATTGCCTTCACCCCGGGCCTGGTCGCCGCTCTTATCATCACCTGCGCCGGCACCATCCTGGTGGGCGTCTTCCCGGGTTGGTTCTACGACCTGGCGGTGGCCTCCGTGAAAATCTTCCCGGCTTTGTAGTAAGTACTACCATTATTAGCAAGGGGCAGTCATTGATCATCCTGGAAAGTGGCTGTCCCCTTTGTTAGCCAACACCTTTGGGCCGTAGTTTTCTCCATAAACCGCGCAGTTTCAGGGCAAAATGATTTTTGGTAGCCACCTGCTGAAGTGTCTGCACGAAATGGGTAAAATTCCGGCAGCAGAAGATGCTGATCCCCAGGCTTCTCAATTGGGGATGGGGCTAAATGAGGAACCTTGTGCGGGGGAGCCGAAAGTCAGCGAATATCAGAAGATTTGCGCAATTTCAGGGCTTTTTCAAAGAATACGACAGCCACACGCAGGCCATGAGATAAATAAAAGTAAAAAACATGCTTTGGCCCGACAGATTGATGATCTCCTGATTGGACAGCCCGGCAAATAGGTCAAAGGCGCAAAAAGCCATCCTCATCTCTTCCATCACCATCTCCCCCCTTTCATTTATAAGATTCTTCGGAACCCCTGTTTGATAACTTAAACCACAAAAATCCCGACTCCCTCACTCAAGTCTTCATTCTCCCGGACAGCATCCCCAGAACCCAATGTCAGTCTGAAGTTTGCTCAGAAAAGTATCAAGAAAGAGGGAAATATCCCAGCACACCTGAGACTATTGTCACATTATCGTGGAAGCCGTCAGTCGCTATGGAGGGAAGAGACAAATAGGGAGGGATCTAAAATCACGAGGTCAGAGGGCAAGATGGCGCAGAATCCCCTAATCCGAAAAAGTATCGGGGCGCAAAGAAAAAATCTTCCGGTTTTCTGACTCTTTATGAGAAAATACGAAATCATGGTGAGGGAAAGCGAATATGGCGCCTATCTGGGGGCAGGAGCGGGTCTGGCAGCGGTGGCCACCCCTGTCGCCATCACCCCCAATTTTGACGTGTTCGACGCCCCGGGGTTGCGCCTGCTGCTGGGCAAATGTTCCCGCCTGGCGGATGATGAAGAGCCGGAGGCGGGCCGCTTTGGGATTGACTTTCACCGCGCCCTGCCGTCATTTGACGGTCAAGGGGAGGGCGTCTGCGATTGGGGCGCCGGCCCCATCGCCGTCAATGCCTCAAATTATGCCAAATATCTGCCCTGCACTCTGAAGTTCCGGGAATTCACTGCAACCTTGGCCTTTGCTGCCCGAACCTACGAGGAATTCAGGATCAAGAGTCAAGTCTACGAGAATTTTTACCGCCATCTTTACCACGCTCCCGCCCCCTTGATCGTGGCCGCGCCCCATGCCGGCGATGTGCAGCGCCCGGCCGACTCCTGGCACCCTTATCCCAAAACGGAAATCGACGCCTGGACGGCCCGCGTCGCCAGCCACTTGCTCGGTCGCCCCTATACCGGAGAAAAACGCCTGCTCATCTCCTTGCACAGCACCGATTATCTCGGCTCTCTGCTGGACATCGGCGACTTCGGCCTGCCTCAGAATAATTCTCTTACCGCCGTGGTCGAAAACCTCAACCAGCGATACCGCCCTGCCTTGATGGAGCTTCTCCCGGCTTATCGGGAGCATATCATGCCCTATACCACGGCCCGCCTCAAGTACTTCGTCAACCGCTGGGGCACCCTGGAGCCGGAACGCCTCAAACGACGGTCGTCCGCGGTGCGGTTTGAAATCCTCAATCTTACCCGCATCATGAACCACAGCCAGGAGCTGACCGACCTCTATACCCTGCCGGGCATGCTCCAAGGTCTGGAGAGATTCTGGCAGAAACCCCCGCCCCTCATCACCCTGAACGGCATCTTCTCCGGCCGGAAAACCGCGCGCCTTCTCAAGCTGGCCGAAAAACTCCAACAGTACGGTATTTACACCGCCGTGCAACTGGAGGTCTCCCGGTTCTTGGCCAGCCGCCATCCACAGTTGGCCGCCGATCTGATCAAAACCTTGCTGAATGAATTAAAACCAGAGACCCAGCAACCCGAAATCTGAAACTTGCAACCATAGGAGGAAACCGATGACCCGCATCATCTTGGTACGCCATGGCCAGACTCCCTGGAATAAAGACAAGATCTTTCGGGGCTCAGTGGACATCCCCCTCAACGACCAGGGCCGGGAGGAAGCCCGCTTGGCCGGTGAATGGCTGAAGAACGAGACCATTCATGCCGCCTATACTTCGCCCCTGTCCCGCTCCCGGGATACGGCTGAGGCCATTGCCCGCCATCATGGGGTAACGGTGGAAGATTTACCGGGCCTGACCGACCTTTGCTACGGCGAATGGGAGCGGCAGCCGCTGGCCGAGGTTAAGGTCAAATACGCCGACCTCTACCGGCAATGGGAAACGGCCCCCCACACCGTGCGCTTTCCCGGCGGCGAAACCCTGGATGAGGTCAGAGACCGCACTCTGGCCGCTGTGCACCAAGTGGTGGCGCGCCATCCCGAGCAAGTGGTCCTGCTGTCGGCGCACCGGGCGGTGAACAAGGTTCTCATCGCCGCCCTCATCGGTCTGGACAACTCCCACTTCTGGCGGATCGGGCAGGACACCACGGCAGTAAACCGCTTTGATTACGTCAACGGCGTCTGGCACATCATCACCATCAACGATGTCTGCCATCTACGGGGAATGGAGCGGGGACCTTACGTTGATTTTTAGGAGGGTCAGGAGGTAAAAACACCTCTGCTTCCTTATCGGCTCAGCCGCCGGCAGACAGGCGCTTCAGGTAAACCATCAGCACTGCCAAAGCTGCAGGCGTGATGCCGGATATGCGGGCGGCCTGGCCGAGGGAGAGGGGCCGCACCTCCCTTAATTTGTGGCGCACTTCATTGGAGAGACCCGGCACCGCCTCGTAATCGAAGTCCGGAGGAATGCGCCGGTGCTCCCACTGCCTAAGCTTTTTGGCAGTCTCCTCCTGGCGCTTCAGGTAGCCCGCATACTTGTGACGGATTTCAATCTGCTCGACCACCGCGGCCGGCGCTTGGGGCTCCTCGCCGGCCAGGCGATAGAGTGTGGGCAAGTCGAGCTCCGGGCGCTTCACCAGCTTCAGAATGGGGGTGGGCTCCGCCAGAGGCTTGCCTCCCCGGGCCTGCAATTCCTGATTGACGAGCGGTGTGGGATAGACTCGGCGCCCGGCCAGGCGCGCTTCTTCCTCCTGCAGCAGGCGCTTTTTCTCCCACACCCGCTCTATGGCCTCCTTCGCTACCAAACCGAGTTCCCAGCCCAGCTCGGTGAGGCGCAGGTCGGCGTTGTCCTCCCGCAGCAACAGGCGGTACTCGGCCCGGGAGGTGAACATACGGTAAGGTTCCTTTGTGCCCCGAGTCACCAGGTCATCCACCAGCACCGCCAGATAGCACTGGGAGCGATCCAAAAGAAAGGGCGGCCGCCCCAGCACCTGACAGGCGGCGTTGATCCCGGCCCACAGACCCTGAGCCGCAGCCTCCTCATAGCCTGAAGTGCCGTTGATCTGGCCTGCCAGAAACAGCCCCTTGATGAGCTTGGTCTCCAGGGTGGGCTTAAGCTGCATTGGGTCCACATAGTCATATTCGATGGCATAGGCAGGTCGCATAACTTCGACCTGCTCCAACCCCGGCACGCTGCGGAACAGTTCCAATTGCAGCTCCACCGGCAGACAATTGCCCAGCCCTTTGGCGTAAATCTCTTCCGTCTCCCGCCCTTCCGGCTCCAAGGTCACCTGGTGGCTGGCCTTGTCTGCAAAACGCATCACCTTGTCCTCCAGGGAGGGACAGTAGCGGGCGCTCACCCCTTTGATCACTCCGCTGTACAGAGGAGACCGCTGAATATTGTCCCGAACGAGGCGGTGGGTGGCGGCCGTGGTGTGGGTGATATGACAGGGGAGCTGCTGTTGGCTGAGCCTGGTGGTGCGCCAGGAAAAGGGCCGGGGGTTTTCGTCCCCAGTGAGCAGACCCAGGGAAGAAAAGTCAATGCTGTGCGCCCGCAGACGCGGCGGGGTGCCGGTCTTCATCCGACCGGTGCGGAAGCCCAACTCCTTGAGGTTGGCCGCCAAACCCACCGCCGCGAATTCCCCCGCCCGCCCGGCCTGAATCCGACAAGGACCGATGTGGATAAGCCCATCCAGAAAAGTGCCGGTGGTCAGCAGCACCGTTTTGCCCAGGTAAGCCAGGCCCAGCTTCTCCATCACCCCGATCACCCGTCCGTCCTCCACCAGGAGGCGTTCCACCATGGCCTCCCGGATATCCAGACGCCGCTCCTTCTCCAGAATCGCTTTCATAGCCAACCGGTAGGCCTGCTTGTCGCATTGGATGCGGGTGCCCCGCACTGCCGGCCCTTTGGAGAGGTTCAGAGTGCGGAACTGAATGCCGGTGGCATCGGCCAAATACCCCATCACCCCGCCCAAGGCGTCAATCTCCTTCACCAGATGTCCCTTGGCCAGCCCCCCTACCGCGGGATTGCAGGCCATGGCCGCCATGGTATCCAGGTTCAGGTTGAACATGAGCACCTTAAGACCCATGCGGGCCGCCGCCAAAGCCCCTTCACAACCGGCATGGCCGGCACCCACCACAATAAGGTCGTACTCTTTGGGATAAATGGCCATGGAGGATTTTTCAGGCTTGAATCGAAATGAAATATTAGTTATGGTTTATAAGTCAGGCCATCAGCTAGCCAGGGAGGATAACCATGCCGCAGTCTTCTCGCACCTACCAGGTTCAGGAGCCCAAATGTGAAATCGCGGTGGCACAGCGCCCGGAAGGCCTAAAGGTGATGCTTTTCACTGAGAAGGAAACCAAATTTGAGTTTACCCTCAACCGACAAAACGCCTTCAATCTGGCCATGGAAATTCTGCAGCACGCCTACCGCCTGGGCGAAGCGGAGAAAATCTAAGACCCTCAGAAAGCCGGAGGCCGGTGCTCTCACCGGTCTCCTTCCACCTCCCGCAGAAGCTCGATAAATTCCGGCGACTCGCCGTACTCTTTGATGGCCTGCTGGTAATCCAACCACACCTGCCACATGGTCAGCCACTGCTTGTTATGCCAGAAATATTGGCTCTCTCCGCCTCCTTCCTTCCGCCGTAAAAACTCCTCGTATTCCTCCTGGCAACTGGCGCATAACCGATACGGCCCTTTGAAGCGCTGATACATCTCTTTGGTGTCAAACTGGATGCCGCATTTCATACACCGGGCCAGACAGCGGGTGCATTGCATGATCTTGCGCACCGCTTCCACCTTCTTGGTCTTGGCCACCTTGGCTCTTTTCTTCTGCTCCAACTTGAGCCGGTCTTCGATATCGATAACTTTCGACATGGCTTGGCTCCCCGCCTTGAAAGTTCTCTGCTTTCCGATTATATGTTCATATTAAGGACAGTCACTCCCTGCAGGGGTCATCCCCGACCGGGAGAAGTCTCAGACCGTCTGATAAATAAAATAACAACTCCAAGGAATCTGGTCAATACAAGACAAAATTAAGGTACACCGGCGACCAGACCCCGGTGGCAGGGGAGAATACCGTTTTAAAGGTGGGTTGATATAATATAAATCGCAAACTGCAAACATGAACGCATTGTCGGAAGATGTGCTATAAAATGAGGGGTGTTTCATTTTCCCTTTGGCAAATGTGGGCTGCCTCATTTCCCCGACGAGTTTCTTGCTCACAGCACCATAACCACAGCGGCCGGTCGTTCAGGGGTGCGGCCAAGGACTGTAAACTATTATCTTTTTTGGCAAAGGAGGCTTCATGCTGCAAAAACCACGGTTTGTTTATATCCTGGGGGTGATCATGCTCTGTCTGTGGCTGCCTCTCACGGCTTCATCCCACTACCACACCTACTGGCCTAAAAAACCAGGCTGCTACGGCCAGCCGGGGGAGGTGGTGACATGGCAATATTTCTGGGGTCATCCCTTTGAGATGCTCATCTCCGACGCCCCGCCGCCCAAATTTTTTATCAGGACACCGGCAGGGCAGAAAGAGAACGTCAAACTCAAGGAAATCACCCTCACTGATCAGGAGAGCGGGAAAGATCGCCGGGCGTATGAGGTGGAGTACCGGCCCTCGTCGCCGGGAGACTATTATCTCTGTCTGGAAGGCCAGCCGCAGTTCATTCCGGAAGAGAATATTCTTTGGCAGGATTATGTCAAGGCGGTTTGGCACGTCGTGGCGGAAAAGGGCTGGGATAAGCCGGTGGGGCTGGATTTTGAGATCATCCCCCTGACCCGCCCCTATGGCTGGCCTACCGGCTCGTTGTTCAACGCCCAAGCCCGTTTCATGGGCAAGCCTCTGAAGGGGGCCGCCGTGGAAGTGGAAAAATTCAACGGCTTCTTTGTCCCCCAAGACAAGATGCCCAAAGATCTCACCGGCGCGGATAATGTTCCCCTCATCACCCGGGTAACCAAAACCGATGTCAACGGCTATCTGAGTTGCACTCTGGACAGCCCGGGCTGGTGGATTATTACCGTGGTGCATCCGCATGGCAAAAAGAACTGGCAGGGTAAGACCTACCCTCTCGAAAGACGGGCCTCTTTATGGGTTTACCTGGAGCCGTCCCCGCCGTCCGTAAAGTAAGAGCCGCAAGCACATAGAAAGGCAAATTTGCCCCTCCCTAACCCGACCAGCCGGACTGGCAAAGATAACCAGGGTGTCATAAGCCATTAAGCTTAAAGGACAACTCTGCCTTATCTCGACAAACCTTGAAACTTATGGCATTATTACCATTGTCAATTAGGAACCTCGAACTCTTAACCAGGAGAAATCAACGTGCATGAATTTGGGCATGCCCGCCAGGCCATTGAAGCCATGATCAGAAGCGGCGACCTGATGGGGCTCCTGCGTCAAACTGAAGCCCTCCACGGTCATCTCTGTCCGGGAGTCGCCCTGGGCGTCAAGGCCGGGCAATACGCCATGCAGCACCTGGATCGGGAGCACTACGGAATGGAGGACATAGTGGCCATCGTGGAGTGCAATAACTGCTTCACGGACGGTATTCAGGTGGTCACCGGCTGCACTTTCGGAAACAACGCCCTGATCTTCAAGGATCTAGGCAAAACTGCGGTTACTGTGGCCCGCCGGGAGGACGGAGCGGCAGTGCGCCTGGTGGTGCACCCCGACTTCCGGGAAAGAATGTTCGCCAGATACCCGGCGGCAGGGCCGCTGTTTGAAAAAGTGGTGGAAAGGAGAGAGGGCTCCCCTGAAGATGAACACCGTTTGCAGCACCTGTGGGCGGCCATGTCCCGGCGGGAGCTGGAGGTGCCGCTGGCAGAGCAGATGGCTATCCAGACGCTCACCATCAATCTGCCGGCATATGCCCGCATCTATCCCACGCTGATCTGTCAAAGCTGCGGCGAGGGGGTCATGGAACCCCGGGTGGCGCGCCAGGGGAACAAAACTTTATGCCTGACGTGCGCCAGGCAAGAGTATTACCTGCTTACCGGTCAGGGCATCAGTTTGGTCAAGGAGGACGACTGAGTCTACCCCGGCCGATTCTGAACCGGGAGGCTGGTCATGGTATTCAACAAAAAATCGACGAGAAGGGTCCCCAAGTGGGCCATGGCTTTAATCATCTGGGCCGTGCCCACCCTAGCCGGGACGGCCGAGTTTTCGGCTCAGATGATCCTCAAACATCAAGACAAGCTGCTGCCAGGCCGAATTTATGTCAAAGACGGCAAAATGCGCCAGGAATTCTTGGATGAAGAAGGGCACACCATCACGGTGGTCCGCCAGGACAAGAAACTCTATTGGATCATCCTGCCCCGGGACCGGATTTACCTGGAGTTGCCCTTGAAGGGAAAGCTCCCCGGCCAGTTTCTGCAGCTGCCCACGGTGACCCTGAAAAAACGGCCGCTGGGTCAGGAAGCGGTAAACGGCTTGGACACGGAAAAATATGAGGTCATCATACCCGGCGGAGCCAAAGGAGCCAGCCGGGAAACCTATTGGGTGTCCAAGAAGCTGGGCACGCCGGTGAAAATGACCTGCCCGGAAAGAAAAATCTGTCTGGAATACCGTAACATCAGAGAAGAAAAGGTGGCCGACCGCCTCTTTGAGCTGCCCCCGGGCTACACCAAACTGATGAGCCCATCTGGACGCCTGCTCGAAAAGTGGGAGTGACGATAGAAGATTTGAACTCAATTTCGGCCGCCCGCGGTCAAGGCATAACCATAAGCAACGAACTGGGCCATAAATTTTGAGGCTCACGGGGCCCGCAGGGCCTCCAAGAGCGGCAGCCGCGCCGCCTTCAGGGCCGGCAACAGACCGCCCACTATACCCATGCCCAACCCAAAGGCCAAGCTTTTGGCAATAATCCCAGGCGTCAGGCTGAAGCGAAAGGAAAGTTCCGCAAAGCTGGCCCAGTTCACTGTGGACAGGGTGACAAAGTTCAACAATGACGCCGGAATCAGGCCCAGGAGGCAGCCGGTCAGGCCCAAGAGGCCTGCTTCCACCAGGAAGGCCAACAGGATCTGGCTGCGGGAAAAGCCCAGGGCCCGCATGGTGCCGATCTCGCTAATACGTGTTCCCACTTGAGCATACATGGTCACCATGGCCCCCAGGACCGCCCCGCAGCCGAATATGCCGATCAAAACCATCCCCAGAAGCCGGATAAAGTCGGCCAGCCGCCGCGACTGGGCTTCATAGAATTCCACCTCCCGGCGCACCTGCACCGGCAAGCGGGGGTCGGCCTCCAGCCGGGCTTTAAGCGTCTCAAAGGCCGCTGGCTCCCTGAGACGTAGAATGACGCTGGAAAAAACCGTGCGCCTGAAGGCCTGGAGAATCTGCTCCACGTCTCCCCAGATTTCCGAGCTGAAACCGGTGTTGCCGGCCTCCAACACCCCCACCACTTTCCAAGTGCGCATGGCAAAGCGCAGCTCCTCTCCCAGGCCCACCCCCTGAAAGCGCCGGGCGATCTGAGCCCCGGCCACCAGCTCATTGGAGCCGGATCGGAACCAGCGCCCTTGGGACAACCTCACCTCCCGGCGGAGAGCCAGGGAGGTCGGTTGGACCCCCCGGATCATGACATTAGCCGGCTTGCCTGTGCCTCGCTTAGGTAAGTTAACCAATACCATGGCCTCTGAAGCCACCAGGCGACCTCCCGGAGCCAGGGCGATTTCCGGCTGCGTGCTGACGATGCCGGCCTGATTTCGGTCAATGGCGCTCTGCACCTCGGTCTCGCTCCCAGCCCTGAGAACCACGGCATTATCATAGGAACCGGTGGCCACCAGGGTCTGACGCAGGCCCTCCGCCAGCATGAGCACCGCCGCAAAGACAAACACCACCAGCCCCATGCCCGCCGCCGTCAGAAAACTGGTCAAGCGCCGGGTCAAGAGATTACGATAACTGTAGGATAACGGAATAGCCATCAATAAAGCCCAAAGTGCACGGTTCCACTACACTAAAAGAAGGCCCTTCCTGATGATTCTCACTGAATTTCCCCTCTATCATTTCCTGCGGCTCACGGCTCACGCTTTTAACCAACTTTCCTCAGGGCTTCGGCGATCACCACCCGGCAGGCGCGCCAGGCGGGCAGCACCGCGGCCAAAAGCCCTACTCCCAGGGCCACCACCCCCCCTATCCCGAGGGTTTCCTGGCTCACCTCCAGGGCCGGAAAATACTGGCTCACTCCAGCCGGAAAAAGTTTAGTGGCTGGCAAACTTAGAGCTAAACCCAGAGAAGCGCCGATCACTGCCAACAACAAAGATTCACCGACTATCAGGGCCACCAGATGCCGGGGTCTGAAACCCATGGTTTTAAGCACGGCATACTCCGCCAGGCGCTCCCGGGCGCTCATGGCCATGGTGTTGGCCAACAGCACCAGGATGACCCCGATGACCGTCCAGGAGACCACGCGGATGGCCAACAGCACCGCCCCGGTCATTTCCACAAAGCCCAAGTTAAAGGCCTGCTCCGTTTCCGTCAGGGTTTCAGCCAGGGAGTTTTTGAACACGGCATCGATCCTGGCGGCCACCTCACCGGTTAACTCCGGGTGGGCCACTTGCACCAGAAACCAACCCACTTGGTCGCTCATGGCCGGGGCTGTTTTTTTCAGGTATTCGTTCAGATAGTCCCAGTGGAAGAAGAACATGGTCTCATCAGTGGCAGGATAGCGGCCGCGATAGATACCCCGCAGCACCAGGCGATACTCGCCTTTGAAATAAGTGCCGTTGAGGATGATCTGATCACCCACTTGCCAGCCATAGCGGGCTGCCAGCTTGCGGCCGGCCAGGCAGCCGCGTCGGTCCCGGATCAGGTCCGCCTTCTGGGCCGGCGGAATAATCAGTTCCGGGTTAAGATCGAGATAGGCTGGCAAAGAGGCGGCAAACTGGGGGAAGAAGTGCTTCTTGTCGATATAGATGCCCTCGAACCAATAGGCGTAAGACACACCTGTGACCCCTGGCACCTGTTTGATCTTGGGTAGGTAAGACAAAGGCAGAGGCTGCATCAGGGAGACGGCGTTGCGGCATACCAGGCGCAATGGCGAGGAGGCCTCCACCCCGGCATACCAGGCGGACACTACAGTGCGCAACAGGCAGAAGGCCAATACCGCCACGGCCATGCCCAAGACCGTCAGGGCGCCCCGCCAGGGATGCCGCAGGGTATTGCGCCAGGTCAGCTTAAACATTGTTAACCGACTTTTCTTAGGGCTTCTGCGATGCCCACGCGGCCGGCCCGCCAAGCCGGCAGCACCGCGGCCAGGAGACCCACAGCCAGGGCGGTGCCCAGCCCCATGGCCAAAGTGAGGCGGGTCAGCGGAAAGACCCGGAAATACTGACCCAGTGTGGTGCGGAAGACGTGCACCGCCGGAAAGGTCAGAGCTAACCCCAAAAGCCCGCCCACCACGGCCAGCAGCAGGGATTCGCCCAGGATCAAACCGGCCAGGTGTCGGGGCCGAAACCCCATGGTCTTGAGAACGGCGTACTCAGCCGACCGTTCCCGGGCGCTCATGGCCATGGTGTTGGCCAAGAGCACCAGGATAACCCCGATGACCACCCAGGAGACTACCTGGATAGCGATTAGTATCGCCTCGGTCATGGAGACGAATCCTAAGGCGAAGGCGGCTTCACTCTCCGTCAGGGTCTCGGCCAGGGAGTTCTTGAAGAGGGCGTCCACCTGGGCGGCGAGGGGCGCGGCCAGCGCCGGGTTAGCCACCCGGAGGAGGAACCAGCTCACCTGGTCGGCCCGGCTGGGTTCGTTTTTGAGCATGGTTTCGTTGACGTATTCCCAGTGGAAATAGAGGCGGCCCTCGTCCACCGTGGGCTGGCGGGCGGTATAGACGGCCCTGAGGATGAGTCGGTATTCGCCGGGATAGATGGTGCCCTTTAATACGATGGCGTCACCCAGACGCCAACCGTAGCGCCGGGCCAACTGGCGGCCGGCCACACAGCCTCGGCGATCCCTAAGCAACTCCATCTTCTGGTCCGGAGGTATGACAAATTCGGGATACAGCTCAAGGTAGCGGGCCAGGGAGACCGCGAACTGCGGGAAGAAATGGCGCTCGTCAATGTAAATGCCGCCGAACCACTGGCCGTAAGCCAAACCGGTGATCCCCGGCAGGGCCTGAATCTTGGGAAGATAGGCCAGCGGCAGCCGGAAGATCAGAGAGATGGCGTTCCTGGTGACCAAGCGGGTCGGCGAAGCGGAGGACACCCCTGCGTACCAGGCCGCCACCACGGTGCGCAATAAACAAAAGGCCAACACCGCCACCGCCATCCCCACCACCGTCAGCCCCACCCGTAAAGGGTGCCTCAGGGTGTTCCGCCACGTCAGCTTAAACATAATTTAAATTTTGGCGTCGTAGCGAGACAGGCCCTGCCACGACGATTCACCCTGACTCACCTCCAACCCGAGGTCAGCCAGCATCTGCCTATCCTCCTCCGGCAGGCGGCCCTTGGTGGTGAGGTAGTCGCCGGTCATCAGGCAGTTGGCGCCGGCGGCAAAGATCAGGGGAGTGAGCGACCGCAGGGTGGGCTGACGACCGCCGCAGATGATAATGGGCTTGTCCGGCAGAGTGAGGCGGAAGGCGATGATCCCTTTGAGAGCCTCCAGGGGTGTCAGCAGGGGCCGGTGGGCTAAACGGGTGCCGGGCAAGGGATGCAGAAAGTTGAGGGGCACCGCGTCCACGTCCAGCTCTTTAAGGGCTTGGGCCAGCTCGAAGCGCTGGGCCAGGGTCTCCCCCAAGCCCAGGATGCCACCCACACAAACTCTCAGGCCCACCTCCTGGGCAGAGCGAATGGTGGCCAGCCGTTCGTCATAGGTATGGGTCGAGCAAATCTGCGGGAAAAAGGAGCGAGCCGCCTCCAGATTGTGGTGAAAGCGATACACCCCCGCTTTACTCAATTCCCGGAGAAAATCCCGGCCCACAATCCCCAGGGAAACGCATACTTTCACCGGCACTGTCCGGCGGATGGCGGCCACCGCCGCCAGGATGGCCGCTTGTTCTTTTGGGGAGTTGACTCCCTTGCCGGAGGTCACCAGGGAGAAACGGTCAGCCCCCTTAAGATGGGCGGCCCGGGCTGCCTCCAGCAGCTTATCCAGGGAGAGTAGCGGGTATTGGGGAATCCGGGCCTGGGAGACGAGGGACTGTGAACAAAAGGTGCAATCCTCGGAACACAAGCCGCTTTTGGCGTTGATGATAACGCAGAGGCTCACCCGATTGCTGAATTGAGCTTCCCGCACCCGGGAGGCCTCCCTCAGCCACAGCCATATATCGGGCCAGTCGCAGTGGAAAAGTTCTTGCCACTCCCCCAATTTCATAACAATGCCTATTATATCAGAACCCCTTCCGTCACCAAAGGTGGAGGCGGTTCTGATGCTGCCTTGGCCAATCTGGCAAGGTTCCTCTGGTTGAAAAAACCCCTTCCCCAACCCCTACTTGGGAAATTGCCTGGTCCAAAGGGTAAAAATAGTTTATTTCCCCACCGAAGGAAGGCAGGAGAGTTTTTCAACCACCGGCCAAAGTTGAAAGTTGAAACGGGGGGCAGTCCATACAGATAAAGATTAAAAGACCTTACGAAAAATACCTGCCCACCCCAAAATTTCTGATAAAATAAACAAGTTTTCATTTCCCCAATTTCCATAGGAGTTGCTCATGATCGACATCAATCTGAAAGCCGTGCGGCCCGTCAAGCTTACCCCCGAAAGCCGCTTCCGCTTCCGCTGCCATCCGGGGGTGCCCTGTTTCACAGCCTGCTGCGGCAAAACCACCATCATGCTGGGACCCTATGACGTCATCCGCCTCAAGGAACGTCTGGGCATCACTTCCACGGAGTTCCTGGAACTCTATACCCGCCGGGAGGAAGATGTTAAGTCCGGTTTTCCCATGGTGATCATTGATATGCCCCGCTACGGGGGACGCTGCCCCTTTGTCCGGGACGTCGTCGGCTGCCTGGTGTACAGCGACCGTCCCGCCACCTGCCGCTATTACCCGGTGGGCCAAGGCACCCTTATCACTGAAGAAGGGCTGGATGAATTCTATTTTCTGGTCAAGGAAGAGCATTGCAAGGGCTTTCTGGAAGAGACCGAATGGACCGTGGCCTCCTGGAAAGAAGACCAGGGCGCCGATTACTACGACGAAATGAACAAGGAATGGAAGGCCATGCTCCTGCGCCGGGGCAAAGCCGGCATGCCTGAACTGGAAAACCGGGTCAAGGAGTTTTTTTACCTGGCCATGTATGACCTGGACCGGTTCCGGCGCTTTGTCTTCCAAAGCGGCTTTCTCAAAAGGTTTCAGGTGGACGATGACACCCAACAGCGTATCTATGAAGATGATCTGGAGCTCTTGAACTTCGCCTACGACTACCTCAAAATGGTGTTGGGGATTAAAAAGACCTTAACCGTGCAAGCCGAACAGACCGGGCAGAAAATACAACCTGACTCTCCTCCGGCGCTCTGACTAGCTCTACCGGCCTCCTGGGTGTCCGCCTGCTCATCCAGCCTGAGGCCGGCGGCCTGTCGGCGTAATAACTCTCATCCTCAGATGATTCGGGGGGACCTGAGCATGGATTTTCTCATCGGCATCGCCGGCGCCTTCATCGGCGCCATCCTGGGCGCCCTCATCAGCGGCAAGACCATCTCCTATGCCCACTACCGCTATAGTCAAAAAATGGCCACGGACACTGAGAGCAAAAAGCTTCTGAACCTTTTCCAGGCTCTGAACGCCGAGCTTTCCCTGGTCTGGCAGCGCTACATGGCTCTCATCGGCGAAGACCTGGAAAAGGCCAAGGACTCCGAGGAGGTGGTCTTCGCCGGCATCTTTGTGTCCTCTCAAGCCTATTTCAGCGTCTATGACAACTCCGCCCAACTCCTGGGAGTCCTGGACCCCGACTCCGGCAAAAACATCATCGACACCTACGTCAACCTCAAGGCCTATTTCGACGAACTCAACCAGTTCAACCAGCTCGCCGACAAGCAGCGCCAGGTGCGTCTGCAGGCCAATATCAACCTCTATGAAGCCAAGCAGATGCGTGAGGACGTGGAAAAATACTTCACCTACCTCAAGAAAAGACACCTTCAGGTGAAGGGCCTGGCCCTCTCCACCCTGGAAACCCTGAAAGAGTTCATCACCCTGGGCCAGCAGGCCCGGACGACGGTAAAAATCAAGGTTTAAAGGTGTGGTGTGGGCCGACGGATGGGCAGAGAGGAAAGCAAAAAATGAGAGCCCCTTGGTTGGTTGTACCTTGGCATATTAATAAAAAAACAACCCTGTTTGTTTAACCTTATGCTGGCGCGGGTGAAAAGCGGCGCCCTCAAGGGGGTGGAGGCCTACATCGTGGAGGTGGAGGTGGACATCTCGCCGGGGATGCCCCATTTTGCCACGGTGGGGCTGGCCGAAACCGCAGTCAAGGAGAGTAAGGACCGGGTGCGGGCTGCTCTCAAGAACTCGGGCTTCCGCTTCCCCGGCTCCCGCATCACCATCAACCTGGCGCCGGCCGACGTGCGCAAGGAGGGCACCGGCTTTGATCTCCCCGTGGCCTTGGGGATTCTGGCGGCCCAGGGTCTGGTGCCCCAGGAACGCCTGGAAAGATATCTGATCTTTGGGGAGCTCTCCCTGGACGGCCGCCTGAAGCCCACCCGGGGGGTGTTGTCCATGGCCCTGGCCACCCGGGAGGCGAATCTCGCCCTCATCGTCCCCCAGGAAAATTCCCGGGAGGCTTGCGTAGTACAGGATATCGATATTTATGCCGGGGAGACCCTGGCCCAGATAGTGGAGTTTCTCAACGACCGGGAGGTCTTGCTCCCGTCCCCTCCCCTGCCGCCGCCCAGCCTGACCGCCGATTCCCCGGAAGACCCGGATTTTCAGGAGGTCAAAGGCCAGGAACCCGTGAAGCGGGCCTTGCTGCTGGCCGCGGCCGGCAGCCACAACGTCCTCATGGTAGGGCCGCCCGGGGCCGGCAAGACGATGCTGGCCCAGCGCCTGCCAAGCATCCTGCCTCCCCTGAGCTTTGAAGAAGCCCTGGAGACGTCCAGGATTTACAGCATCATGGGGCTTTTGCCGCGGGGCCAGGCCCTGCTTACCCGACGTCCGTTCCGTGCTCCCCATCATACCATCTCGGACGCCGGCCTGATTGGCGGCGGCACCACCCCTCGGCCGGGGGAAGTCAGCCTGGCCCATAACGGGGTGCTTTTCTTGGATGAATTGCCGGAGTTCAAGCGCATGGCCCTGGAGGTGCTGCGCCAGCCGCTGGAGGGGGGACAGGTCACCATCTCCCGCGCCACCGGTTCCCTCACCTATCCGGCCCGCTTTATGCTGGTGGCCGCCATGAATCCTTGTCCCTGCGGTTTCCATGGCGACCCCCGCCGTCCCTGCACCTGCACCCCGCAGCAAATCCGCAGTTACCGGGCCCGGGTTTCTGGGCCGCTTTTGGACCGCATTGACCTCCAGATCCAGGTGCCGGCGGTGCCCTTTCAGGACCTGGCGGATAGGAGGGGCGGCGACAGCTCAAAAGAACTACGCCAGCGGGTTATGGAGGCCCGGGAGCGGCAGGCCCGGCGCTTTGCGGCCAGCCGCATCCACGCCAATGCTCACATGACTCCTCGCCATCTCAAGGAACACTGTGCCCTGACCTCCGAAACCCATCGGCTCCTGGAGCAGGCCATGGAGCGGCTGGCTTTATCGGCGCGGGCCTATACCAGGATCTTGAAGATTGCCCGGACGATTGCTGACCTCGAGGGCGAAGAGAGGCTCAGGCCGGCACACATCGCGGAGGCCATCCAATACCGGACCTTGGATCGGAAGCACACAGTGTGAATAGTTTGAACCCCGGGGGAGGCAGAACTTTCTGGAGGTCCTGATGATTGAGGCGCTCATTCGTCAAAACCGCAGCGTCAGACGGTTTTATCAGGAAGAGAAGATCAGCCGGGAAACCTTAGTCTGGCTGGTGAATCTGGCCCGCATGTCCGCTTCTGCCGCCAACTTGCAGCCCCTCAAATATCTGCTTTCCCAGGAGCCGGAAATGAACCAGGATATTTTCTCCTGTCTGGCCTGGGCCGGCTATCTTACGGACTGGCCCGGTCCGACAGAGGGGGAACGGCCCGCCGCTTATATCGTCATCCTGGGTGACACCAAGCTGGCCAAAAACATCGGCTGCGATCACGGCATCGCCGCGCAAAGCATCCTGCTCGGGGCCCGGCAAAAGGGCTTGGGCGGCTGTATGGTGGGTTCCATTAAGCGCGACCGTCTGCGGGAACTGCTTAAGATTCCGGCAGACTATGACATCCTGCTGGTCATCGCCTTGGGGAAGCCCAAAGAAGAAGTGGTTTTGGAAGAGGTGGGGCCGGACGGCGACATCAGATACTGGCGGGATGCAGAGGGGCGGCATCACGTCCCCAAACGCCGCCTGGAGGAGATAATTGTCAGTTTTGGGTGATCAGGGAGCCTTTTCCAGATACTTCCTGAGACGCGGCCACAACTTATCCCGGCCCTCGCCGGTGACGGCGGAGAACCACAGAAAATCAGCGGCGCTCACCCCCAATGGTTTTAGCGCCTCCAGGATTTTCGGGAGTTGCCTGGCCCTTTCCCCTGGTTTCAGTTGGTCTGCCTTGGTCAGCACCGGTATGATGCCGTTCCCCCTGGTTTTTAGCATTTCCCAGAGAAACATCTCCGCCGGGCCGGGCAGGCGGCGACTGTCATGTAAAAAGACCACCGCCGCCAGGTTCTGCCGCTCCGCCAAATAAGTCATTATCAGGTCTCCCCAGCCGGCCTTGACCTTTTGAGACACTGCTGCGTAGCCGTAGCCGGGCAGGTCCACAAAAAACCAGCGCTCGTTGACGAGGAAAAAATTGACGCTCCTGGTACACCCCGGCCGGCGGCTGGTGCGCACCAACCCTCGCCTGACCAACAGAGTGTTGATCAAGGAAGATTTGCCCACGTTGGAGCGGCCTAAAAAAGCCACCTCCGGGTGGTGGTCACGTGGGAACTGCTCCGGCCGATGGACGGCAGTGTGCAGCACCGCCGAGGTTATTTTCGGACTGCTCATGCGGGTAATAAGTCCATTTCCCCCAGGTGGGAGCAAATAACGAGATCAGAAGGCGGCTTTGGCATTTGAGCGGTTATGAGAACAATGCCATTGGTGATTTATATATATCACGATATATATCACGTTTTAAGGATCTGCCAGGAGCAGCAAAAGGATGATTATCACCAATTCCCCCAAAGCAAGGAGTGGTTAGCTCTGCCGGCCGGTGGCTCTTGCAGAGTCCCGCGGATTAGGCTACTGTATTAATGACATTGCACCCCAAAGGAGTTAATGCATGGCCCTTATTGCTCCCTCCATCCTGGCGGCGGATTTCGCCTGCCTCGGTGACGAACTGCGAGCCATCACCGCGGCGGGGGCGGATATGATTCATATCGACGTCATGGACGGGCACTTTGTCCCCAACATCACCATCGGCCCACCGGTGATCAAGGCCCTGCGGCGGCATAGCACCCTGCCGTTTGACGTCCATCTTATGATCGCCCAGCCCGATGGCTATATTGAAGATTTCGCCGACGCCGGAGCCCAGATTATTACCGTGCAGGTCGAAGCCTGCACCCACCTGCACCGCACTATCCAGCTTATCCGCAAAGTAAATTGCCAGCCGGCGGTCGCCCTCAATCCCGCTACCCCTCTGGAGAGCATCCGCTATGTCTTGGAGGAGGTGAATATGGTACTGCTCATGACCGTAAATCCCGGCTTTGGCGGTCAGGAGTTCATCAGGGGGGTTCTGCCGAAAATCCGCCAGCTTCGCAAAATGATTGACAGTGCAGGCTTGCAGGTCAAGATTCAGACTGACGGCGGCGTCAATGACGATACCATCGGCCTGATTGCCCGCGATGGTGGTGAGGTGTTTGTGGCCGGCACCGCAATTTTCGGCCAAGATGATTACGCCCGGGCCATCGCCCGCCTGCGCCAACTTATCGAGGCCGCCCGCAAACAAGAAAAAGAGCCAAAGAAACCCGACCCACCCCAGGAATAAGAGTTCCACTGCATGTTGCTCTTCCAGGCGCGAGGGGAAGATTTTTTTGTTTTTCCCCGTTGTCCCTAGTAAATAATGTTGGTTTATCTCGTCAAAAGACTTCTTTTGATGGCGCCCATGCTGGTGGGCATCACGCTGGTGTCTTTTGTAGTGATTCACTTGGCTCCGGGCACACCGGTGGAGATGCAGACCACCCTGAACCCCAAGGTTTCCTTGGAGGCCCAAAAACGGCTGCAGGAATTATATGGTCTGGACCAGCCTTTGTTGGTGCAATATGGGCAATGGCTGAAAAGGGTGGTGCGGTTGGATTTTGGTCGGTCTTTTTCTCCGGACCGGCGGCCGGTTTGGGACAAGATCAGGGAGCGGCTTGGCATCACCATTTCATTGAATCTCTTGTCGCTGTTCATCATTTTGGCGGTGGCCATCCCCCTCGGGGTGCTTTCTGCCTGCCGGCCGCATTCGTGGTTTGACCGGGCCACCACTGTATTGGTGTTTTTCGGCTTTGCCATGCCCACCTTCTGGCTGGCCCTGTTGTTGATCATGTTTTTTGGGGTCTATCTTGACTGGCTGCCGGTATCCGGCCTGACCTCCCTGAATTTTCCCCGCTTTTCCCTCTGGCAGAAGATACAGGACTTGGCGGCCCATATCACCTTGCCGGTGCTGGTGGCGGCTTTCGGGGGCCTGGCCGGCATGTCCCGCTACATGCGGGGCACCATGTTGGAAGTCATCCGACAGGATTACATTACCACCGCCCGGGCCAAGGGGCTGAGCGAACGCACCGTGATCTTCAAACACGCGCTCAGGAACGCCCTCCTGCCGGTGATCACCATCCTGGGGCTGTCAGTGCCGGGGCTGATCGGCGGCAGTGTGATTTTCGAGTCCATCTTTGCCATCCCCGGCATGGGGCAACTGTTTTTCGGGGCCGTCATGGCTCGGGACTACCCCTTGGTGATGGGGGAGTTGGTGATCGGTGCGGTTCTCACCCTGTTGGGCAACCTCCTGGCAGACGTGGGCTATGCCCTGGTGGACCCGCGTATTCGCACCGGTTAAGGAGAGTTTTTGATATTGGTTTTGGGGTTGGGGGCAAACCTCGCCAGGGGTCGGCAAGGTCAATGGAGGTGGTTATAACCGAGCTTTTTTTCGAACCCGGCCCTGACTTGCCATGAAAAAACGCCGATTTTGGGCGCGTTTTCGCCGCAATCGGCTGGCCATGACCGGTCTGATCATGGTGGCGGCTTCGTTTGTCATCTCTCTGGCCGCCCCGTGGTTGGCGCCATATGATCCCAACCACATTGACCTCCAGGCCGTATTGCTGCCACCCTGCGCCGAGCACTGGTGGGGGACGGACCCTTTGGGACGGGATGTCTTGTCCCGCATTATTTTCGGCTCGCAGGTCTCTTTGAAGGTCGGTTTTGTGTCGGTGGGGCTGGCCACCCTCATCGGATTGCTGGTGGGGTCCCTGGCGGGCTTTTATGGGGGGTGGGTGGATTACCTCCTCATGCGGCTGGTGGACCTGATGCTCTGCTTCCCCAGCTTTTTTCTGATCTTGGCGGTGATTGCCGTGCTGGAGCCGAGCATCTGGAATATCATGGTGGTCATCGGCTTCACCAGTTGGATGGGGGTGGCGCGGCTGGTCCGGGCTGAGTTCTTATCTTTGCGGGAACGGGAGTTCGTGGTGGCCGCCCGGGCCTTGGGAGCCTCAGACCTGCGGCTGATATTCGTGCACCTGTTGCCCAACGCCCTGGCGCCCGTGATGGTGTCCGCCACCCTGGGGGTGGCCGGCGCCATCCTGACGGAAAGCGCCTTGAGTTTTTTGGGGTTGGGGGTGCAGCCCCCCACCCCCAGCTGGGGCAACATCCTCACCGCCGGCAAAGACAACATTGAAATCGCCTGGTGGCTGTCCTTTTTCCCCGGCTTGGCCATCCTGCTGACAGTAATGAGCTATAACTTCCTGGGCGAAGGCATTCGGGAGGCGGTGGATCCCCGCCTGAAGGACTGAATCGGACCTGACGCAGACGTTAT
>DYLF01000025.1:24468-28798 GCA_020722205.1 Desulfobacca acetoxidans
TCGGCGCTTCCTCGCTAATCGGCCAGCCGGGCAGTGTCCTCGCCTTTCGTCTCCTGAGTCAGAAAGAAATCCGCCGGGCGCCAGCTAAAAACATTGACAAGGCCGCAAGGAATTTGAATAATACAAGCTACGGGGCGGCTCAACCCAACAAAGCCTCATCACGGAGAGAGGGAGGAATATGAAACGGACAGCCATTACTGTGGTATGCTTGGTGCTGGCCTTGGTTTTATGTGGTGCGGGGCTGGCTTTTGCGGCTGCCAAGAAGGCCAAGGCCGAAGCAGAGCTGGATGTCGGCAAGGCTCTTTTGGACAGTTTTGATCTCATCGAAAAAGGCAAATACGATGCGGCTGATAAAATCATTGACCAGATTTTGCAAAAGGACCCCGGCAATCCTCTGGCCCTGAACAATAAGGCCGCCATCATGGTCAAAAAGAAGAAGCTTGACAAGGCCGACACCTATCTGAACCAGGCTCTGCCGCGGGCCAAGGGCTATATGGTGCAGGTCAACCGGGTCTGCTCCATCGGCGGCATCTGCCAGGCCTTCAAGCCGGCCCCCGGCGGCCAGGGCAACCAGGATCTGGCCCAACTGGTGATGATGAACATCGACATGGTGAAACAGTACATGTCGGCCGAGCCCTTGGCAGGCAAGGGTCTTAGATAACTATTACTGCGCGCCGCCCCCCGCACTCTTTCTGGCCCCCCCCGGGGCCTTTTTTTTACCCCGTCGGCTGGTGGCGGCCAGCCACCTTGGCTCGCTGACTAGTTGGCTCTGCCCCCAGCGGCCGATGCCAGCTTTTCCCGGAGATAGGATAACATGGCGGCATCCTGAGTCTGCTGGAGAAGGCGTTCGTAATATTGCCGGGCTTCTTGGTGGCGGCCGGCCGCCTCGCAGAGCCTGGCCAGTCGGAGCAGGATATCCCCCTGCCAGGCGCCGCCTGTTTGCTCAACCAAGGCGGCCAGCTCGGCCGCCGCCTGGCCGAATTCCCCCTGGGCTTCATAACAGTAGCTTAGGCTGTCACGAAAGAGATGGCCATAGCCGGCATCTTTTCCCAGAGGGCCTTGTTTCAGCCCTTCGTAGGCGCGGGCAGCATCGGCGTATTGGCCGGTTTGGTAAAGGAGGTGGGCGCGAAAGATTTCGCCTTCCAGCGCCGCAGCCGCCCCGGGATAATCCTTTGCCAACTGCTCCAGTTGTTGCAGGGCCGCCGGGGCCTGGGAGGGCACGCTGAGCATGGGGCGCACCTGCTGCAGGGCCGCCTGGGCCCGGTTCTCCCGCCAGCTTTGCCATTGGGTGTAAAACAGTACGACTGCGAGGACCAGCGCCAATCCGCCAATACCCGCCAGGATCAGGTTCTTATAAGGCCTGACGGCCGCCACCAATCGCTGCGCCCAAGTCAGCACTTCTTCCGGTTTCCTAGAAACCCCGGGACGTACTTGAAATATTAACATTCTTAGTTTGTGGCACCTTGAAAGATAATTGCCAGGCTTGCCCGGCCAACCGGGTTATGGCTTAGTAAATCTGAGCCTCCCTAATACATATCAGATTTTTGTGGTCAGGTGAAAGATGCCCTCCAAATTATATTTTTCGATGACTCCTATTATCTCCAGGCCAAGGAGCCGCCTCGCCGTCTGCCAATTCCTAGATAGGTAAATAACTACTTCGGGGCAGGGTAGGGCTTCATTTTCTGAAAAGTCCATTGGTTTCAGATGGGTGGATTTGAGACGCCACTGAGAGATTTCGCTCACAAGTAGCGGGGACTGACTGTCGGCCACAAAGTTCGGGTGTGACAATGGCTGGCCAGCCAGATGGCCTTGAGCTTCTCCACTGCCTGGTGGATGTCGTCGTTGATCACCAGGTAGTCATACCAATAGGCTTCTTTGAGTTCCTGCCGGCCGGCGGCCAAGCGGCGGGTCAGTTCCGCGGGGGTCAGGTCTCCCCGTTTTTGCAAGCGTGCGGCCAGGGTATCCAGATCGGGGGGCAGGATAAAGATGTAGGTGCCGTGGGGGAAGCTATGTTTGAGGGCCTTGGCACCGCGGGTATCCACGTCGAAAACCAGGTCAAAGCCGGCGGCCAGGGTCTGCATCACCCATTCTCGGGAGGTGCCGTACCAATGGCCGAATTGTTCGACGTATTCCACCAGAGCCCCCCAGTCTTTGAGGCGGCGAAATTCTTCCGAGCTGACAAAGAAATAATCCTGTCCGGGCACCTCACCGGGGCGGGGGGGACGGGTGGTATAAGAGATGGAAAAGCGCAACCGGGGCTGCCAAGACAGCAATTCCCGCAGCAGGGTGGTTTTTCCGGTGCCGGAGGGGGCGCTGACGATAAAGACCTGTCCCGGCATTCAGGCCTCTTTAGGAGGATGGTGATTGCCGCTCAGGCGCAGGGCCAGGGTGTCGGCATGCACCGCCGACAGAATCACGTGGTTGCTGTCGGTAATAATGATAGCTCTGGTCTTGCGGCCGTGGGTGGCGTCGATAAGACGCTGGACGCTTCTGGCCTCCTCCCGCAGACGTTTGCTGGGAGCCGAGTTGGGCATAATGACGGCCACCACCCGGCTGACCACCACCGTATTGCCGAAGCCGATATTGATGAGACGGCCTTCCATGGCTACCTCCTTGCCAAGTTATTCCACATTCTGCACCTGCTCCCGTAATTTCTCCAGATGGCCTTTGACCACCAAAACAGCCTGGGAAATCTGCACATCGCCGCCCTTGGCGCCGATGGTATTGATCTCCCGGAGCATTTCCTGGAAGAGAAATTCCAGCCGGCGGCCCACCGGCTCCTGGCTCTGTAGGGCTTGTCGACACTGAGCCAGGTGGCTGGCCAGGCGCGTCAACTCTTCTGAGATATCCCGCCGGTCTGCCAAAAGCGCTATTTCCTGGCCCAGCCGGGTTTGGTCCAAGACGGGTTCTGCCAGCAGCTCCTGCAGGCGGGTTAACATCTTCTGCCGCCAGAGTTCGGGCAGGGCTGCGGCTTGGGCGGAAATGGTGCCCAATTCCCGGTCAATCAGGTCGATCTGGGTGAGCATCTCTGCCTGCAGAGCGGCGCCCTCTTGCCGGCGCATGTCCTGCAGGGCGGCTAAGGCCTCTTCCAAGGCCGGCGCCAACAGCTGCCAGGTCTCTTCCGGTGCCGGGGCGGCTCGCTCCGAGGCGATGATCAGCTCCGAAAAATGCAGGAGATGGTCCAGCCTCAGAGGCTCCGCCAGGTCAAGGGCGGATTTCAGTTCCTCCAGGAGGCGGTGAACTTCTCCGGCCATGGCCCCATCCAGCCGCAGGTTGAGCGCCGGGCCGCCGGTAGTGACGAAATTGAGCTGCATCTCCACCCGGCCCCGGGCCAGCCGGCTTTTCAGGACTTGGCGACAGCGGTCTTCCAGAGGCCAGAGGTTCTTGGGCAGATTCAGGGCCAGTTCCAGAAAGCGGTGGTTGACGCTTCTCAGCTCCACCAGGCATTTTAGACCCGCTGACTCCTTTTCTCCCCGGCCGTAGCCGGTCATGCTCTGCAACATGGCACTGATTTCAATATCTTAAGCTGCCACAGATACTTTTGACGCACCTTAGACAACAAATCCCGCAGCACCTCGCCGGCATAATCCGGGTAGGTCCAGGGCAGCGGCTGAAAGTCATGCCCCTCATACTTTAGGGTCAGGTCCCCGTAAATGCCCTGCGCCAGATAGAGGCGGTGGCTGTAATTCTTGCCGGTGGCCAGCACCAGGCGTTCTTTGGCCAGATAGCCGGGGTCCAGATTGACCAGGCGGCGTCCCGCCAGGGCAAAAGACTCTTCCAGGGCATTGGTAAAAATCTTCCAGTCGCTGAGCCGGCCGGGGTCGGCCAAGTGGAGGAAGGCCACCAGACGCCGGGAAAGGCCCCCTCCCATTTCGGGAGTATAATAGGCCGTCACCCGGAAGGGCCACCAGGGTCCCACCACATCCGGCGGGCCGAAGTAGCCGGCCAGGCGTCGGAGCGCTACCGCCGCCACCTCCCGGCAAGCGGCAATTACACTGATCACCGGCTTCACCGGCACCGGAGCCTGGGGCCTGCTCATCTTTACACGCCTGTTATTCTAGGCGAGAGACCGGCGTAAAGCAAGGAAAAACCTTGTGAAAAGTTGCGCATACAATTGCCGCTAGACGGCGCAAGGAGAGGGCGGGCAGGGGTGGGGACTGAAGTATCGTTTGGGGCCCGCTATCGTTCCCTTGACGTTTCGGTATTTCCCGTATGCTTATCACCAGGTTACCGTTACCGTTTCGTTATTATCCCGTTTGCCTCCCGGTATGAGCGCGTTTCCGTCCCGCATTTTTCCCGTTTTGGTCCCGGATCTGTCCCGGTTGCGTCC
>DYLF01000026.1 GCA_020722205.1 Desulfobacca acetoxidans
GGCCGGTGGCAAGGCCCATACTTTGGGCCGGCTGCTCGTGGCCACCGGCCTGCCGGTGCCCCGGGGGTTCGTCATCACCACCAATGCCTTCCACCTTTTCCTGGAACATAATAACCTCCGTCCCCACCTCGACGAGCTGCTGGCCGCTGTGGACCTCGATGACCAAGAGCGCCTGCATGAACTCTCCCGGGAAATGACTGCCATAATTCAGGAAGGGGAATTGCCGCCGGTCGTCAGACAGGAGCTGGCGCAACGGTTGGTGGATCTTCAGCAGCAAGGTTTGGCCGGCCCCTGGTGTCTGCGCAGCAGTGCTCTCTGCGAAGACGGGCAAGCATCTTTCGCCGGCCAATATGACAGCGTCTTGCAGGTGGCCAGCGCAGACTTGGAAGCAGCCTATAAGAAGGTCCTGGCGAGCAAGTACGCCCCTCGCGCGCTGGCCTACCGCCTGCGCTGCGGTCTGGCCGACCAGGAAACCCCCATGGCGACGCTGGTCCTGGAAATGATCGACGCCCAGGTGAGCGGGGTGATCTACACCTGCGTTCCGGAACCGGGAGACGGGGCTTTGGGACGATTGGCCATCTATGTTGTTCCCGGCCTGGGGTGGCGGTTGGTGGCCGGCCGCGCCACCCCGAAAGTTCATTATTTCAGCCGAGATACAGACCCTCACCCCCAGGAGAGCATCATTAACCACGCCGGTCGGCGGGTGAGGGAAGAACCAGAGACCTCTTGTCTGTCCTCCGAATCGGCCCGTCTGTTAGCCGGCTGGGCGATGCGGCTTGAAAAGTTTTTTGGCTGTCCTCAGGACATTGAATGGTGCCAGGATAAGCAGGGAACTTGTTTTATCCTCCAGACCCGCCCCTTGAAGACCGGTTCTGATGTTCCGACCCCGCGGCGGGCGAAGGTCATCTCCCCGGTGGATTATCCTGTTCTGCTGGCAGGGGGGATTACAGCCAGCCCCGGGGTTGGTATCGGCCGAATATACTTGGCGGGGGAGCCCCAGGCCAATGGCCAGCTGCCCCAAGACGCCGTGCTGGTTTCAGCCACGTTGCCGCCTGCCCTCCTCGGAGTTATCGACCGGCTGCGGGCGGTGGTGGCGGAGGGCGGCAGCCAGGCCAGTCATTTTGCCTGCGTGGCCAGAGAATTGCGACTGCCCGTCATCGTCGGCGCCAAAGACGCCGCCAGACGCCTGGCCCCCGGCCAGATCGTCACCGTGGACGCCGATCATGGGCGAGTTTATCTGGGGGCAGTGGAGGGTCTGGAACCTGAGCCGACACGGCCCTTCATTACCCCCGAAGCTCCCTTTCCCTCCCGGCTGCAAAAGCTTATGGAACTCATTGCCCCCCTGCATCTCACCGACCCGGCGGCCCCGGAGTTTGCGCCGCCGACCTGCCGAAGCGTTCATGACTTCGTGCGCTTTGCCCATGAAAAAGGCATGGCCGAGATGTTCTCTCTGGTGGGCCGCAGCGGCCGGGGGCTGACCCAGGCCCGACGGCTCGCCAGCCCTTTGCCCCTGGTGATGTATGTCCTTGACCTGGAAGGAGGTATCTCACCAAAAGCCGTTGACCGGAAGACGGTGGCGCCTGATGATATAACTTCCCGGCCCATGCGAGCCTGTTGGGAAGGACTGACCCACCCCGAGGTGCTCTGGCACCAAGGCTTGCGCTACCTCGACTGGGAGGAGTTCGACCGGATCAGTCCCGGCATAATGAGTTTAAAGTCCGCCAGATTAGCCAGTTATGCCGTGTTTTCCAGAGATTATCTTCACCTGGTGCTGCGTTTTGGCTACCATTTTGCCGTCCTGGACGCCCTGAGTGAAGAAAATCCGGAAGCCAACTACATTACCTTCCGCTTTAAGGGCGGAGGGGGGAGCTACCAGAACCGGTTGCGGCGGGTGCAGCTGATCAGCCTGCTCCTAAAGTGGGCCGGCTTCACCGTCAAGGTGCGCGGGGATCTGTTGGACGCTCATTTCGAACGGCATGAGGCCGACCGGATTCTCTCCCGTCTGAAACTTCTGGGAATTCTTCAGGGGAAAACCCAACTCCTGGATATCTCCCTGACTACCGACGAGCAGGTGGCGGACTTCGCAGAGTCCTTCAAAACCAGTTTTAGTAGCTATCTGGAGGCGCCGTCGGGATCCGCTTAGCTCATGGGAATAAAGACTTACTCCCTTAATTGGCTCACAGACAATCTGGCCGTAGGCCAGGCGCCCATGTCATATGAGGCGTTGGACTCCATCCGACAGCTCGGCATTGGTGCCATCATGAACCTGTGCGCCGAGTTTTGCGACTTACATTGGATCGAAGCGCAGGCCGGCTTCGAGGTTTATTTTTTCCCCATACCCGATGAGGCAGCACCCGATCTGCAAGAGTTGGAGAAGGCCCTGGATTGGCTGGACGAATGCCTCTACCTGGGGAAAAAGGTGCTGGTGCACTGCCGTTTCGGTATCGGCCGCACCGGCACCGTCATCAACGCCTACCTGCTCAGGAAAGGGCTGGGGCAGAAACTGGCCGGCAGGAAGCTTAAAGGGCTTAAATCTCAGCCGGCTAATTTTGATCAGTGGTGGTTCATCCGGAAATACGGCAAGAAAGAAAAGCCTTTGACCATCCGAGAACCCTCTCTGGAAACCAAACATTTGGTGGACCTGTTCCCGTTCTTCACGGATTACGAACAAATACTCACTGTGATTGACCGCCGTTTGACCGACGCCGAACGATCTGCCCTCTGCGGCCGGGAACACACTGACTGTTGCCGCCAACTGGTGGTCCTGTCCTTTATTGAAGCTGTCTATGTGCACCACATCATGAATACCCGGCTGGGACGGGCAGCTCGTCAGCAGGCAGTGCAACGGGCCATGGCCGCCCTGCGAACCCTCCGGGAGCGGCCCGCGCCGGAGGGCCCGGCGGATCAGGGCAACGGCTTCGCCGAGGCCTACCGCCGGTGCAACATTTTATGCCCCCTGAATGAACTGGGGAAATGTCTCATTTTTGAGAGCCGGCCGGTGGCCTGTCGCTTCTTCGATCTGGCCCCGACGGCGCGCCAGGCCCTCGAGGAAGAAGTCCAGGAAGAATTGCAGCGGATTTCCGATAACGTGTTTTTTGCCTTCACAGCTTCCTTTCCGGGGCGGACCCGATTACAATTCTCTTTGCTCGAGGTGGTCTCCGGCAAATTCGTCCAAATCTTTTTCCACCATCTTCTTAAAAGCATTGGTCGTGGAGTGCGCGGCGACCGAAAAGGAGAACAGTCATGAAAGTCCTGATCATCATCTCCACCAACGATGCAGAAACTATTTACAGTGCCATGCGCCTGGCCAACGTGGGTTGCTCAAAAGGCGACGAAGTGAGCGTCTTTATGTTGGGGCGAGGCGTCCTCTTCGAACAAACCAGTTCTGAGCAGTTCAACGTCATGGCGGAAATTAATAAATTCCCTGGAGATTTCTACGTCTGAGGGGTCTGCCTGAAAGCCCACGGTCTGGTGGCTTCAATGACTTGCCCTTTAGCCTGGATGGACGACCTATATGAACTGAGCCGGGAAGCCGATAAGGTCCTGACCTTCTGAGCCATAGTTCTAAGCCTTGATAATCTCTCTGCTTTACGACCAAGACCCCGCGCCTCCGGAAAACCTTGCTTTACTTGTAATCTCCTGGTCCTTTATCAGGTTGACAATGGCGGCTTTTTGTTTAAAATTAGATTAGAATTAGAAAACCGATGCTCACGGTCATATGGAAAGCGGTTATCGCCGCTTTGATTTCGCCCGCCAAGGAGGTGAGCTGACTACATTTCTTACTCTAGAGTAGGGCGCCGTTATTGTTCCTGTTCATCTCCCTTTCTCCTGCCGCCGCCCCCGTTCTGCTGGCAAAGAAATCCACTTCCGCCCCGACCAGCGCCCCCTGACCACAATCCGCCCTGCTCCCTCTCAGCAAAGAAACATTGCTTTTGGGCCGGCCCGCCGCTGGCCGGCAAGTTTTCCCCGGTGTTCTGGTAAAAATCTCATCCCCTGGATCAAAACCGCGGGTTACCGTGGGAAGGAGCTGCACCGATGATCGAGATCCGTTTTCATGGTCGGGGAGGACAGGGAGCCGTCACCAGCTGTGAAATCCTTAGCATGGCCATCATCGAGGAAGGGCGCTTTGCCCAGGGCTTTGCCAGTTTCGGCCCGGAACGGCGGGGGGCACCGGTCCTGGCCTTCGTGCGGGCCGGCCAGGAAGCCCTGAAACTGCGGGAACAGGTCTATAATCCCGATTACGTAGTGGTCCTGGACCCCACCCTGCTGCGGATTGTGGATGTTACCAGCGGCCTGAAGGAAGGGGGCTGGCTCATCCTCAACACCAAAAAGTCCATAGAAGACACCAGACCCAAGCTCCGAGCTGACCTCAAGCTGGCCCTGGTGGACGCCACCGGAATCTCCCGTCGTGTCCTTAATGCCCCCATTGTCAGCGTCTCCATCCTGGGAGCCCTGATCCGGGCCACCGGCATCGTTGACCTCAAGTCACTGGAAAAACCCGTGTTAAGGCGCTTCGGCACCCTTCTGGCCCGCCGCAACACCGAGGCCCTGATGGAAACCTACTGGCAGACGATAATGGGATAGGAGGCAGACCCATGGTGGAGAAAGTGGAAAAAAGAGCCATCGTCGGCTGGCGCAATCTGGCCTTGGGCTGCGCCATTTTGGAAGCGGGCAGTTCCACCCAGCTCCTCACCGGCACCTGGCGCCTGCAACACCCGGTGATAGACCAACAGCTTTGTAACCGCTGTGGTCTTTGTTACATCTATTGCCCGGACATGGCCATCATTAAAACGCCGGCCGGCGCTTACGAACATGACCTGAATTATTGTAAGGGCTGCGGCATCTGCGCCGAAGAATGCCCCAAAAAGGCCATCACCATGGTGGAGGAAGAGGAGTAGCGCCATGCCCACCCGTACCCCCATTGAAGTCTCCATCGCCATCTCCAAAGCGGTGCAGCAGGCGGATGTGGACGTCATCGCCGCCTATCCCATCACCCCCCAGACCCACATCGTCGAACACCTGTCGGAGCTGGTGGCCGACGGCGAGCTGCAGGCAGCCTTCATCAACGTGGAATCCGAACATTCCGCCCTCAGTGCGGTCATCGGCGCCGCCGCCGCCGGGGCCAGCACCTTCACCGCCTCCTGCTCCCAAGGTCTGGCCCTGATGCACGAAATCCTCTTCATCGCCGCCAGCCTCCGGCTGCCTATCGTCATGGTGGTCACCACCCGGGCCCTCTCCGGCCCCATCAGCATCTGGAATGATCACAGCGACATCATGGCCGAACGCGATATCGGCTGGCTCCAGGTCTTCTGCGAGACCGGCCAGGAGGCCTATGATGCCGTGCTGCAGGCCTTTCGCATCGTGCGGGACCCGAAAGTCCAACTCCCTATGATGGTCAACGTGGACGGCTTCAACCTGACCCACGTGATTGAACCGGTCTACCTCTTTGAACAGGAAGAGATTCGGGATTATCTCCCCGAGCATCGCCAGCTCCTCCGACTGGACATCGATCACCCCCTCACCATGGGGCCGGTGGGGGTTCCTGAAGTCTATACAGAAGCCAAGAAACAAGTGGATGCCGCCCTCGTGGGGGCCAAACCGGTAGTGCTGGCGGCATGGCAGGAATTCGCTGAACGTTACGGACGATTCTATCAACCGGTGGAAACTTATCAGGTGGAGGGAGCGGAGATCATTCTCCTCACCATGGGAGTTATCAGCCGCACCGCCATGTCCGCCGTGGACCGCCTGCGCGCCACCGGCAAACCGGTGGGGCTGGTGCGCCTCCGCCTCTGGCGCCCTTTCCCCCTTGAGGAACTCCGGAACTGCGTGCGCCACGCCAAAATCATCGCCGTCATCGACCGCCATCTATCCCTGGGGGCCCACGGCGGCCCAGTGTGCCTGGAGGTGCGTGCTGCCCTCTACGACCTCCCGGAGCGGCTGAGAATTTTTGGCTTCGTCCTGGGTCTGGGCGGCCGCGACGTCACCGTGGCCGACTTCCTGGAAATCGTCGACCGGGCGGAGCACTACGCCGCCGCTGGCCAACCCGAAGAATATTCCCTCATCGGCCTGCGGGAGGTCTAAAAATGCTCAGGTTTCCTTAATTATTTTGCGCAGGGCGACGACAATGGCACCTTGGCCGATGATAAGAGGGGCCAGCCATTTGAGAAGATCGAATCCGAGGCGGTGGATTTCACTTCAATAAGCTGTACTTATTCTCAAGCAATAAAATTGCCGGTCATGGCTTAAGTCTTGCGAAAACCGCCGCCTGCAGACTCGCAGCCCGGCCCTGCCGAACCTTGGGTCATAATAGATATTTTTCGTTCCGGATTGACATGAAACTTCCAACCTCACACCTGAGGCTGGAAACAGATTTTTGGAGGACGACATGGAGGCCTCTCTTCAGGACTTTGAAAAATTTGACCCTAAAGATCTGCCGCTTTTCGAGCCCTTGGCTCCCGGCCACCGGGCCTGCCAGGGTTGCGGCGAAGTCCTGGCCCTGCGGTTAGCCGCCAAGGCCCTGGGCCGGGAAATGATCGTGGTCAGCGCCACCGGCTGCATGGAAATCATCTCCTCGTCCTACCCCCAGACCGCTTGGCGAGTCCCCTGGCTGCACGTGGCCTTTGAAAATTCGGCTGCCGTGGCCAGCGGCGTGGACGCGGCCCTGCGCGTCATGAAGGCCAAAGGCAAAATCCCACGGGATGACATCCCCATCCTGGTGGTCGCCGGCGACGGCGGCACCGCGGATATCGGCCTGCAGGCCCTGTCCGGCGCCATGGAGCGGGGCCATAACTTTATCTATCTCTGCCTGGACAACGAAGCCTACATGAACACCGGCATCCAGCGCTCCAGCCTGACCCCCTACGGCGCCTTTACCACCACCTCACCTCCCGGCAAGTTCTCCATCGGCGAAAACCACTTCAAAAAGGACATGCCGGCCATCGCCGTAGCCCACCGCATCCCTTATGTGGCTACCGTTAACCCCGCCTTCTATCTGGACCTGATGAACAAAGTGCGAAAAGCCGCCCTGATCAAAGGACCGGCCTACCTGCACGCCTTTTCCCCCTGCCCCACCGGCTGGCGCCACGATGGTCGGCTGGCCATCAAAATAGCCCGCTTGGCCGTGCAGACTCGGGTCTTCCCCCTCTATGAGGTCATTCATGGCAAATACATCTTAAACCGCAAGATCACCAAACCCAAGCCGGTGAAGGACTACCTGGCCCTGCAAAAACGCTTCGCCCACCTGACCCAAAGTGACATCGACATCATCCAGGAGCACGTCAACCGCGAATATGAACGCCTGCTCAGACTGAGCGAGGAAGTGGAAGTGGAGGCCAAGCTGACCTTGGCCTTCCGGCAGCACCTGGACCGCCTCAAACAGCACATGGACCAGGCCTACCAGGAGCTGCAGGCGGAACTGGCCCCTAAGGCCCCGGAGTTGCCGACTTCAGAGAATTAAGCAAGCCAAAGGGCCGCCCGGCTGCATCAGGCCCTCATGGGCCGTCGGCCCACGCAAAGTCAGGAAAAAATAATATTTCTCCAGATAACTAACCAGATAACTAAGCTCGCCAAGCACTCAGCGCTTTTCAAGGCAGGGAGATGAAGGACATGATGGGCAAAGAAAAACTGTTCCTCCTCAGTTTCCAGGAAATCAGCCGGGCTCTCAGTTCCACCCTGTCCCTGACCGAGACCCTGGACATCATCGTCAAAAAGATCACCGCCGTCTTGAACCTCAAGGGCTGCACCATCCGCCTGGTCAACCCCCGCACCAATACCCTGGACTTGGCAGCATCCTTCGGGGTGAGCGAGCAATACCTGCAAAAGGGCCCGGTGGATTTGGACAAAAGCGTGACTGAGGCCTTGACCGGCCGCCCGGTGATCATTTATGACGCCGCCACCGACCCCCGCCTGCAGTATCCCCAAGAGGCCAAGGAGGAAGGCATCGCCACCCTGGCCACCATCCCCATCCTGGTTAAAGGCCAGATCATCGGGGTTATGCGGCTCCTCACCGCCGAACCCCGGGATTTCTTGCTGGAGGAAATCGAATTCGCCGGCGCGGTGGCGGAATTGGGCGGCCAAGCCATCCTCAACGCCAAGCTCTATGAGTCCCGCCTCCAGGAACTGGAGTTCCTCAAAGCCCTGCAACAGGTAGCCAAAGCCATCAATTCCACCCTGGACGTCAAACAAGTCCTGGATCTCCTGGTGGAAACAGCCACCACCGCCTTGGGCCTCAAGGCAACCGCGGTGCGGCTGTTGGATGAAAAACGCCAAAAAATGGAACTGGTGGCCTCTTTCGGCTTAAGCGAGCGCTACCTGCACAAAGGACCAGTAGAGGCCGATAAGTCCATCGCCGAAACCCTCTCCGGTACCCCGGTCTGCCTCCACAATGTGCGCACTGATCCCCGGGCCCAATACCCTCAGGCCGCTGCCGACGAAGGCATCGCCTCCATCCTGTCGGTCCCCATCAAATTGAAGGGCAGGGTCATCGGCGTCTTGCGCTTTTATACCGGGACACCCCGGGACTTCACCGAAGATGAGATCAGCTTTGCCGCTACCCTGGCTGAACAGGCCGCCCTGGCCATGGAAAACGCCCGCCTCTTCCAAAGGCTCAAAGGAGAGTACGAAGCCGCCACCCGCGACCTCTATAGCTTCATCGGCTATACCCGCGGTCTTTAAAACCGAGCCAACGCTGAACCGCCCTCCCGGATGGGCACAGTGACTGACCAAATCCTGGTCAGGAACTGTGACATCTGTCTCATTTGTCTCATGTGTGCTTTTCCTTTGTATTCTCCGGCGATAAATATTTCGTCAACTCCGGGCCGCGACCCGGCGCTTGCCCCGGAGCACCAACATCCATCAGGAGGACAAGCAGATGAAAAAATCCGCCCATCTTAAGTCAGACCTTAAGGAAATCCTGGCCCTGGAAAAAACTCTCCAGGAGCAGATGAACAGCCTCACCGCCTCCCTGTCCCCCAAAAACCCAAACCGGCCACTGGAGCAAGGTGGGGCCAAAAAGTCGGCGCCGCCCTTTCCCCAAGTCCTGGGACGACACCTGCTGATTCGTCTGACCAGGCTGGAGGCCGCTGCTGATCGCTTGGCCGCCGAAGCTGAAAAACGGGGCGATTATAAGAGCTCCCTGCGGGCCGTCCAGGTGAGCGTCAGGGTGATCTCGGTGACCATCAAACTGGCCGCCCAGCACCCTCACCTGGCCGATGACTGGCAGCCTTCTGCCCTGGAGCCGCACTCACAGACCACCACCCCTCCACCATTGAACCAGAGGGCGCCAAATACCGAACCATCTCTTCACCCCTTTGTCCAGCCTTCAACCGCTCCTGACAGGACCGAATCCCGGGTGCCGAAACCCGGCTTGTTTGAGGGGGAACTTTTTCAGACCAGAACTTGAAAGAAATTTAATTACTTGTTGCCAAATTATGATTGCCGGCCATTGACCACTGGTCACTGCCATTTCCTCTCTGTTTCCTGTTGACAAGGAGGGAGCGAGGGCTTATATTTATGTTTGGGAAAAAAGGTACAAGGAGGCGGCTTGGCCAGCGATCTCAACATCGTCATCGGCGGGGCGGCCGGCCAAGGGGTGCATGCCATCACCCTGCCCCTGAACAAGGCTTTGGTGCGGCATGGCCTTCAGGTCCTGGCAGTCCAGGATTATCAATCCCGCATTCGCGGCGGCCACCTGTTCAACAAGATCCGTCTTTCCGAGGACCCTCTGGTCTCGTCCCGGGAAGGGGTGGATATCCTGGTGGCTCTGAACCAAGAAACCATAGCTCTCCACGCCCAGGACCTCTCAGGGCAAGGGCTTATTATTTATGACGCCTCTCAGGTCAAAGACCTGCCTGTCGGGGTCAAAACCTTGGCGTTGTCCGCGGAGAGTCTCTTGCCCGAGGCCACCGCCGGGGATATCGCTGTCAATGCCGGCGCCTGCGGCGCCATTTTGGGCTGGCTTGGGGTGCCGGTGGCCGGGCTGTTGGAACTGTTGGCACAAACCTTTGCCGATAAAGGCACAGCAGTCATTGCCTGGAACCTCAGCGCCGCCAGCCGGGGTCATGAATTGGCCCAACTGCTTGATAATCCAGGTTCTCTGCCGGCCTCAGCTTTGCCCTCCCCCAGCCTCCTGGTAAGCGGTCATGAAGCCATGGCTTTGGGGGCCTTGGCCGCTGGCTTGAATTTTCTCAGCGGCTATCCCATGACCCCCTGGACCAGCCTGTTCAACGCCATCAGCCAGCGGGCCGGCCGTTGGGGGGTGGTGGTGGAACAGACCGAAGATGAGATCGCCGCCATCACCATGGCCATCGGCGCCTCCTTTGCCGGCGCTCGGGCCATGACCGGTACTTCCGGCGGCGGCTTTTGCCTGATGACCGAGGCAGTGGGGCTGGCGGCCATGACTGAAACCCCCTTGGTGGTGGTCAACGCCATGCGCCCGGGACCCAGCACCGGACTACCCACCCGGACCGAGCAGGGTGACCTGCAGTTTGTCCTCTGGTGCGGCCAGGGGGACTCACCCCGCGCCGTCCTCGCCCCCGGCAACCCAATTCAGGGCTTTAACCTGATGGCCAAAGCCTTTCAGTTGGCGGAGCGCTTCCAGATTCCTGTTCTTATCCTCACCGATCAGTATTTCGGCGACACCCAATTCACCCACTCGATGGCCGATTTCCCGGCCGCGGTGACGGTGGACAGATTTCTCGAACTTGCACCTGGCCCGAATCAGTACGAGCGCTATGCAATAACCGCCGACGGTATCTCCCCTCGCCGCCTGCCAGGGGTAGGACCGGTGGTGGTGGCCGACTCCGATGAACACACTCCAGGCGGCCATCTCACTGAAGACTTGGCCGTGCGGGTCAGGATGCATGACAAGCGCCTGCGCAAGCTCGAAGGTTTGCGACAGGAGCTTAACGGCCTGACGCTGGCCGGCAACCCGAAGGCCCCCCTGACCCTTATGGGATGGGGCTCCAGTTTGGGGCCGCTCAGTGAAGCGGTGGCCCGCCTAAACCGGGACAAGGTCTCTGCCCGTCTGGTGCATCTCAGCGAACTGTGGCCTTTCCCCCGCCAGGCGGTGAGCACGGCCTTAACAGGCACCCAAAAGCTGGTCATCGTCGAGCAAAACGCCGGCGGCCAGTTCAACCGACTGCTCCGCCAGGAAACCGGCCTGGCCGCTGATCACCTGGTCCTGAGATATGACGGCTTACCCTTCACGCCGGAGTTTATCCTGCGGGGATTGGCAGCCGCCACCTGAGGGAGCAACTGCCAGCCGCGGCCGGTTATCGGTAATCAATTTTTAGAGTGAATGTATCTTATTTGATGAATTTTCGTCACCGGACTCAAAATGTTGCCCTTGGAAATCTATGACAGTTTAGAGAACGCCTGGTGCCCGGGGTGCGGGAATCATGCCCTGCTCAAAGCTTTTAAGAGGGCCTTGGCGGAACTGGCCCTGCCGCCGGAGCAGGTGCTGCTGGTCTCCGGCATCGGCCAGTCGGGAAAGTTCCCCCACTACTTGAAATGTAACACCTTCAACAGCATCCATGGCCGCACCCTGCCGGTGGCCACCGGCGCCAAGCTGGCCAACCCGGCCCTTACCGTGGTGGCGGTGGCCGGGGACGGGGATTGCTACGGCGAGGGCGGCAACCACTTGCTGGCCGCCTGCCGCCGCAACCCGGACCTCACCCTGGTGGTGCATAACAATCAGGTTTACGCCTTGACCAAGGGGCAGGCCTCACCCACCAGCGACCAGGGCTTTGCCAGCCTCATCCAACCCCAGGGGGTGCCCTACCCCCCCTTGCATGCTCTGGCCCTGGCCGTGGCCCAAGAGTGCTCCTGGGTGGGACGCGGCTTCGCCGGCGACCTGGAGGGCCTCAAAGACCTATACAAACAAGCCATCAGCCACCGGGGGTTTGCCCTCCTGGAGGTGTTGCAGCCCTGTGTCAGCTTCAATAAAATCAATACTTATCAATGGTACCGGGAGCGCGTCTACCGGGTGGCAGAGCTTCCGGACTACGCCCCGGAGGACGAGCTCTGGGCTTACCGCCAGGCCAAGGAGTGGGGGGAGCGCATCCCCTTGGGCGTCATTTATCGCCGGCCCCGGCCGACCTTGGAAGAAGCCTATCCCATGCTCAAGGCCGGCCCTTTATACCAGCAGGTGCAATCCCGACCGGTAGCAGAGTTATTGTCTGATTTTTGTTAAAAAGCGTCAAAGTTTCCGATAAAATAATCAAAGAGCGGTTTAACTCTACACATCACCGGAAACAATGAAAGGAGAAATTCTATGAGCTTCCAAACTTCTTGGGAAATCCTCCATGAACCCAATCGCATCCTCTTGGAAGAAGACTACCGGGGACCCATGGAACTGTTGATCTACTGGCTTACTTTCGGGGTGGAAATCGGCTTGGCCTTCACCCTGGCTATTTCATATCTGAGGGGTTAGAGAGGCAGAGACTCCTGACTCGCCGCTTATCGGCTGAAAGCTCATACTTCGCAGCTTACGGCCTACGGTTTGCGGCCTCCGCCTTATGTTTTGCCATTGACTGCCTCTTATCTCGGCGATAAAATTAACTGGTTAAACCCAATTTTTTTGTAAACTTAAACTATAGTTAAATAACTCTTTAGGACACCCGACTTGTAAGAGCGGGGGAGCAGGATCTTAGAGACACAGGGGAAGAGGAACCCACCGCACCTGGGGGTTACCAGAGGCACTGTCGCAGCATGGGAGCAGAGCCGCGTAACCTACTAGTTTGGCTCCCAGGGAGGTTGGGACACCATGATCAATGAACTATTAGCTCCAGGCGGCAGCCTGGCCATGGTCGAGGCCGTGTTCCAAAACGGCGCCGACGCCGTGTATGTAGGTGCCAAAGGGTTCAGCCGCCGGAAATGTGAATGGGAAATGGAGGACAGCCAGATCGGCGAGGCTGTCCGGATTGGCAGGAACTACCAGGGTAAGGTCCGGGTGGCCCTCAATGCCGAAATCGACCCGGAGAAGCTCTCCCTGGTGCTCCAAAAAGTGGAGAAATACGCCCGCTTCGGCGCCGAAGGGGTGATTGTCAAGACCCCGCTGATCATGCAGGAGGTCAAACGCCGCTTCCCGGAACTGGTGATCCATGCCAGTGTCGGCTGCAACATCCAGACCAAACAAGAGATGGCCCGCTACAAGGCTTACGGGGCCACTCAACTGGTGGCGTCCACCGAAATCAATACCGTGGCCAAACTGACCCGCTTCAAACAGGAGGCTGATGAACTGGGGCTGAAGACCGAAGTCCTGATTCACGGCAACCGCTGTATCGGCGGGGTGGGGAACTGCCTGTTCCACGAACTCATTGCCGACTCTTATATCCGCAAGGTCTATTATGATGAGGACGGTAATGAAATCGTCGAGTATGAAGGCTGGCCGGACAAGAGTGGCAGTTGCTTCCGTCTCTGTCTCCTTACCGATGAGCAGCGCCACCAGGTCCTGAGTCGGCGGGGCAAGTCCCGCGAGTTCATTGAAACCATCAATGAGCGCGTCCGCCGGTCTCCCAACGTGGCCTTCGCCATTCTGGGAGACGAACTGAAGGCCTATCTGGACCTGGGGCTGGCCACAGTCAAGGTGCAGGGCCGGGAATATGCCGTGACCATGATCTCCCGCATGATTTATTGTTATCGCCAGCTCATCGATGCCCATATGCGGGGGGAGGATATCAACTCCGCAGCTTATCAGCGCCTGCAGGACCGACTGGCGGCGATCGTCCGGGAGCGGGATCAGGCCCGAGCCGAAAAGACCAAGGAACTGCACCGGCAGCTCATCGGCCTGTAGCCAGTAACCTCTGCCGCCCCTGGGCCAGAGCCTGAAAAATTTTGCTTTTCTCAGAAACGAGCCTGCCCTATAATAATGGGCAGGCTTTTTTTCGGCGCGCCAAAACCCGGGAGGGGGGATATTATTATCACCTGTTTCCCATTACCAGTAGTCTAATCTAAAATGAAGGCCGTAAATTCCGCCTCCCGTAGAAAATGGGTCCTTTCTCCGGTCTGCTGGGCCGGCTTGGCGCTGGCTCTGTTTTTACTAGTCGCTTGTTTCTACAACCTCGAGAATTATCCTACCATTTGGTGGGATGAGGCCATCTTCTCGGAAACCGCGGCCAACTTGGTGCAGCATGGCCGTTATGCCTTCACGGAACAGAGCCCACACCAACTCTCTGATCTTGACTACCGGATCAGCGTCGGTCCCGTGGTCATCCTCCCAGTAGCGATGGCCTATCAGCTTTTAGGGGTCAGTCTGGAGAGCGGCCGACTGATGGCCGGGGCCTTCCTGTTCTTCGCCTTTGTTGCTCTTTTTGGTGCCGCCCGGCGTCTCTGGGGGGCGGCGACTGGGCTGTTGGCCGTGGCTTTGGCCTTTTTGGGGACGGACGTCCTCTATTGGGGGCGCTCCGTCCTGGGAGACATCCCGGCTTTGGGAATGTTTCTCACCGGCCTCACCTTTATTCTCAAGGGTTTGGCCGAGGACAGAAGCCTCCCCTTGTTTGCCGGCGGCTTGTTTTTAGGGCTGGCCTTCGACGCCAAGGAATTTTACGGTCTGGCCTTCCTCCCCCCCTTGGCCGTGTTGGCCCGGCAATACTGGGGCGCCTGGCGGCGTCTGGGCTTACGGCTCCTGAGTTACGGCCTCGGCCTGGCCGTTCCGTTGGCCGCCTATCTCTTTTTCAAATTCCTGATTTTGGGCAATCTGGCCGCAGCCCTTCACCATTTCTTTTATCAGAAGCTGCTCCTGCGCCACGAATTTTTCACCCCACTGACCATCGGCCGGTGCTATCCTGAAAGTTTCGCCTATCTTCTGGGTCATCCCCTGTGCTGGCTGGGGCTCCTGGGCTTAATCCTTATCTGGCGACGGGATAAAGTCTCCCCTGCGATACAGCTCTGGGCGGCCAACTTTCTGCTCTGGAGTCTTGTGTACCTCACCGCCGTTTACTGGTATCGCTTTGCCCTGCCCGCCCTTTTCCTGGCCAGCCCTCTGGCGGCCAGTTTCTTGCACCAGGGTCTGAGACGGTTGACGGCTCACCTTCACCCTTCCTACTCACAAAAACTGGTCCCCGCTCTGCTGGCGGTTGTCCTGACCCTGATGTTTCCGCTCACCGGCTTAAATATCCTGGAACTGATCGTCACCACCAAGAATTCCCCACCTCTCAGGCTGGTGGCCTATCTGCAACAACATCTCCCCAAACACTGCCTTATCGAAACCCCAGAATATGAATTGATCTTTCTGGACGACCAACACTGCATTCATGCCATGCCTGCCTTCTTTTTCGTGGAATCCACGCCGGAGTACGTTAAGCTCTTCAATCCCGGCTGGCAGGTTTATGATTTTGACACTGTAAACGCCGATTACCTGATCCTGGGCAGCTTTGGCAAGAGTGTCTTCCGGCAGATTTACCCCCCGGAGCGGGTGGCGCGCAACTGGCGCAAGATCGCCCAGATAGATTTTTATGACATTTATGTGCCTCGGCATCGCCCTCACAAAGTTTGGAAAAGCTCCACCCGTTTGGCCCGGCAGCGATCGGGCTCCCCTCTGAAAAGTTATACCCTGCCCGGACATGCCCTCCGAACGCCAAATAGTTCGTACTATCACTGACTTCCGCCGCCTGTACCGCCGCCTGCAACCGGGGGATGTGGTCCTGGGGCCTTTGGCTCTGAAACCGGGGGAAGAGATCAAGCTCCTGGACTTGCTGGCTCGAGGGGTTATCTTTTTCCCCCCTGTCCTGGCCCAGATGTTAAGTCGTTCCAAAACGGCCCAAGCCGAAGTTCTGGGAGAATTTATGGCGCCCGGCACCTTTGTGGCCTACGGCCCCGCCGACCTGGCGGCGCAGCTCCCGGACTATCACCGGCAGGGACAAGTGGTCACCAAACGCGATCGGGCCCATCTGGGGTTGGGGGTGAGTCTCTGGCCGTCGCTGGAGGTGCTTTGCAGTTTGGCCGCCCTCCAGGGGCTGCCCTACCCTCTGATGGTGCAGCCTTTCCTGGCCGAGGGGCGTGACCTCAGGGTGGTGATGGTGGGCGATTACGCTGAAGCCTATGAGCGGCGCAACCCCTACAACTTCCGCCAAAACCTCTTCCAGGGCGGCTCATCCCGGCCGATCCACCTGTCTGATATACTGGTAGAGTTCTGCCACCGGGTCATGGCCCGGGGGAAATTTCCTTATGCCCTGCTGGACCTCATGATTACCCCCGCAGATGAGACCTATCTTGGCGAAATCAACCTGAGGGGGGGTCTTAGCGGCTCCCGCTTGGGGCAGGCAGGCTTCCGGGATCAGGTCAATCTGGTAACCGAGAAATTTTGTGAGAAAATTCTGACCGCAGAGGTTAATCTTACCTAAAAGACTTTACGGAGTACTTTATTCATATGCCGCCAGCCATCCCCTTAGACCGCCTGGCCTTTGATATCGATGGGGTGGTGGCCGATATTATGACCACCTTCCTCGCCATGGCCAGGGAGAAGTATGGTCAGGGCCACCATCTGACTTACGACCATATTACCACCTTCCGCTTGGAAGATTGCCTGGACCTGGAACCCTGGATCATCCGAGCGCTCATCCGGGAACTTATCGACCGCCCCCATGAGCTGCCCATCGCACCCTTCCCCCAGGCCATTCCGGTCCTCAAACGCTTGGCCGAGGAAGTCCCACTGGTCTTTGTCACCGCCCGGGACCGGGCTGAGCCCATCCAGAGCTGGCTGAACAACGCCTTGGCGCCGGTGCCCTCCCGAGCCATCTGGGTGATTGCCACCGCTAACCCGGACGCCAAGCTCCGTTACCTCCAGGCCCATGCCATTACTTACTTTGTGGAAGACCGCCTGGAAACCTGCTTTGACCTGGCCGCCCAGGGCATCACCCCCATCCTCTTCGCCCAACCTTGGAACCGTCAACCCCATCCCTTCCTGGAGGTTCAGGGCTGGCCCGAGCTGGCCCATCTCTTATTCAAAAGAGGGGACGTTCTTGAAATATTGACATAATGCCTTTGTGGCTTGGGGGGTGGGCAGAGTCAGCGTCCGGACTTAATCTGCGAAAGGAGATCCTCCGAGAAAGTTAATATTTCAACTACGTCCCCTTTACCAGGGCCAGATCTGGGAGAGGAATTGGAGAGAGGGGGTGAGACTGCCTTCCTGGTGGGGCTCTAAGGTAATGATAGGGTGTCGGCCTTTTCCGGCCAGGAATTCCAAGACATATTTTAGCGGCACGCGGCCGCTACCCAGGGCCTGATGATCGTCCTCGTGGCCTTGGTTGTCATGCAGGTGAAGGTGCCCGATGACGGGCCACAGAGCGTTCAGCCAGCACTCGAAATCGCCGCCGCCAAAGGCTAACAGATGCCCCACGTCGAAGCACACCTGGAGGTTGGGAGCCTTGACCCGCTGGAGCACTTCCCAAAACAGCTCCGGCTCCGTTTCATAGACGTTCTCCAGCATGACCCTGACCCGGTGGGCGGCGGCGATGGCCGCCAACTCCTTGAAAGTGGCGGCCGCGCGAACCTCCCAGCTCTCCAGGTCATGGCGGTAGTGCCTGGCTTCGTAGCCGAGATGGCAAACGATGGCCAACGGTTGGAAAATCGGCAACCAGCGCCAAGCCTGACGCAGGCGGCGGCGACTGGCGGCCAGGACGGCGTCATCCAGGGCGCCAGGGGCCAGATCCTGGAAGGGGGCGTGCAGGGTGAGCTGCCGCGCCCGGCGTTGAAAGGTGCGGGCGATTTCCCGGAACGTCCTCGGTGGGTAATGGTTGAGGCTCCAGGCATCCAGACCGATTTCCGGATTAAGACCTCTGGCCAGGAAGCGATCCAGGTAACCGTGCAATAAAAAAGCAAAGGGAATGTTTACCTGAACCAGGGCGGTCAGGGCCTCTGGGGTGATCATGGGAAATGGGGCTCGAAGCTATCGGCTATAGGTCATAGGACCCTGGTCTTGAAAGTTGGTTATCCTATCGCCTCTGGCCTATAGCCTCTCGCCAATGGTTATGAATATTGCACCAGCTCCACGAGCAGGCCGAAGGTGGATTTGGGATGGATAAAGGCGACGCGACTATGATGGGCGCCTTCCCGGGGCTTCTCATCGATGAGGCGCACGCCGGCGGCCTGGAGTTCCGCCACCGCGGCGTCAATGTCTTCCACTTCTAAGGCGATGTGGTGGAAGCCCTCCCCCCGGGTTTCCAGGAACTTGGCCACCGGGCTGTCGGCCGCCGTAGGGAAGAGCAATTCCAGGTTGGTTTCCCCCACCTTGATGAAGCTCACTCTGACCTTTTGAGTCTCCACCACCTCTTCGCCGGTGAATTCCAGATGGAGTTTCTTGGTGTAAAGTTCTTTCGGCGGCTCCAGGTCCTTGACCGCGATACCCAGATGTGCAATCCGCTTGATCTTCATCTTTTCCCCTCCCTGACCTGCCGGACTTTTCCTACCGCCTTCAATCCGCAAGTCTGCTCACGTTATCTGGAGAGCTATTATATCCAATACCGGGCCGCCGGCAAAGCCAGAAAAAACAAGACTGGGCTTATTCCGGAATGAGCTGGGGGGAATTCCGGCGCCGGGGAAAAAGTTTGGCTGGCAAACAGGCTGTCACCTTTCACCGCTGCTTAGAGAGTGAGAAACACCACCAGGCGGTTTTTGCGGTCAGCGGTGCGATAGAAAATCAGGCTGTCCGCCGGAGGCGACACCTCATGGCCCGCCAAAGCTTGGTCGGAAAGGATGTGCTGGCGGGCAGTGCCTTGGAAAACGCGCTCCAGAGGGTCATAGGCCGGGGCATCGTCTTCGAACATCAGTCGGATGCGAGGGCCTTTTTCTTCCAGGACAACGGCGATGGAACCAGGTCGGCCGGAAGGATAGGCCCGGTTGACCAAGTGCTCGAAGATGTCTGAGGCGAGTTTCTCCAAGGTATGCCGGCGCCCCTCCGACAGTCCCCTCTCTCTGGCCCAACGGCAGACAAAATCCTGCAGCAGTTTGACATTTTCCGCACGATTGCTGAGCGTCAGACGAGATGACATAGGAGGGACTTCAGTTTTTGGTTTTCGGTTTCCGTTCCTGATTAAGACTTTGAGGTACTTTGCTCTGAGGCCGATAGTAGCGGTCCCGTTCACTATAGACACAGCCGCAATAGGGCTGGCGGTATAACCCCATCTCTTTGCTGGCGGCCACGCCTTGGCCCCAGCCGCGCCGAAAATCCTCATAGTAAAAAGGGACATTCAGGTCTTCGGCCACCTGCTCCCCGATTCCCCTGATCAGTTCGTGGTTCTGAAACTTGCTGTACAACAGGGTGGAGGTGAAGGCATCCACGGAACTTTCCCGCGCCGCGCGGGCCGTGGCCGCCAAGCGCATCTGATAGCAGAAGCGACAGCGCTCCGCCTCCCGAAACACTACCAGCCTGAGGAAATTTTCCAGGTCATAGGAGCGCTCCCAGATCATGGGCAGGGGATGGCGCTGGAGGTAGTCCTCCAACGCGGTCAGCCGCCGTGCGAACTCTTGGTAAGGATGGATATTGGGGTTGTAAAAGAACCCGTGCACCTCATGTCCGGCCTCCCGCAGGGCCTGAACCGGATAAATGGCGCAAGGACCGCAACAGATATGCAACAACACCTTCATTTGCAATGCCCAGTACCAGTTTACACCTTTTGTATTAAGATTGATAACTCAAAGCTCACGGCCCTATCCCATTACCTGTTTGACAATCACCCCCAGGTCGGCGATGGTGGGGGCCACGGTGACGCCGGCGGCCTTGAGCGCCACGATCTTGTCGGCAGCTCTGCCGCTGCCCCCGGAGATGATGGCCCCGGCATGGCCCATGCGCTTCCCTGGTGGGGCCGTCTGTCCGGCGACGAAGGCCACCACCGGCTTGGTGACTTCGGACTTGATAAAGGCCGCCGCCTCCTCCTCGGCGGTGCCACCGATTTCGCCGATGAGCACTATTCCTTCGGTCTGGGGGTCGCTCTGAAAGAGCTTCAGCAGGTCAATGAAATCGGTGCCGATGATGGGGTCGCCGCCGATGCCCACGCAGGTGGACTGGCCCAAACCCAGCAGAGTGAGCTGGTGCACGGCTTCATAGGTCAGAGTGCCGCTTCTGGACACCACTCCGATCGGCCCTTCCCGGTGAATGTGCCACGGCATGATGCCTACCTTGGCCTTGCCGGGTGAGATGATGCCTGGACAGTTGGGGCCGATGAGGCGGATGCCGGTATTTTTAAGGACAGCCATCACCTTGACCATCTCCAGGGTGGGGATACCTTCGGTGATGCAGACGATCACCTTCAGGCCGGCCGCAGCGGCCTCTAAAATGGCATCCGCAGCAAAGGCGGGAGGCACAAAGATCAAAGAAGTATTGGCGCCGGTGTGAGCCACTGCCTCGGTCACGGTGTTGAATACCGGAATGTCGTCCATCTTTTGGCCGCCTTTGCCAGGGGTAACCCCAGCCACCATCTTGGTGCCATAATCCCGGCAAGCCCGGGCGTGAAAGGAGCCTTCCTTGCCGGTAATGCCCTGCACTACCACCCGTGTATCGTTATCCACCAGAACGCTCATGAGTTTCCTTCCACCTTATTGGTTTGGTCGTTTTTCTTTTTTGTTATTGGTCCAAAGTTCACCGAACAGGTTGGAGGTTTTGAACTGCAGGGAAAACTGCCTGATGCGCCTTTCCGATAATTTCACATAGTCCTTGGCGATTTCATAGCCTATAAAATTGCGGCCGGCTTTAATGGCCGCCAAGGCAGTCTGGCCGCTGCCCATGAAGGGGTCGAGAACAACTTCATCTTTAAAAGTGTAGAGCTGAATCAGACGATAGGGCAGCTCCACCGGAAAAGGCGCCGGATGACCTACCTTGCCGGCGGGCTCAGCCGGGAAGGTCCAGACACTCTTGGTAAGTTCTAAAAATTCTTCCCTGCTGATGGTGCTTTCACGCTTGCTGGGGTTTTTCCGGGAGAAGCCGCCTTTAGAAAAAACCAGGATATATTCATGCACGTCCCGGAGGGTGGGGTTGGCCGGGGACAGCCAGCTCCCCCAAGCGGTGGAGGGGCTGGCGCTGCTCCCCTTGTGCCAAATTATCTCCCCACGCATTAAAAAGCCCATGTCCAGCAAAGCTTTAATAATAAAGGCCTGCAGCGGGATATACGGTTTGCGCCCCAGGTTGGCGATGTTGATGCAAGCCCGCCCTCCGGGGACCAGGACCCGGCCCACTTCCCGCCATACTCGTTTAAGAAAATCCAAATATTCATTAAGTGTGTAGTCTTCATCATAGTCCTTGCCAACATTGTAGGGAGGTGAGGTTACCATGAGATGAACGCTGCTGTCTGGTAATTCATCCATCTGCTCTGATGACTTACAAAAAATATTATTTAAATAATTCTGGGTGATAGGATTTTCGAAATAGGTAAATTTTCCCTCTTGAGGTAATTCTTCATACAACCTGCTAGCATAAAAACGAGTAGAATCATGACCAATCCTTCCGGGAGAACCAAAAGAACTGGTCTGGGTTCCCCTTCTTCTTTGTTTTATTTTCATATCTACTCTTTCTCCAATAACCAATCCACCTTTCATAAATCCTAGCATACATTTTTCAAAATCCTATTTGTAGGGGCTGGACCCGCCCCTACACCGCTGTCTTGATAAAAACGCTTCAATCCAAAGATGGTGATAGTTACGTATTGAATGAACGGGTAGAGCCTAACGCCCCGGCCCGCTCCGCCACAAGGGGAGCCCCCGGTCATCCCGGAGCTTTAGCATTTGGGTGCCCTTCTTGACATAGTTGGCAATAATCAGAGGCTTGCCTTCCATGGCCACCCGAGAACCTTTGACCTCCACTTGGTCTCCCACGGTCAGTTTCATTCCTTGTTGCTCGATAAACCACGCTGGCCCCAGATAGATGGTAAGGGTTTCCTGGTTGGTCTTAAGGCTCAAGGTCATGCGGCCGGGCAGGTCAGGTCGGCCAGAGGCGATGGTGTCCACCGCCACCAGTTGACCGGCGAGGGTTTCCACAGTCTTGGGGTTATACCTGCGTCCTGAGGCCCATGGCCCTTTTCCCGGCCTCGGTCCTTGGGGTTGGGCCAGACTTTCGTTTACCGGCAGCAGCCCCACCAGGGCCACCATCCCCCACAAAATCAGCTTTTTCACGTGCTTTCCTCTCTCCACAAGTTCTCTCGGCTTCACCCGTCGCCCTAAAAAACAGTAACTACCGCCGAATTCCGATGGCCACGGACCCTCTTCAAAACCACCCCCTGATGCACCATCCCACCTTTCCTTTTTCTATTGCACCAGGGCCGCCACTTTGCGGGCCGCGTCCTGCATGTCGGTGGCCACCGTGAAGGTGAGGCCGGAGTCTGCCAGCAGGCGGCGCCCTTCCTCCACGTTGGTGCCCTCCAGTCTGATGATGATCGGTACTTGCACCTGCACTTCCCGGACGGCCTGAATCACCCCTTCGGCCAGGCGGTCGCAGCGCAAAATACCCCCGAAGATATTGATGAGGACACCTTTCACCCGGGAGTCGGACAGGATAATGCGGAAGCCGTTGGCCACCATGTCGGCGCTGGCGCCGCCACCCACGTCCAGGAAGTTGGCCGGTTCAGCGCCGGCGGCCTTGATAAGGTCCATGGTGGCCATGGCCAGGCCGGCGCCGTTCACCATTGCGCCGACATTACCGCTCAGGCGGATGTAGTTGATATGGTGTTTGCGGGCCTCGTGTTCCAAGGGGTCCATCTCATTCGGGTCTTCCAAGGCAGCCAGGTCATGGTGGCGGAACAGAGCGTTGTCATCCAGATTGATCTTGGCGTCCAGGGCCAGCATCTCACCCAGGCCATTGAGCACCAGTGGGTTGATTTCCGCCAGGGAGCAGTCCAGGGAGATGAACATATGATAGAGGTTATGGATGAAGCTGGTGGCGGGGCGAAGCAGTTCCGGGGGCACGCCCACCCCGAAGGCCAGATGGCGGGCTTGATAGGGCATCAGGCCGGCGGCGGGGTTCACCGCCTCCTTGATGATCAGCTCCGGAGTCCTGGCCGCCACCTCTTCGATCTCCATCCCGCCGGCGGCGCTCATCATGATTACCGGCCGGGCCAGGGTCCGGTCCAAGACAATGCCCAGGTACAGCTCTTTAACGATATCCTGGGCTTTCTCCACCAGAACCTTGTTCACCAGGCGACCCTCGGGGCCGGTTTGTGGGGTGACCAAAGTCATGCCCAAGATCTGGGTGGCGACCGCTTCTACTTCCTCAGGGTTCGCGGCGGTCTTGATGCCGCCGCCCTTGCCTCGGCCACCGGCATGAATTTGGGCCTTGACCACAAAGGGGCCTTCCTCCAGGGTTTCGGCCACTTGGCGGGCCTCAGCCGGGGTTTCCGCCACCCCCCCCGGCGGCACCGGCACCTTGAATTTTTGAAGTAATTCTTTGCCTTGATACTCGTGAATCTTCATCGGTTAACAGTCCTTAGGAGATAAGATGTAGAAAAGCCGCCTCGGCTGTTCTTCTACTGCCTTGAGAAGTTTCTGAAGGCGAGAGGCGCCAGGCAACCCCGCCTTGCTGTTATAAGCTGAAATTTAGAGTATATACCCGTCCGCTTTCCTGTTCCACCATTTGCAGGCGCAGGCTTTGAGGCTTGCCGGCCTCCCGGGGGAAAAACAGCAGGCCGGACGCCAATTCCTGGGGTTTAATCGGAGTATTTTTCAATTGGCGCCGGGCAAGGTCCTCGGAGATGGTGCGGGGCACCTGGGTATCAGCGGCGGCCCCCGCTCCCAAGATGGCCCCGGCAGCTCCGCCGGTGGCGGCGCCCCGCATGGCGTATTCACCCGCCGACCGTCCGGCGGCGACCCCGATGGCGGCGCCCAGCAAGGCTCCGGCGGCTCCGCCCAAGAAGGCGCCGGAGGTCAGGCCCTTAACCCTTTCCGGCAGCCAGGTGGCGCGGTCCAGGCGGTCATAAGCCTCCTGCTCAGTAAGCAGGGGGAAAAGCTCCGCCCGGTCATTGATCAGGAAGGTTTGTGATGGTTGAATCATTAAGGTGGAGGTGCCCCGGTTGTCAAAGTTTACCTGCACCGGCAGGAGGCCGGCCCGGATGATGTTGAAACCGAAGGCCGCTGCCGCTTCTTCTTCCTTGTCCCAGGCTCTAGCCGCGATATAGGCGCCGGCCAACCGCTGCACATTGGCATGGGCTTCAGGCAGCTTGAAAGGAGTTACAGTAGGTTGATAGGTGGCGCAACCTGACCCCAACAGGGCCAAACCGAGTAAACAGGCAATAAGTTGACGGGTCATGACTTTCACCCTCCTCATGGTTTGAGGGGAACCTGCAGGCGTTGTATCTCCTGACAGCGGCCCTGTGCATCCACCGTAATGACCACTCCTTGCAATTGGATATTCTGGCTGGCCACTTTAAAGGTCTGCGGCCGCTGAGTCAGGAAGCGTTCTAAAATGATTTCTTTTTTCATGCCGATGACGGAGAGGAGAGGTCCCGTCATGCCGATATCGGTGATATAGCCGGTGCCTCCCGGGAGGATTTTCTCGTCGGCGGTCTGGACATGGGTGTGAGTCCCCACCACCGCGCTGACCCGGCCGTCGAGGTACCAGCCCAAAGCCAGCTTTTCGCTGGTGGCCTCCGCGTGCATGTCCACCAGGATGACTTTCAGGTCCGGGGGGAAAGATGCCAGTATCCGGTCGGCGGTGCGGAAAGGACATTCCAGGGGACTCATGAAGACCCGGCCTTCCAGGTTGAAAATGGCGGCCGGCTCCCCGGCGGCGGTCTCCACCAGCGTGTAGGATTCCCCCGGGGTGCCGGGGGGGTAGTTGGCCGGCCGCAGCAGACGATGATTATTTTCCAGATAGGGCAGGATTTCCTTATGTTTCCAGATATGGTTGCCGCTGGTCAGGACGTCAATCCCCTGGTTGAACAGGTGTTGGGCAATCTCCGGGGTAAGGCCCAGTCCGCCGGCAGCGTTTTCGGCGTTGGCCACTATCAGGTCAATGTAATAGCGGTCCACCAGTTTAGGGAGGAGCTCATCCACCGCCCGCCGTCCGGGTGCGCCCACGATATCACCGATGACCAGAATTTTCATCAGCGGGCAAACTCCACGGCCCGGGTTTCCCGGATTACTGTCACCTTGATCTGGCCGGGATAGGTCAGTTCCTGTTCGATCTTTTTGGCCACTTCCCGGCTGAGCAGAGCCGCCCCCTCGTCGTTCACCTGATCTGACTCTACGATCAAGCGGATTTCGCGGCCGGCCTGGATGGCGTAGGATTTGCTGATGCCATTGAAGGAACGGGCGATTTTCTCCAGGTTCTCCAGGCGTTTGACGTAGGTTTCCAGCATTTCCCGACGGGCCCCGGGACGGGCGCCAGAAAGCGTATCCGCCGCCTGTACCAGGATGGCCAGCACGCTTTCTGGGGGGACATCCTCGTGATGGGCGGCGATGGCGTGCACCACCCGGGGGGATTCCCCATAGCGCTTGGCCAGTTCGGCGCCGATGAGGGCATGCACCCCTTCTGCCTCGTGATCCACGGCCTTGCCGATGTCATGCAGTAGTCCGGCCCGCTTGGCCTGCTTTTCATTGAGGCCCAACTCTGCGGCCATGATGCCGCACAGATAACAGACCTCCAGGGAGTGTTGGAGGACGTTCTGGGCATAGCTGGTCCGGAACCTGAGTTTGCCCAGCAGCTTGATGAGGTCAGGATGCAGGCCGTGGACGCCGGCGTCGAAGGCCGCTTCTTCTCCGGCCTCCCGGATGCTCACCTCCAGTTCCTGGGAAACCTTGTCGACAATTTCCTCAATCCGGCCGGGGTGGATGCGGCCATCAGTAATCAGGCGTTCCAGGCTGCGCCGGGCCACTTCCCGGCGGATGGGGTTAAAAGCGGACAGGATCACTGCTTCCGGGGTGTCGTCAATGATGATATCGACGCCGGTGGCCGCCTCCAGAGCCCTGATGTTGCGTCCCTCCCGGCCGATGATCCGGCCCTTCATCTCTTCATTGGGCAGAGGCACCACCGAGACCGACAGTTCGGCCACATAATCGCTGGCATAGCGCTTGATGGCCAAAGCCGTCACCTCCTTGGCCTTGCGATCGGCGACTTCCTTGGCCTCGGTTTCAATGCGCTTGACCATACGGGCCACATCGCTGCGGATTTCCCGTTCCACCGTTTTCAGGAGTAAATCTTTGGCTTCCTGGGCGCTCAGGCCCGCCAATTGCTCCAGCTTGGCATTCTGCTCGGTCAACAGTTTTTCATAATGCCGGGTTTTGTCAGCCAATTCTTTTTCCTGTTGGGCCAGCACCTTTTGCTTTTTGTTCTGTTCCACTTCCCGCTCGTCCAGGAGGGTACCCTTTTTCTCCAGATGTTCCTCTTTCTGAAGAAGACGGCGTTCCAGCAGATTTAACTCCTGACGTCGTTCCTGACTTTCCTTTTCAAATTCCAGCTTCATCTGGTAAAGCTGGTCCTTGGCTTGTAGGTGGGCCTCCTTCTTGATGGTCTCCGCCTCTTTGCGGGCTTCATCCAAGATCTTTTTTCCCAGGGACTCCAGAGATTCCAGATGGGAGTCGGTAAGATACTTGCGATAAAAGAAGCCCCCCAGGAAGCCGAGACTCGCCATGAGAGCCGCGAGTAATATATAGATGGCTATATTCATTTAGGGCATACCCTTGGGATCAATGGTCAGTGGTCAGTGATGAAAGGTCGGTTGCTGGCCACTTGCTAAGTGTATGACTGCGGCCGCTCTCTGGGTGTCGTTTGCAGGGATCGGAGATAACTATTTTTTCACCCTAGCATGGCGGAAAAGCAAAGAAACTGACATAGTCAATCGCACACCATAAATTCATGTGCTCAGGGCAGTAAAGTGGACTACTCTCAGGGGGATGCCGCCGCCTGGCTGGTAGGGCGAAAATCAAGAAGAGAGGCTTAATGCTGCTGGTCAACCTGCATATATTTACCTAACCCTACAGGGAATGGCAGATTCAAAACTAATGCTATCCTGTTCCCCCCTTTCTGCGGTCAACTTCTGCCTTTCCCTGAAAAGAAAATTGTCAGTGGGGCCGCAAGCCATAGGCCTAAACTGACAAAAATTTTATATGCCTGACCGGGACTTGATAAGAGACACCCGGATTTCTGGTCTCTTCTTGTCTCGCTCTCCGCCTGTCCGAACTTCACGCCTGCAGGCACTCTTGAGATCTCTGGTTACCTTCAGTCTTCGCCTGCCAAGTCCGAAGATCAGCAGGTCAAGATTCATGGACCTCCAATTTATGGATTAGTTGGCGAGACCGCTGCTGGATCTCACTCTGTAGCTGGTGGTAATCCTCCTTGCTTTCCATGCTTTCACAGGCCAGATTGAGAGCGGCCAGGATGGCCACATCGGCTAAAGGCGCAGCCGGAAAAGCCTGTTGAAGCTGCCGCAGCCGCTCATTCACCTCCTGAGCTACAATTTTAAGGCGTTCTGCCGGGATAGTACTCTTGAGTCGCAATGACCTTCCGAGTATTTCCACCACGACGGGTACTGATTCTGCCGCCAATGCCGAAGCTAGTCTCCTAGTTCCAAGACCTTTAACTTGGTCAAGATATTGTCGAGTCGCTGCCGGATGACCTCTCTTTCCCGGGTGATCTTGGCCAAGGCAGCTTCGGCCTCTTTGAGGGCCTGATCTTTACTGGCCAAGGCTTGGTCCAGCTCGGCGTTTTGCTTTTTCAGAGCCTCGAACTTTCTTAGGGCTGCTTCGAGTTTCTCTTCCAGGACGGCGAAAAGATCATCAACCACCATGCTCTCCCAGGATTTTCTCTTGATTGTGTGCTTGCGGCGGGAAAAAGTCAAGCACTTTTCCTGGTAGAAGTCTCCAAAGTGTGGAACTTGCGGCAACCTGGTCTTAATACTTCCCCTCTTCGCCATTTCACCGGCTGAGAGCCGAAGCGCATTTTCATCTGTTGGGTTGAGTAGCAAGATTGGTGGTGGTGACTCTCAAGGCGTATGAAATCCTGACCGCCGCCAAGTTGCCGGCAGAACAGGCCAAGGCTATTCCGGAAGTAGTCAAGACCTCCCAGGAGTCATGGCTTCAGAATCTGGCCGGCAAAAACGAATGGGAAGAAGGCCTGGCCGCCTTAAAGGAAGAAATCGCCGCCCTGCGCACTGAAGTGAAAGAAGAAAGCGCCGGCCTGCCTTCTGCGCATAAAGAGGAAATTGGCGGCCTGCGTTCCGACATGCAGGGGCTGTCCACCGAGATCTATCGGGTCAAGTTCGATCTCCGCAAGTGGCTTATTCCCCTCCTGGGCCAGGGGGCTTTTGTGGTGGCACTGCTGAAAATCCTTAAGCAGCACTGCTTTTCCCCCCGCAAACACCCAAGGCTGTCGCCGCCACCCCCGAAGATAAAATTCTTTTCACCGCTGCTGGCTTGCAAACAGCTTTCCCCGCAGGGAGATTTTCAAGAGAACAATTCATATCAGCCAGCTTATGGAGCGGCTGGAACAAGCTGACAAGAAACGTTATGCAGGTCAGGTGGTGGATTTGGGCCTCCCCATTGACAGCCAACGTTGAATCGGGTAAAAAATTTATTACGGTCCCATCGTCTAGTGGCCTAGGATACTGCCCTCTCACGGCAGAGACACGGGTTCGAGTCCCGTTGGGACTACCAAAGCCTTCTTTAAGTTATCTATTTTTCCAAAATATTCCTTTATCCTCTCGCTATTTTGCTTACCGCCAACCAGGGTTTGCCGTCATTTCGGGTCAGATGCGGAATAAAGCGATTGTCTCGCGCCAGGGTCACCACCGGGGTCTGGTGCTCCAGCAGGCATCCCACCCAGTGATTTTTT
>DYLF01000111.1 GCA_020722205.1 Desulfobacca acetoxidans
CAGCCCCGCCACCCCTTTAACCACCGCCTCCCGTGACACCCCTAAACCCAGCGATGTGGCCACCGCCGCCATAATGTTCGCCAAATTAAAAGGTCCACAGAGCCCCGAACTGACTTCCAACTCCCCCGCCGGCGTCGCCAGCACCGCCCTCAGACCGTCCCGGCGAAACTCATACCTTTGCGGCCTCACCTCGCTCCCCTTAAGCCGACCGTAGGTGATCACCGGCACCTGCACCCGTTCCCGCAACTCCCGTCCACGCCGCTCATCCAGGTTCAACACCGCCAAGCCCCGGGAGGGACCGCCATCCTGTAATATCTCTACAAACAACCGACTCTTGGCGGCAAAATAGTTTTTCATCTCCCGGTGGTAATCCAGATGGTCTTGGGAGAGGTTGGTGAACACCCCGGCTGTAAACATGGTCCGGTCCACCCTCCTCAAATCCAAAGCATGGGAGGAAACCTCCATCACCCCATGCGACACCCCCAACTGACGCATCTCCCGCAACAGCCTCTGCAAGTCTAATGATTCCGGAGTGGTCACCGGCGCCGGCCAGGTCACCTCCCCTACTCGGTAGTTCACCGTACCCACTACCCCCACCCGGTGCCCGGCCGCCCGAAAAATGGACTCCAATAAATACGCCGTGGTGGTCTTGCCGTTGGTGCCCGTGATCCCCACCAGGGTCATCTCCCGGCTCGGGTGGCCATAAAATGCCGCACTCAGTTGGGCCAAGGCCAACCGCGCCTGCCGCACCTGCACCACCGTCACCCCCGCCGGCGGAGCCATCTCCTGTTCCGTGACGATCACCCGCGCCCCACCCCTCAGGGCCACCTCTATATACAGGTGACCATCGGTGCGGCTGCCCTTCAAAGCCACAAAAATGTCCCCCGGCTTCACCCGCTCGGAATGATACGCTAACCCCCTCACCGCTTGGCGCTCGTCACCCCTTACCCGACAGCCCTCCAGGTCCGCTAACAGCTCCGCTAACATACGGGGCGGAGATTCTGGTGACACCGGTCCCCTCGCAGCTCTAACTTGTGGAGAATGACGAACGGACCCTCCTAACCTCCTTGTCAGGATGGGCAACGAAGGTTGGCAAAGGGCGAACAATAACTACTCTGTCGCCATCTCCCTTATTCATCAATCATGGTATAAACATCAATCATGGTATAAAAATTAACCACCGATGACAAGCACCCCCTACCGGGGCCCAAAACATCAAAACTTATCGCTGCGCCTCAAACCTCACCGCACAATACCCCCCCCGCCCCAAAGGCTGCCCCGGCACCGGCTCCTGAGCCACCGCCCGACCGCTGCCCTCAAAGTGGCAGCGCAACCCAGCCCGATGCAGCACGTCCAAAGCCTCCCTGATGGTCAACCCCCTCAGGTCCGGCATAACCTTCATCTCCCCCTTGATCATCGACCACTGCCCCCCCGTTTTATGCTCCGCCGTCCCCACCGCCGCCTCAACCTGCAAAGACTCGCCCTGCAGCAAAGAACCTCTATTCCCCGCCCCCTCGGGCTTGCAACCTGCATCGCCCTTCTTCTCTTTAACCTCCCCCTCCTCCGCCTGTCTCCCCACCTGTGCCGGCAGCGCCGACAAATTGGCCAACACCGGCGGATTGGGATTCTCAGGATAATAACCCAATACCCTGAGCGTCTGCGCCGCAATCTCCCGAAAGATGGGCGCCGCCACCACCCCCCCGTACACCGCCCCCTTGGGTTCATCAATGATCACTAAAATAGCCAGCACCGGTCCCTGGGCCGGGGTCAGACCCATAAATAGAGAATTGAACTTGTTATGAGAATAAGCCCGCCCCACCAGCTTCTGAGCTGTCCCCGTCTTGCCCGCCGCAGTAAACCCCGGTGGCGCCATGCCCCTGGCCGTGCCGCCCTCCCGCGTCACCATCTCCATGATGGCCAACATCTGGGAAGCCGTGGCCTCCGACAACACCCGGCGCTTCACCCGCGGCGGATATTCTTTGACCTTCCGGCCATTGGCATCCACCACTTCCTTGACCAGCCGAGGCTCCATCAGAATCCCCCGGTTGCCTATGGCAGATAGCGCCATCCACAACTGCAAAGGCGTCACCGACACCCCCTGGCCAAAGGCACAGGTGGCCCGATCCAATGGGGACCGCACCTTCTGAAAGTTCTTTAAGAAACCGGCACTCTCCCCCGGAAACAAGATGCCCGTCGGACTGCCGAAACCAAAAGCCCTTAAGTAATAATCCAAACGTGCCCCGCCTAACTTGCCGGCAATCTTGGCCGCCCCGATGTTGCTCGATTTCTGAATGATCTGCTGCACCGTCAGCACACCATATGGATGACAGTCATGAATGACCTCCTTCCCCCCCAGGTGATAAACCCCGTTCTCACAGTGAAAACGGTCCGTGGGCTTCACCACGTGCGCATCCAGAGCCGCCGCCGCAATAAACACCTTGAATGTTGACCCCGGCTCCATCGCATCAGTGATGATTCGATTCCGCCGCTGGTCCTCCCGATACTCCTGGTAATGGTTGGGATCGATAAAGGGATACTGCGCCATGGCCAAAATCTCCCCCGTCCGCGGGCGCCCCACCAAAACCATCCCTCCCGCCGCCTGCCAACGGGACACCCCCCGCTCCAGCTCCTTCTCGGCAATATACTGGATCGTGTGGTCCAGGCTCAAAACCAGGTTGTGTCCCATGACCTCCGGATCCCACGCCTTCTCCTCATTGATGACAATGCGCCTCTGGGCGTCCACCAGCTTGACCACCTTCTTCCCGCGGCCATAAAGATACGTGTCAAACTGGTGCTCCAACCCCTCTATGCCATGCTCATCAATGTTGCAAAAACCCAAAACCACCCCGGCCAAAGACTGTTGCGGATAAAGCCGCCGGCCCTCCGGCAATAAATATATCCACTCCTCATCCGACCGTTTGCCGCCGGCAAGTTTCTTCCGCCTCCTTTCCTCCTGCCTGGCCTGCCAGGCCCGAAAAGCTTCCTCCTTCTCCGGTGTTAGGTGCCGTTGCACATACACAAAGGGCCGTGCCCGGGTCAGGGTCTTCATCAACTCCTCGGCCTCCATCCCTAAAATCGGCGCCAACTCCCGACTCAGGTAACCAGGGTTCGTAATGTGGGGCGGATGCGCCACCACCGACTGCACCCCTGTGCTCACCGCCAACTCCATGCCCTTGCAATCCAGGATCGTCCCCCGCACCGGCTGCACCGGAAAGCTCTTCCACACCTCCTGTTCCGCCCGCTCCCGCAGTTCCTCCCCCTGCACCAGTTGCAGTTGCAAAAACCGCCCGCATACCACCAAGGCCCCCACCAGCAAACCCAAGCCCACCAATACAACCCGCACCCTGGCCCACTTGCTGATTTTCACACTCATGGCAGTCTCACCACCTGGTGGGGTTGCGGCGGCGTCATGTGATAGCTCTCTATCGCCAGCCTCTCCAATCGCGACACCGCCGTCAGATTGGCCAACTCTACTTTCAACCTGCGGTTCAACTCCAAATACTGTTTCTGAATCTCCTGCGCCTGGGAAATCTGATAGTTGAGAGTCACATATTGCAAGTTGCCATAGGCCCACAACATCGATAACACCACCACTACCGTCGCCGCCACCACCAGCCCCGATACCACCAGCTTCCACCATCCGGTCAACTGGTGCGACACCTTGCGATTGCGTGTCACCAGACTCTGACTTACTGCCGTTAGATTCATTGACCAATCGCGGACCATGGCTCACCTCCTTGTGGCCATTTCTTCTGGACTTGCTCGCCACCGGCCCAGCCACCCCGCCGCACCGACAGCTTCTCTTAGGAATGCTTTCTGAGGAACCCAGGGCTTGAAAAAAAACCTCTGCCTTCTATGCCGTTTTCTCTCACCCCAACCAACTGTCTTCTGTTCTCACCCCCTTATTCCCTGCCTCTTGTCCCCTTACGACACCCGACGCCGACGCCCCAAGGTAAAAACACTGACCGCCATCCTCAGCCGCCTTAGATGCAAAATTATTTCTCTCTTGATCCTCGCTTCCGAACGCCAAGCCATTCTCACCTCTAAACCCTTACCTCTGCCACCTTTTCCGCCACCCTCATCTTGGCGCTCCGGGCCCCCGGGTTCCGGCGCACTTCCTCCTCCCTGGGCACCACCGGCTTCCGCTTCAACCGCAACATCACCCCCGCCTGCTCCCAGCTCAAAAGCGCCCTCTTCACCAAACGGTCCTCCAGCGAATGATAGGACAAAATCACTACCCGCCCATGCAGCTGCAGCCAACCCGGAAAATTGCGCAAAAATGACTCCAGCTCTTCCAGCTCCCGGTTGACTGCAATCCTCAAGGCCTGAAACACCCTGGTGGCCGGATGCAACCTGGCCTGTCTTCCCCTCCTCCCCATTGCCCGCTCAATCAACGACACCAACTCCCCCGTGGTCGTGATGGCTTTTTCTCGCCGCACCTTCACAATCATCTGCGCCATCTTCCGGGCCCGCGGCTCCTCCCCGTACTTGCCAAAAATCTGGCCCAAGATCCACTCCGACCCGGTGTTGAGCAATTGGGCCGCCGTCGGCCCACCCCCCAAAGGATTGAATCGCATGTCCAAAGGCTCATCCACCTGAAAACTGAATCCCCGCCCGGACCTTTCCAACGTAAACCGCGACACCCCTAAATCCAACAAAATCCCAGCCACCCCCCCCGCCCCCTTCCCTTTCGTCTTGCC
>DYLF01000027.1 GCA_020722205.1 Desulfobacca acetoxidans
GAGAAGGGGGGGGGGAAGGTTATTTGCCCCCGGGGGAGAAGCATTACCGGCTAAGGTGACGGTGATTGGGGTGGCTGACACCTTGAGGGCGCTGGGTGATTTGGCCGGGGTCTGGCGGCAGAAGTTTGACCTACCGGTGGTGGCCATCACTGGCAGTTGCGGCAAGACCACGGCCAAGGAAATGACGGCGCGGGTATTGTCCCAGGGCTATCGGGTGTTGAAAAATGAGATGAACCTCAATAATCTTATCGGGCTGCCGCAGACCCTGTTGGGGCTGGATGGCAGTTATGGGGCGGCGGTGGTGGAGCTGGGGATGAACCGGTTTGGGGAAATCCGGCGGCTGGTGGAGATTTGCCGGCCCACGGTGGGGGTGCTGTTGAACGCCTATCCGGCTCACACTGAGGGGGTGGGTTGTGTGGAGGGGGTGGCCCGGGCCAAAGGGGAGTTGATCGACGGTCTAGGCGAGGGAGCTTGGTTGGTCTACAACGCGGATGACGTCAGGATAAGGCGTCGAGCGCTGGGCTTTGCAGGGCGGCGGCTGGGGTTTGGGTGGTGGCCGGAGGCCAGCCTGAAAGTGACAGGCAGGGAATCTTGGGGGAGTGCAGGTCAAGCGGTGCAGGTCAGCTGGGGGGGGCGGAGCTGGACGCTTCGCCTGTCAACGCCGGGGGAACACCAAATCTATAATGCCCTGGCGGCTACGGCGGTGGGTTTGTGTTTAGGGGTGTCGCCGGTGGAAGCGGCGGAGGCCCTGGCGGATTTTCAGCCCATTGTGAGGCGTTCTCAGATCACCCTATTGCCCTCAGGGGTCAATCTCCTCAACGACTGCTATAATGCCAATCCAGGGTCCATGGCTGTGGCCCTGAAGACCCTGATGGAAATGAAAAGGGAGGGGCGGGCGGCGGCGGCTTTAGGGGATATGCTGGAGCTGGGGGAACATGCGGTCAGGGAACATCGGGAGTTGGGCCGGCTGGCAGCCTGTTTGGGGCTGGATTTTCTCGTAATTTACGGGGACTTGCGGGAGGAGGTGGCAGCTGGGGCCAGGGAGGGGGGTATGAGTCCGGGAAGGCTTCGTTGTATAGGGCGGCAGGCCGACGGGGCGCGCCTCCTCCGGGAATGGCTCAGGCCGGGCGACTGGCTGCTGGTGAAAGGTTCCCGCGGCATGCAGATGGAGAATCTGATTGCCAGGTTGGAAGATTAGCAGGTAGCAAACTAAGCGGGCGTTAGAGTAAGGAAGAAGATGCTCTATCATCTCTTATATCCGTTAAAGTCGGTGTTTGGCGGGTTTAATGTCTTTCGCTACATTACCTTCCGGACGATTTTTGCGATGCTGACGGCGCTGGCCATAATGCTGATTATTGGGGGGTGGGGCATCCGCAAGCTCAAGGAGCTGCAGATCGGTCAGTATATTCGGGAAGACGGCCCGCAATCGCATTTCAACAAGGCCGGTACCCCCACCATGGGGGGGCTGATGATCATTTTTGCCATGCTGGTGACGAGCTTGCTTTGGGGCGATCTGAGCAACGCCTATATCTGGCTTTTTTGTCTGGTGGCGCTGGGGTTTGGTTTTATCGGTTTTTTGGATGATTACCTGAAGGTAATCAAGAAGCATAATCGCGGCCTGACGGGGAGGGAAAAGCTGTTGGGTCAGAGCGTGGTGGCGTTGGTAGTGTCGGTGTGTCTTTATTACATGCCAGGCTTTGCCACTACGCTGACGGTGCCCTTTTTTAAGGACATCCAGCCGGAATTACAGTGGTATTTTATTCCATTGGCGGTATTTATTATTGTGGGGACGGCCAATGCGGTGAATTTGACCGACGGTCTGGACGGTTTGGCCATCGGGCCGGTGGTGATTGCGGCCGGGGTGTATATGATTTTTGCTTACTTGGCCGGGAATATAAGGATCTCCAATTACTTGCAGATTCCTTACATCCGGGGGGTGGGTGAGGTGGCCATCTTTTTGGGGGCGCTGATTGGGGCAGGGATGGGTTTTTTGTGGTTCAATGCCTATCCGGCGCAGGTGTTCATGGGGGATGTGGGGGCGCTGGCCCTGGGGGGGGTGTTGGGAACGGTGGCGTTAGCCACCAAACAGGAGATTCTGCTGATCGTGGTAGGTGGTTTGTTTGTGGTGGAAGCGTTGTCGGTGATCCTGCAGGTAGGATTTTTCAAGGCCACCAACGGGCGGCGCATTTTTCGCATGGCGCCTTTGCACCATCATTTTGAATTGAAGGGTTGGCCGGAACCGAAAGTGATCGTTCGTTTTTGGATAATGGCCATTGTGTTGGGGTTGTTGTCCTTGAGTGCGTTGAAGCTGAGGTGAGGGGCAAGAGGCAAGGGGAGAGAGAGCCAACCGGTTAGCGAAGGGATTGTTGAGCAGCGTTTACTGGTTAGAGTTGCCGAGCGCATGGATTTATTAGGGAAGAGGGTTTTAGTGGTGGGGTTGGCCCGGACCGGGGTGGCCTTGGCGCGTTTTCTGGTGGAGAAGGGGGCGCGGGTAACGGTAACGGACCAGGCGGAGGCCGAGGAGTTAGGGGAAAGGTTGGGGGAGATCAATGGATTGCCGGTGAGCTTGTTGTTGGGGGGTTCTTATCCGGGTAGGGTAAAAGATTATGAGCTGATATTGTTGAGTCCTGGGGTGCCGCCGGAAGTTGAGTGGCTGTCGGCGGCCAGAGCGGAGGGTGTGCCGGTTTGGGGGGAGTTGGAGCTGGCCGGTCATTTCATCAAGCGGCCGGTGATTGCGGTGACGGGCACCAACGGCAAGACGACGACCACCACGCTGGTGGGGGAGATGTTGGCTGCCTCAGGTCTGAGGCCATTGGTGGGAGGGAACATCGGGCGGCCGGCGATAGAGCTAGTGGCGCAGCAGGAGCAGGCGGATTATGTGGTGTTGGAGGTGAGCAGTTTTCAGTTAGACACTGCAGTGCATTTCCATCCCCAGGAGGCGGCGTTGTTGAACATCACGCCGGATCATTTGGATCGCTATCCCAGTTACCAGGCATACATTGCCTCCAAGGCCGGGGTGTTTCGGTGCCAGGAGGAGCATGAGCTAAAGGTATTAAACGCTGATGACCCGGTGGTGTCGTCGCTGGGTAGGGGAAGGGGGAGAATTTATTATTTTTCAGCCCAGAGAAGTCTGTCCGAAGGGGCCTGGTTGCAGGGGCAAGGCATCCGGGTGCGGCTGGCTTCGGGTTGGGAGGGGATTTTTTCGTTAAGAGACATTTGGTTAAAGGAAGAGCACAATTTGGAAAATGTGATGGCGGCTTTGTTGTTGGCGCTGGAGGCCGGGGCGGAGGCGGAGGCTTGCCGTCAGGTGCTGAGGGGGTTCAGGGGTCTGCCGCATCGTTTGCAATGGGTGGCGGCCATTGATGGGGTGGACTACTATGATGATTCCAAAGGCACCAACGTGGGGGCGGTCAGTCGGTCGCTGGGTCATTTTCAGCGGCCGGTGGTGCTGATTGCCGGTGGGCGGGATAAAGACAGTGATTTCAGTCTGTTATCCCCTTTGGTGCGGGAGAAGGTGAAGGCGTTGGTGCTTTTGGGGGAAACAAAGGAGCAGTTGGCGCGCCTTTGGGGGGAGCTGGCGCCGGCGTATGTGGTGGAGGATATGGGAGCTGCGGTGAAGCAGGCGCGTCGATTGGCCCGTCCGGGGGAGGCGGTGTTATTATCGCCGGGGTGTGCCAGCTTTGACATGTTTCGGGACTATGCGCAGCGGGGGGAAACCTTTCAGAGACTGGTGCGGGAGGAAGCGGATGACGATGGCCACTGAGGCTGGCAAATCGGTGCACAGCGACTATATTTTGTTGGCCGGCGCCGTGACCTTGGCCACCTTGGGGATGGCCATGGTGTTTATCTCCAGCACGGTGATGGCTCAGAGCCAGTATCAGGACCCATATTTTTTTGTGAAGCGCCAGGGTCTGTATTTTTTGGTGGGGCTGGCGGCGATGTTTATGGGGCAGGGAGTGGATTATCATTTATACAAGCGGGGAGTATATTACTTTTTGCTTTTGTCGCTGATCGGGTTGGTTTTGGTGTTTGTTCCCGGCATTGGGGCCAAGGTGCGGGGGGCGGCCCGCTGGGTAAAGCTGGGGCCGTTGACCTTGCAGCCCTCGGAATTCACGAAGCTGGCCATCGTCATTTTTATGGCATACAGTTTAGCCCGCAAGCAGGAAAAGATGAAATATTTTGCCATTGGCTTTTTGCCGCATCTGCTGGTGGCCGGGGTGTTCATCTGTCTGGTGGGTTTGGAACCGGACTTTGGGGCGGCCCTGACCTTGGGGGCGATCACTTTCATCATGTTGTTCGTGGGTGGCACTCGCCTCACCTACATTATTTTGGCGGTGAGCGGCGGGGGCTTTATGGCGGTGGTCATGGTGTTGCGGGATCCCAAGAAATTTTCGCGGGTGTTGTCGTTTTTGGACCCGTGGAAATATGGTCAGGACGTGGGATACCAATTGCGTCAGTCGCTGCAGGCCATTGGTTCGGGAGGGCTGTGGGGTTTGGGGCCGGGGAATTCCCGGGCCAAGCTGTTTTATCTGCCGGATGCGCACACGGACTTTATCCTGTCGGTGTTCAGTGAAGAGATGGGTTTTCTGGGAGTTTTTTTGGTGATGGCTCTTTTTGCGGTGTTGGTGTATCGAGGCATCATCCTGGGGCTGCGGGCGCCGGACGCTTTTGGTTCTTATTTGGCCTTGGGGTTGACTTTGCTCATCGGGTTGCAAGCGGTAATCAACATGGGGGTGGTGAGCGGCATTTTACCCACCAAAGGGCTGTCATTGCCCTTTTTGAGTTATGGAGGTTCATCACTGCTGGCCAATCTGTTGGCGGTGGGCATTTTGCTGAACATCAGCAAACAGGTGAGGAAGCCTGGGCTGTAAGGTTAGGGGTGGGAGATGCTGCGCCGGCAGGGGGAAGGCAGGGAAGAAACCAGGGGTGATGGGTGAGAAATATGTCCTTACGGGTGGTAATTGTGGGGGGTGGCACCGGTGGGCATTTGTTTCCGGGGATAGCGGTGGGTCAGGAATTCCGGCGGTTGTTCAAGGCGGAGGTGATTTTTCTCACCACTCCCAAGGCGGTGACGAGGCGGGTTTTAGGTCAGTACGGTCTGAGCTGGGAGGAGGTGCAGTGCCGGGCGTTAAAGGGACAGGGATTATTTGGCCGGATACGGGCGTGTTGGAGCCTGCCGGGGAGTATCTGGCAGGCCTGGAGATGTTTGCGGAGGCTGAAACCGGCGCTGGTGTTGGGGATGGGTGGGCATGTGGCGGGGCCGGTGGGGTTGGCGGCGGCGGGGTTGGGCATACCGTTGGCGATCCACGAGCAGAACACGATACCGGGGGTGACGAATTGTCTGCTTGCCCGCCGGGCCCGGCGGGTTTTTTTGTCTTTTCCGGACGTGCAGGGGAAGCTGCCGGCCGAGCGTTGCCGGTTGACGGGCAATCCCATCCGGGGGGAGTTTTTTCAGGTGTCAGTGGCCAGGAAAGCAAGGCCATTCACGGTGTTGGTGATGGGTGGAAGCCAAGGTGCCCATCATCTCAACGTGGCAGTGGTGGAGGCTTTGGGGGAGCTGGCTGATTTGAAAGGGGAGCTGCAATTTTTTCATCTCACCGGCGAGGCCGATGAGGAGATGGTCAAGGCGGCCTATGGGGGTGAGGGTTTTGGAGCGGAGGTGGCGGCTTTCAGCGGGGAGGTGGCATCGCTGATGGCCCGGGCCCACCTGGTGGTGTGCCGGGCTGGGGCTTCGACGCTGGCGGAGCTGGCCGCCATGGGGCGGGCGGGGCTTTTGGTGCCCTATCCCTTTGCGGCCAACAATCATCAGGAATATAATGCTCGTTATTTCGAGGCAGCTGGGGGGGCGGAAGTTGTCCTTAATAAAGATTTTACAGGAGAGGTCTTGGCTGCTAAGATACGGCAACTGATGGCCAGCCCCGAGGAGTTGGCTGGTAGGGAAGCGGCCAGCAAGAGCCTGGCCAAGCCCCAGGCGGCCCGGGAGATTGTGGAAGGATGTATGGAGCTGTTGTGCGCCGAGGACGGAAAAATTTGGTTATCTCAGGGGGATGGGTAAATGATGGGTTTAGAAAGGGGGGTTAGTTAACTGCTTAGCGAAGGGCAAAGTTCCAAACCTGGCTATCATTTTATCGGCATCGGCGGCATCGGCATGAGTGGTCTGGCGGAGCTGTTGGTGCGGCAGGGATATGAGGTCAGCGGGTCGGAGTTGTCCCCCAATGCCCACACGGAACGTTTGCGAGGGTTGGGGGTGAGGATTTTCGCGGGGCACCGGGCCGAGAATCTGGGTGAGGCCGAGGAGGTGGTTTATTCCACGGCGGTGAAGGAGGACAATCCGGAGCTGAGGGCGGCGCGGGCGCAAGGCCGTCGGGTGTGGCGTCGGGGGGAGATGTTGGCCAGGCTGATGGAGGGGCATTATCAGATAGCGGTGACCGGGGCGCACGGCAAGACGTCCACGACGGCCATGGCGGCGGCGGTGCTGGGGGCGGGGGGGCTGGAGCCCACGGTTTTGGTGGGGGCGGTATGGAATTGTTTAGGAAGCAACGCCAGGTTGGGGCGGGGGCAATATTTTGTGGCCGAAGCGGATGAAAGCGACGGTTCGTTTTTGTATTTGCGGCCGCAGATGTCGGTGCTCACCAATGTGGATCGGGAGCATCTGGACTATTACCGGGATGTGGAGCATATCAAGGAGACTTTTGCCAGGTATTTAGAGCAGCTTCCGGCCGAGGGGGTGGTGGTGGTGTGGCGGGACGACCCCCATTTGAGGGAGATAACCCAGGGTTTGCGGCAGAGGTTGGTGACGTATAGTTTGGAGGGGGAGGCAGAGCTGCGGGCGACTGACATTCGTTGGGAAGGTTTGGGGAGCCGATATATTCTTTGGCATCAGGACCACGAGAGGGGGGAGATTTTTTTGCCCATGAGAGGACCGCACTATGTGCTCAATTCTTTGGCGGCGTGCGGGGTGGGCTTGAGCCTGGGGCTGGATTTTTCGGTTTGTCAGCGGGGGCTGCGGGATTTGGGGGGGATTCAGCGGCGCTGCGAGGTGAAGGGGGAGGCTGGGGGGGTGTTGGTGTTGGACGATTACGGTCACCATCCGGCGGAGATTCGGACGACGTTGGTTGCGCTGGCGGGGGCATTTCCGGGCCGCCGCCTGGTGGTGGTTTTTCAGCCGCACCGCTACAGCCGTACCCGGGCGTTGTTGGGGGAGTTTTTTTCGGTCTTCGGGTCGGCTGAGCTGGTGTTTGTGACTGAGATTTACAGTGCTGGGGAGGCGGTCATGCCCGATCTTTCGGGGCGCCAGATTTACGAGGGCATCCGCCGGGAGGGGCACCCGGCAGTTTGGTTTGTGCCGGAGCGGGAATCTCTGACGGAGGCGGTGCTGGGCGTTTTACAGCCGGGGGATGTGGTTCTTACCTTGGGGGCAGGGGATATCTGGCGCACTGGGGAAGAGTTGTTAAAGAGGTTAAAGGTTAGGGAAAAGATATAAGATTTTGATGGGATAGTATCGAGGGAGAAGTCCGATGCCCAGGCGCTTGGGGGCCAGGCCGGCGGGTAGTGGAAGGAGCTTAATAAGGCGGCGACAGGGGCGCAATACCTATCGTCGGGGGCGTTTCCGAGGGGAGAGGCGAGGATGGTGGTGGGGCCTGAGTTTTATCAGCCTGGGGATCATGGGAGTATCGGCTTTAGGGGTGGGGATGCTTCTCCTATATTATCAACTCTTGACCTGCTCCTGGTTTTGTATTAAAGATATGGAGCAGATTGAGATTGAGGGGCTTCGCCGTCTGAAACCAGCGGTTATCCTGGAGCAGGCCAGGTTGACGGCGGGTATCAGTTTGATGGCCCTGAAGCCGGGGTGGCACGAACAGGCGTTGATGGAGCATCCCTGGATAGCCCGGGCGGAGTTGACCAGGAGGTGGCCCAATCGGCTGTTGGTGGAGATCCAGGAAAGGGAGCCGGTTGCCTTGGTGCAGATGGGGGAGCTCTACTATGTGGATCGCCAAGGAAGGCTGTGCAAACCGTTGTCTCCCGGGGACCCTCATGATTTTCCGGTCATTACCGGGTTGAGCAGGGAAGATTTCGCTCTGGAGCGAGAGTCGGCATCTACTGCGCTGACCCAGGTATTCCAGTTGCTTGATCTGCTGAAGACCACCCCGCCGCCCTTGAACGTCGAGAATATTTCTGAGGTGCATGTGGACCATGAGCATGGTTTTACTCTTTATGCTAAAGGTCTGATAAGTGCGGTGGACTTGGGCCGGTGTGAGTGGCCGGCACAGCTGGAGAAGTTTGCCCGGGTGTGGCCGGTGCTGGTGCAGAGGGGCTATCACTTACGGGTCAAACGCATTAATCTGGACTACCCTCAGCGGGTGCTGTTAAGTTTTGGCGGGGGGGGGGAAAAATGAGGTTAGGGGGGATCAGACAGGGGTGATAAAGGAGCCTTGTTATTGACCTTCAGCCGCTGACAGTTGGGATGGGAAAGTGCCGCAGGAATTGATAGTAGGCTTGGATATTGGGACCACCAAGGTATGTGCCGTGGTGGGTGAGGTGCGGGAGCAACAGGTGGACATTGTGGGCTTGGGGGTGGCTCCCACGGCTGGGGGTTTGCGCAAAGGGGTGGTGGTGAACATCGACCACACGGTGCGGGCCATCCGCAAGGCGGTGGAAGAAGCGGAGAACATGGCCGGTTGTGAGATCCGGTCGGTTTATACGGGGGTAGCGGGCACGCACATTCAGGGGGTGAGCAGTCACGGGGTGATTGTGATCAAAGACCGGGAGGTGAATCAGTCGGATGTAGACCGGGTCATTGATTCAGCCCGCCTCATGGTCTCAATCCCCTCGGATCGGACCGTCATTCATACGTTGGTGCAGGATTTTATGATCGACGGCCAGGATGGCATCAAAGATCCGGTGGGCATTCACGGCCTGCGGTTGGAATGCCGGGTACACATTGTTACCGGGGCCAACACGGCACTGAACAACATTTACAAGTGCGTCAACAAGGCCAATCTGGAGGTCAGCGGCATTGCGCTGCAAAGTCTGGCGGCGGGTGAGGCGGTTCTCACCGATGAAGAAAGGGCCTTGGGGGTAGCCTTGATTGATTTTGGGGGGGGGACCACCGACCTAGCCATTTTTACGGGCAATTCTCTGAAGCACAATGCGGTGATTCCCGTGGGGGGCAACAATCTGACCAATGATATTGCGGTGGGCTTGCAGACGTCGCTGGCCAACGCCGAGCAGGTGAAGAAAGAATATGGCTGTTGTCTGAATGCCTTGGAGGAAGAGGGGGAGACTCTGGAGATACCTGGTTTGGGGGGGCGAAAGAGCCGCAATCTGACGCGCCGGGAGTTGGCGGAGATAATTGATTTGAGATTAATGGAAGTGTTGGAGTTGATTGCCAAGGAGATCAACCGTGGGGGGCATGGCAATCCGGTGTTGGCCGGGACGGTAATCACCGGTGGTTCGGCGCTGGTGGCCGGTTTACCGGAGTTGGTGGATCAGACTCTGCATCTCCCCAGCCGGGTAGGATATCCCCTGGTGGCTGGGGGGCTGGCGGATGTCATTCAGAACCCGGCCTATGCCACGGGGGTGGGTTTGGTGTTGTACGGGTTTCGCAAGCAGCTGCAGCAATATTCGCCCAATAGCTGGTGGCCGTCCCGTCGGCGGGGGGGCCGGGTTGGATTATGGGGCAGAATCAAAAAATGGTTTCAGGAAGTGAAGTAATGAGGTTAGGGGTCTGGGGTTAGAGGTTGGAGCGGTTTTGCTGGCACCTTCAACCCTGGAGCTAGAACCTGATAAAGGAGTGTAGAGATGAAAATACAGTTGGTGACCAACGATTTGTCAGCCAAGATCAAGGTTCTGGGGATTGGCGGGGCGGGCGGCAATGCGGTCAATGACATGATTGCTTCGCGTATGGAGGGGGTTGATTTTGTGGCGGCCAACACAGACGCCATGTCTCTGGACCGGACTTTGGCCCCGGTGAAGATTCAGTTGGGGACAAATATCACCAAGGGTCTGGGGGCCGGGGGGGATCCGGAGGTGGGGCGGGAAGCCGCCCTGGAGGAGATTGACCGGATCAAACAGGTGCTGGAGGGGGCCGACATGGTGTTTATTGCGGCTGGCATGGGCGGCGGCACCGGCACCGGGGGAGCTCCGGTGGTGGCGGAGATCAGTCGGGATGTGGGTGCTCTCACCGTGGCTGTGGTGAGCAAACCGTTTCATTTCGAAGGCAGTAAAAAGATGGCCATTGCCGACAAGGGGATTGAGGAGTTGCGCCGGGTGGCGGACACCATCATCACCATTCCCAATGATCGGCTATTCAGTTTAGGGTCGAAGAATGCCCGGACGCGGGAGATTTTCAGCTTGGCCAATCAGGTGTTGGGTGCGGCGGTGCGGGGCATATCTGATCTCATCATTTTACCGGGTTTTGTCAAAGTGGACTTTGCCGACGTACGCACGATCATGAAAGAAGGCGGTATGGCCTTGATGGGGACCGGGACCGCCAGCGGCAGCAGCCGGGCTGCGGAGGCGGCCCAGCGGGCCATTTCCAACCCTTTGCTGGAAGACATTTCCATTCGGGGGGCCAGGGGCATTCTCATCAACATCACCAGCGCCGAGGAATATTCCACCATTGACGAACTGAAGGAGATTTGTGGGATTGTCCAGGAGCAGGCCCATGAGGACGCTTTGATCAAATGGGGTTTGGTGTATGATGATGCCGTGGGGGAGGAGATTCGGGTTACGGTGATTGCCACCGGCATCGGCCGGCGCCTGGAACTGGATAAAGAAAAACCGGCTTGGGAGCCGGCGGCGGAAGCGGCCACGGCGGAAGACCTGGAAGCGCCCACCTTCATGAGGAAAGGTGAGATGCCGCGCACTGCCGCGGGGGGTGAGAAACGAGCCCTGGGGGTGGTGGCCGGCAAGAAACACATTCTGCATCCTGACCTGCAGTACGAGGAAAGCGAATTGGACATTCCGTCCTTTTTGCGCAAGGCGGACGATCGCTGAATTTGGGTGTTGGCTTCTTAACAACCTTGGTTTCCGCTTTCTTACCTGCATGCGGTCAACGGCGAGGGACAAAAGAATTTTTCTTTGTCTGAGTCTCTGATATCATTCCTAATTAATCGGCTAATCCAACATATTTGAGAATATGCGGGTTGTGCTGTGCCAGCGGCCAGCGGGTTGCCGTAGGCTGTGGGTTCTGGTGGAGACCTGTGTCTGTCAAGATCAAAACTGGGCTGAAGAATCTTTTGGAGCAGGAGAAGGGCGCTTGGGTGCGGGAATGGGGGGCGCGCTGGCCGGTGGCATTGGTCTTTCCCCAGATTTATCCGGTGGCCATGGGGAATTTGGGTTTTCAAGCAGTGTACCGGCTTCTCAATGAGCAGCCGGGGTTGGTGTGCGAGAGGGCTTTTTGGCCGGCGCCGGCGGAGTGGGAGGAATATCAGCGCACCCACACTTCTATTCTCAGCTTGGAGTCCCAGCGGCCGCTGCGGGATTTTGGGGCACTGGCTTTTTCCCTGGCTTTTGAACCGGATTATCCCAAGGTGCTGCAGATTCTGGAGGCCTCAGGGATTCCATTGCTGACGGCGGGGCGGGGCTTAGGGGACCCGTTGGTGGTGGCGGGGGGTGTGGGGTCTTTCCTCAACCCCGAGCCGTTGGCTCCGTATGTGGACGCTTTTTATCTGGGCGAAGTGGAAGAGGGGGGTGCGGCGTTTTTCGAATTTTTGGCCACTGCCCAGGGAGTTAAGGACCGGGAGGGTCTGCTCAAGGATTTGGCGAGGAGTTTGCCGGGGGTGTATGTCCCGTCCGGCTACCAGCCACATTACCAAAAAGACGGCACGCTTGCGGGCTTTGAGCCAAAGCCTGGATTTCCGGCCCGGGTAAAGGTCAGGCGTGCCGCTGACCTGGCTGCCTGTCCGACCCACAGTGAGGTTCTCACCCCCCGGAGCGAATGGGGGGAGATGTTTTTGGTGGAGATGGGGCGGGGCTGTGGCCGGGGGTGTCGATTCTGCGCCGCCGGGTTTGTGTATCGGCCCCCGCGCCATCAGGTCAGGGAGGATATTTGCAGCCAGATCGAGGCGGGCCGGCGAGAGAGCGGGAGAATAGGGCTGGTGGGGGCTTCGGTGTCGGACCATCCCGATCTCAAAGAGGTGTGCCGGAAGGTGTTGGCGTCGGGGGGCGGGCTGGGGATAGGGTCGCTCAGGGCGGACACTGTGGATGCGGAGTTGTGCCGGTTGTTGGCGCAAGGGGGGGTGAGAACCATAACCTTAGCCCCGGAAGCCGGCAGCATTCGGCTGCGTCGCCTGTTGAACAAAGGGTTGTCGGAGGAACACCTGGTGCAGGCGGTCATCGCGGCCAGCGAGGCGGGAATCAGTCAGGTGCGACTGTATTTCATGGTGGGGGTGCCGACAGAGACTCTGGAAGATGTGCGGGAGATTCCCAGACTGGTAAAGTACTTGCAGCATCGGGTGGTGAAAGCCAGTCAGGGGAAGAGACGGTTAGGGCAGATCACGTTAAGCCTATCCTGCTTTGTTCCCAAGCCCTTTACGCCCTTGCAATGGGCGGCCTTCTTAGAGGTGGGGGAGCTGAAGAGACGCCAGAAGGTGGTGGGGCGGGAACTTAAGGGGCTTAAAGAGGTGCGGGTACACACCGACCTGCCCAAATGGGCCTATACCCAGGCCTTGCTGGCGCGGGGGGACCGCGGCGTGGGGGAGATCATGCTGGCCGCACATAAGCAGGGCTGGTGGCAGGCCTTGCGGCAGGGTCCTCTGAACCCGGATTTTTTTGTTTACCGCGTGCGTAGCCGGGAGGAGCTCTTCCCCTGGGACTTCATTGATCACGGCATAAACAAAGGCTACCTTTGGGAAGAATACCAGAAGGCGTTGGCGGGGGAGGAGACCCCCCCCTGTCAGCCGGAGGTGTGCCGCCGCTGCGGGGTTTGTTAGCAGGTGGTGGAAAAGGTGCTGTGAGAGGAGAGGGCCAGGGAGCGAGCCCGCTGTCCCCTGCCCTAAAATCCCTGCCTCAATCCTAATCTTAGTTGTCAACCGCAAAGGAAATTATCCTGCCATGTCAGCAGCAGATTGACCTGAAATTTTGTTCCCGCCCTTTCATTTAAAACTTGACAACGGTAGTTATGATAAATAAAAATGAGAATTATTATTTAATAATAAATAACTATTGTTTCTTTTTGGCAAGGGAAGATCACGAAGAGTTAACAGCACTCGCCATTCAGGAGGCAAGGCCCAAGAGCTGGAAAGGAGGGAGGAATGGATGCGTTGATGTTGTCGCGCCTGCAGTTTGCGGCGGCGACGTTTTTTCACTTTTTATTTGTGCCGCTGACCCTGGGCTTGTCCATTCTTATTGCCATCATGGAGACCCTGTATGTCAGGCGCGGCGATGAGGAGTATCTGCGTTTGGCAAAATTTTGGGGCAGGATTTTTTTGATCAATTTTGCCGTGGGGGTGGTGACGGGGCTCACGCTGGAGTTTCAGTTCGGCACCAACTGGGCCCGCTATTCCAAGTATGTGGGTGATGTTTTTGGGTCGCTGTTGGCCATTGAAGCGACTCTGGCTTTTTTTCTGGAGTCCACCTTTTTGGCGGTGTGGGCCCTGGGATGGCGACGACTGTCTGCCAAGCAGCATGCGGCGTGCATCTGGCTGGTGGCGTTGGCTTCGAACCTATCGGCCTTGTGGATTCTCATTGCCAACGCCTGGATGCAGCATCCGGTGGGATATGTGCTGCGCGAGGGGCGGGCGGAGATGGGGGATTTTTTGGCGATAGTGAGCCAGCCCTTTGCCTGGCAGATTTTTTTCCACACCATCAGCGGGGCGTATATACTTGCCGGCTTTGTGGTTATGGGGGTGAGCGCCTGGCACCTCCTGAGGAGACAGCATTTGAGTTTGTTCAGCAAGTCCTTCAGGCTGGGTCTTGCCCTGGCCCTTATTTTTTCCTTGGCGGAAGTAGTGCAGGGGCACATTCATGGCGCGGAGGTGGCCAAAATCCAACCGGCCAAACTGGCTGCCATGGAGTCATTATGGGAGACGCAGGCTAATGCCCCTCAGACACTCTTTGCGATTCCGGATGAGAAAAATGAGCGCAATCGGGTGGAGATCGGGAGGATTCCCGGTGCTTTGAGTATGCTGGCCTACCACTCCCCCAAGGCGGTGGTCAAGGGCCTGAAAGACTTTGCCAAAGAAGACCGGCCGCCGGTGACCTTGACCTTTGTGGCCTTCCGGGTGATGGTGGGGTTGGGTTTTTTGTTTGTCGGGCTGACCCTTTGGGGATGGTGGAAGAGGAAGAAGCTGGTGGAGAGCCCGGGGTATCTCAAGGTTATGCTCTACGCCCTGCCGTTGCCCTATATTGCCTTGCAGGCCGGTTGGGTGGTGACGGAGGTGGGGCGGCAGCCGTGGATTGTTTATGGTCTGATGCGGACGCGGGAGGCCGTATCTCCCATAGCGGTCTCCCAGGTGGCCCTCAGCCTGACGGCCTTTGTGGTGGTCTATGGTCTGTTGGGGTTGGGGGCCTTCTATCTGATGGTGCAATATGCCAAAAAAGGGCCGGCAGCGGCGCCGGCGGGCGCAGGGGAAGAAGCAGGGTAAGAGGAGGTGGAAGCGATGGATTTGCCGACCATCTGGTTTATTCTTTGGGGCGTGTTGTGGGCGGTGTACTTTATGCTGGACGGTTTTGACCTGGGAGCCGGGAGCCTGCTTTCGGTGCTGGGCAAGAGCGAGGCAGAGCGGCGGATGATTTACCGGACCATGGAACCGCTGTGGGACGGGAATGAAGTCTGGCTGGTCACTGCGGGGGGGGTGACCTTTGCGGCCTTTCCCACCACCTACGCGGTAATGTTCAGCGGTTTGTATTCGGCGCTGATGTTCATCCTCTTTGCTCTGATTTTAAGGGGGGTGTCCTTTGCGTTCCGGGGTGCGGTGGATGACCGGCGTTGGCGGGGGCTGTGGGATTTTTGCCTGATGGGCGGGAGTTTTCTTCCGGCGCTGTTGTTCGGGGTGGCCTTTGCGAACATTTTTAAGGGGTTGCCCCTGGATGAGCATGGCGTCTATCAGGGCAGTCTGTTCACTCTGCTGAATCCGTACGGGTTGAGCGGGGGTTTAATGTTTCTGTTGCTTTTTCTGGTGCACGGGGCGCTGTGGCTGGCGGTGAAAACTACGGGGTCACTGCGGGAGCGGGCGTTAGAGATGGCCAAAAGACTGTGGGCCGTCCTGTTGGTGGCGGCGGTCATCTTTCTGTTGGCCAGCCGGCGGGTGACGAACCTGTATGACAATTATTTAGCGCACCCCATCCTGTTTGCCATTCCTCTGATCACGGTAGCGGCGCTTATTGCCATGCGGGTTTGGATGGCAAAGGGAGAGGGCTGGCAGGCCTGGTTTGCTTCGGCCACCACCATTGTCAGCGCCACGCTGTTCGGGGTGGTGGGCCTTTATCCCAATCTTTTGCCGTCCAGTCTTGACCCGGCCTGGAGTCTGACCATTTACAATTCCGCTTCCAGTCCGCTGACGTTGAAGATCATGCTGGGGGTGGCGTTGACTTTTGTTCCCTTGGTCATAGCCTACCAGACTTGGGTGCACTTTTTGTTTAAGGGCAGGGTGAAGGAGGCAGACTTGGGGTACGAGGAGAGCTATTAACATAAGTTTCGCCTCCTTTAGGGGGGAGTAATTCAAGGATCGTGATGGAAACTTAGGGGCCCCTCACCCTGACCCTCTCCCAGAGGGAGAGGGAAAAAAAGATTTTCGGAGGGAGAGGGGAAATAGGCTTTTCCGGAGGGAGAGGGAAAATAGGCTTTTCCGGAGGGAGAGGGGAAATAGGCTTTTCCGGAGGGAGAGGGGAAATAATGTAGAACAGTCGCCCTGGGCTGTTTCGAGAAAGAACGGGCGGGGGGAGGTGCGCTACACCTATGGATCCAGCCGCCTAAAAGAGCGATAGCCTTTTTGGTCTTTGATCAACAAGATTCTTCAGGGGGCGGAACATCTATATTATTAAGTAGTGCCTGGCGGAGCCTGGGTTAGAGAGGGATGGCGGTGTCAGCCGGGCGTCGGGGGTCGGCCTCCTCTTGACAGGGCAGGAGGGGAGGGTTAAAATAAAGAACGATTCTCCTTGCTCTAACCCGTAGAGGTTCAGGGCTATTAATCCACAAGGAGGCCGAATGAGACGCTACGAGTCCGTCTGGGTGGTGAATGGCGACCTGCCGGACGAAGAAGCAAAAGCCATCATTGACAAATTCAGCCGCATAATCACCAGCCAGGGCGGGGTGCTGGTAGGGGTGGAGGATTGGGGCCGCAAGAAGCTGGCCTACAAGATCCAAGGGACACTGCGGGGCTACTATGTGGCGGCGGATTTTGCCGGGGAACCCGCCACGGTCAAGGAGCTGGAGCGCAACTACCGCATTGATGACCGCATCATCCGTTACCTCACCATCAAAAAAGCAGACCATATAGATCCTGCGGCCTTGCAGGAAGAGATCGCGGCCCGAAGCAAGTCTCATCAGGTTGGGGAGCTCGAGGGGGCGGCGCAGCCGGAAGGTGTCTCCGAGTCTGAAGCGGTGGAGTCAGCGGCTGAGGGGGCTGCTTTATCTCCTCAGGACTCATCCCTGGTGGAAAGCGCAACCGCATCACTGCCTCAGGAGGACTAGCCGATGCCAGTAATGCCACGCCGCAGGAGGAAGCAATTTTTTGTCCGGCGCAAGGTCTGTCGTTTTTGCGTGGATACCAACCTGCTCATCGAATATAAAGACGTCAATACTCTGAGGCAGTTTGTCACGGAGCGGGGTAAGATAATTCCCCGCCGGATTTCGGGGAACTGCGCCCGGCACCAGCGCCAGCTGACGCGGGCGATCAAGCAGGCCCGGCTGCTGGCCTTGATGCCCTACACTCCCCAGGCGCCCGTGGCCTGACCTGGAGGCCGGAGGGGGCATTGGCCGGCAAGCGGGTGGTCATCTGGTGCCTCGGCCTGGCTTGTCTTTTGGGCCTTTTTCTCCTGGGGCAGTGCCATGCCCTGATCTACTTGGTGATACAGACCTTCCTGCCCCTGCCGGTGTTGCTGGTGGGTCGGCGGTTGGGTTTTAAGGCCGTGCTGCTGCTGGTGGGGGCCACGGTCATAGTGATTTTCGCCCTCAATCCGGGCTACCAAACCTTGGTGGAGAACCTAGTTTTTGGGGAGCTGCTCCTCATGGGCCTCGTCCTGGTGTATTTCCTGGAGAGGCCTTTTTCGCCGGTGGCGGCCATAGGGTGGACGGTGGGTGTGATCATCCTGGTCATAACCATCTTTTTTCTGGGGCAAGCCTTGGTCCAGGGAGTAACCCCCCAAGAGTTGTGGGCGCAGAAGACTCAGGAAACCACGAACACGATCCTAAAGGTCATGGGGAGCGCCGGCATTAATTCCCAGAGCTTGCAGCTTCTGGGGGTATCCCTGATAGATTGGCAGACCCTGATTGTCCAGCTTCTGCCGGCCCTGGTGGTGATCAACACCATGTTGGTGGCTTGGCTGAATGTGGTTTTGGCGAGGCAAGGGGGGGTTCTGTTGGGTGTCGGCTGGTCTGAGCCGCCTCTCTGGCAGTGGTCGGTGCCGGAGAGATTTATCTTTTTTTTTCTGGGGGCCGGCTTTTTGCTGCTGGTACCGTATAAACCGCTCAGACTGGTGAGTCTGAATCTGCTGCTGATCTTTGCTTTTTTGTATTTTTTTCAAGGAGTGGCGGTGATCGCCGCGTTGTTTGAACGGTTTCATCTCCCCCGGGTCTTGCGGTTGGTGGGTTATTTGTTCATGTTTCTTAATCCCTTGTTTTTGCTGGTGGTGATTTTGGGGATCATGGATCTGTGGTTGGACTTTCGCCATCTGCAGCAGGCCCCGGAGAGTTGAGGGAAGTTTGAAGTATGGGGGCAGGAGTTGGCAGGTGGCTGAGGGTTGGCGCGGTTTGGATCAAACCGGTTGAATTATCAGCGGAATGACATTAGATGGGAAGATTTGTGAGAGGAAATGAGGCTAAGGAGGTTATCGTGAAGGTGATTCTGACTGAAAATATTCCGGCGTTGGGAGCGGCCGGGGCGGTGGTGGAAGTAGCCCGGGGCTACGCCCGCAACTATCTTATCCCTCGCGGCAAGGCCCTGGAAGCCACGCCGGGGAACCTCAGCCGGTTTGAGCAGGAGGCCTCCCGGCGTCGGCGGGCCGAGCTTAAGGAAAGGGAAGCGGCGGCGGCTTTGGCTGCTCAATTAGAGGGGCTGACGGTGGTCATTCCCCAGAGGGTGGGAGAGGGCGAGCGCCTCTATGGGTCGGTGACCTCCGCCATGATAGCTGAAGCTTTGGCGGCCAAGGGTTTGGCCATTGACCGGAAGCAACTGGAGTTGCCGGAAGCGATAAAAAGATTGGGGAGTTATGAGGTGAGCGTCAGGTTGGCCCCGATGGTGAAGGCGAAGGTGTGTGTGGAGGTGACGCCGGAACAGTGAGGATGGGGGTTGTCAGCTCACGGCTGACGGCAAAGGATGCGGGAGACAGCATGGCGAGGACGAGGAAGCGGGGGGGGGAGGATTTTGCGGCCAGCCCGGCGCTAACCAGTTATACTCCCCCGGCCAGCATGGAGGCGGAGCAGTCGGTGCTGGGGGCGGTATTAGTGAATCCTCAGGCCTTGGATCAGATTGCCGACCTATTGACGCCAAGGGATTTTTACCGGCCGGCCCATGGTCAGATTTACCAGGCCATGTTTGATCTCTACCAGAGGGGGGAGCCGGTGGATCTGACCAGCGTGGCGGCTCTGTTAAAGGAGCGGGGGCAGTTGGAGGAGGTGGGGGGGCCGGTTTTTCTGGCCAGCCTGAGCGAACAGATGGGATTGGCCTCCAATGCCTTTTACTACGCTCGGTTGGTGCATGAGAAATCCATTTTGCGGAGTCTTTTGGTGCGCAGCCAGGAGATTGCGGCCGCTTGTCTGGGCCGGATAGAGGATGTAGATGAATTTTTGGATGAGGCCGAGGCCAAGATTTTTGAGATCAGCGACAGCAAGCTCCGGCCGGGCTTCCAGAGTTTGGGCGTGCTGGTAGTCAAGGAGGTGGAGAACCTGGAGGCCATCTGGCATCGGGAGAAAGGCCGCATCACGGGGGTGCCCAGTGGTTTCATAGATTTGGATAATTATACGGCGGGTTTTCAGAAGGGGGATTTGATCATAATTGCCGCCCGGCCGAGCATGGGGAAGACGGCGCTGGCTTTGAATATTGCGTTTAATGCGGCTTATGAGGGGCAGACGGCGGTAGCCTTTTTTTCTTTGGAAATGTCCAAGGAACAGTTGGTGCGGCGGTTGCTTGCCAGTGTAGGGGAGATCGACGCTTCTCATTTACGGCGGGCCTTTCTGACCACCCAGGAATGGCAGAACCTGCAGGAAGCGGCGGGGTATCTCCAGGATTGTCCCATTTACATTGATGACACGCCGGCGGCCACGGTGCTGGAGGTGCGGAGCAAGGCCAGGCGGCTCAAGGCCGAGGGTAAGCTGGGTCTGGTGATTGTGGATTATCTGCAGCTTATGAAGGGGCGGAGCGAGGCCCCCAGCCGGGAGCAGGAGATTTCGGAAATTTCCCGGTCGCTGAAGGCCTTGGCCAAGGAATTGGATGTGCCGGTCATCGCCCTGTCCCAGCTTTCCCGGAAGGTGGAAGACCGCCGGCCGAAAATCCCGGAGTTGGCGGATCTCAGAGAATCTGGGGCTATTGAGCAGGATGCGGACGTCATTTTTTTCATCTATCGGGATGAGGTTTATAACGAGAATTCCCCGGAGAAGGGCGTTGCCAGGATTCTGTTGAAGAAACAGCGCAACGGCCCCACCGGGGAATTACGTTTGGTTTTCCGGGATCTTTTCACCCGCTTTGACAACCTGGCGCGGGAAGAGGCGGCGCCAGCTTTTTAACCCACCTTCACTTCGATCTTACGGGGTTTGGCCTTGGCGGCCTTGGGTAGATAGAGCCTCAGCACCCCGTCCTTGATGGTGGCCTCGATCTTGTCTTTGTCGATAAGCTCGCCGATTTGGAATTCCCGATAGAAATCGCCGGTGTAATATTCCTGGGAGATGAGGCTTTCACCTTCGCCGAGAGGCGGGCTGATTTCGCCGGAAATGGTGAGCTGGTTTTCCTTCAGGTCCAGGGTCACCTTATCTTGGGGGACGCCGGGCAGATCAGCCATCAGCACCAAGGCTTCAGGGGTTTCGAAGATATCCACATTAGGCAAGAAGACCCGGCCAGGGCGGACTCTTTCGGCTTTGGCCGGCGCCTCTTCCTTGACTTTAGGCTTCAGTTCTTTGGCTGTCATGACGCATTACTCCTTTAGGCAGACTTCACCTGAATCTGACGGGGTTTCACTTCTTCGGGCTTGCCCAGACGGATGGTGAGGATACCATCCTTGCAAGTGGCCTCCACGTTATTGGGATCCACGGGGCTGGGCAGGCGCACCACCCGGCGGAAGAAGCCGCTTTCCCGCTCCCGGCGGTGATAGTTGGCGTTTTTTTCTTCCTCCGGAATCTTGCGCTCTCCGCGCAGCACCAAGCTTTGGTCTTTGATGGTGATGTCCAGGTCTTCAGGTTTGACGCCGGGCAGTTCGGCCCTGAGGTAAAGATGGTCTTTATCTTCGGAGAGGTTGATCAGGGGATAGACCCCCGCCGTCCAGGGAGCCCAGTCTTGTCCGAAAACGTTCTGGAACAGCCGGTTCATGCGGCGCTGCAACTGTTCCAGCTCCCGGAAGGGTTCAAGTTCCGGTTCTCGGAAGATTATCGGCATATCTCATTTCCTCCTTAATGAATCGTTTTTGGTTCATTGTGCGGCAGTGGAATTCACATTTTTGTAAATTTCCTTTTTCCCCTAAAATAAGCACCTGCCTTCCGCTGTCAAGACTTGGAGGGTGGAAAAATAGTTTTCGGTGATAAATTGCTGGTGTAAATACCGGTGTAAATAATTAAGATAAGAAGAGCAGGATGGAGGCGGGCAAGAAGGACATGGGCAAGTGGGGCGGTGGGCCAACAATTTTATAATGGGGGGGGGAGAAAGATGCTTTTTTCCTGGGAAGAGGTTCACTGGGTGCTGTTGGACCTGGATGGGACCCTGTTGGACAAGCACTTTGACGATTATTTCTGGGAGACTCTGGTGCCGGAAGAATTCGCCCGCCGCCACGGCTTGAGTGCGGCGGCGGCGCGCCACGAGGTCTTCGCCCGCTACCAGAGGCAAGAGGGCACCCTTAATTGGACGGATATAGATTTTTGGTCGGAGGAGCTGGGGTTGGACATTCCGGCCTTAAAAGAAAGCATCCGCCACCTCATCGAGGTGCATCCGGAGGTGGAGGAGTTTCTGCAATTCTTAAGGGGTTTGGGAAAGAAGGTGGTGCTGGTGACCAACGCCCACTGGAGGGTCTTGAACCTGAAGATGGAGCAAACGGGGCTAGTGGGCTATTTTGATCAGGTGGTTTCGTCTTTTGATTTGGGGGCGCCGAAGGAAGAGCTGGCCTGCTGGCAGGTGTTGCAGCAGAGAATCGCCTTTCAGCCGGAGCACACCCTGCTGGTGGACGACAACGCCGAGGTGTTGGCGGCGGCGCGGCGCTATGGCATCAGGTATCTGTTTTTCAAGGGGATGTCCAGTTCACAGTTGGCCCCGGGAGGGCATCCGGATTTTCCTGTGTTGATGAATTTTCGGGAATTGATGTAGATGGGGGGTGGATGGTGGGATTGACCAATTTCAGGCGGGTACTCTTTTAATTCTGGCCCCCAGTTGTGATAGTTTTTCCACCAGGTGAGCGTAGCCGCGGTCCAGGTGGTAGACACGGTGGACTTCGGTGGTGCCTTGAGCGGCGAGGCCGGCGATGATGAGGGAGGCGCTGGCTCTGAGGTCGGTGGCCATGACCGGGGCGCCGGAGAGCTGGCGGCGGCCTCTGACCAAGGCATGGTTGCCGGAGACGGTGATGTCGGCGCCCAGGCGGCGCAGTTCCAGGACGTGCATGAAGCGGTTTTCGAAGATGGTTTCGGTGATGAGGCTGGCGCCTTTGGCGAGGCACATGAGGGCCATGAACTGGGCTTGCATGTCGGTGGGGAAGCCGGGATAGGGTAAGGTTTTGACGTCCACGCCGGTGAGGGTGTGGCCGGAGTGGACGGTGATCTGCTCATCGGAGGTGGTGAGGCGGACGCCGGCGGCCTGGAATTTTTCCAGGACGGCGCTGAGATGGGGGACGGGGGCGTTTTTGATGATGACTTCGCCCTTGGTGATGGCGGCGGCGGCCAGATAGGTGCCGGCTTCGATACGGTCGCTCATAATGGTGTATTCCGTGGGGGTAAGGGCTGAGACGCCGTGGATGGTGAGGACTTCGGAATCAATGCCCTCTATGTGGGCGCCCATGGCCCGCAGGAAGCGGGCCAGATCTCCCACTTCCGGTTCTCGGGCGGCGTTTCGGATAATGGTGGTGCCTTGGGCCAGGGTGGCGGCCATCAGTAGGTTTTCGGTGCCGGTGACGGAGGGGATTTCCAGGTGGATGTCGGCCCCGTGCAGGCGGTGGGCCTTGGCTTCCACGTAGCCTTGGTTCAGGTTGATTTTGACACCCAGGGCTTCCAGTCCCTTGAGGTGCAGGTCGATGGGGCGGGGGCCGATGGCGCAGCCGCCGGGCAGGGAGACGATGGCCTGGTGAGCCCTGGCCACCAGTGGTCCCAGGACCAGGACCGCCGCCCGCATAGTCTTGACCAGCTCATAGGGGGCCATCCAGCCGGTGAGGTTACTGGTGTCCACCAGCAGGGGGTCGCCATCTTCAAACTGCACTCCCATGATTGCCAGGAGCCTTTTGGTGGTGCGGATGTCGGCGAGAGGGGGGACATTATGGAGGCGGTAAGCTCCCGGGGCCAGCAGGGTAGCTGCCAGGATGGGCAGGGCGGCGTTTTTGGCGCCGCTGATGGTCACTTCGCCATGCAGGGGGACACCGCCCTCAATGACGATTTTATCCATGGAAGTTCCCTTTGGCTGTGAGATTGAGGTCGGCCCAGGCAAGATGCCGGAGCCGCCGTTTTTGTGAGTCAGGCGAGGGCGCCTGATCTACATTAACTAGGTGATTGCATCTGTCTGTTTGATATTTTCTTGGTTCATTTTATCATGTGGCGAATGAAAATTGACCAGGTCAGTGACCAGGCCGGCCGGGTTTCCGGCGGCGTGATGAGGTTGGCCAGGAGTTGTTGTTGTTTTTCACTCAAGCTGGCGTCGGGTCTTGGTGCAAGGACTGGGCAGACTCATAGAGGGCTTGGACACTCTGCCTCAGGGGGCCGAGATTTTGGCGGAAAAGGAGCAAATCCGTTTCGTCCTGTTTCCGTTTCAGGGTGGTGGCTACTGTCAGGGGCAGCACGGTGAGGTAATAGCGCTCCAGATCTTTGATGAGGTAATCATAGGCCCCCAGTTTCATGGCATTGACGGCGACCTCCTCGTTGCCGCGGCCGGTGATGACAATGAGGGGGGTATCGGTGAGGGTCTCCAAAAGATCAAAAGCCGAGCCGTCTGCCAGCAGGTCATATTGGCTGTTCTTTCTGGTATCGACAAAGAAGTAACAGATTAGAAACAATATGGAGGGAAATCCCGGGACGCAGGCGGATACTTTCTGATAGATTTTCATGACGGCCTCGGATCAAGGGGATGCCCACAGTTAAGACTGAATGCATATTGTTGGCGGGTTTAATTATCGAGTCTGGAAATGCGAAAGGGGCAGGTCTGCCACCCGCCCCTGGTGCGCCCAGGAGGCCGAAAGGCCAAGGCTGGACTCACAGCCGCTCGCCATCGGCTCCATAACATGGCCTTGGCGCGTTCGGAAACTGTTCCCCTCTGCCTCCCGAGGCTTTGGGGTGGCGGCTGCCGGCCCTTAAATCACCTGAAAATACGAAATCCTCTCGGCGGTGCCATAATTGCTGATGACCCGGTTCCTGACGGTGTACGTCCCCGGGGCGGCGTTGGCCGAGATGCCGAAGGCCACCCGGTCCTGGTGGGTGCCGTTGGGGTTGGTGGCCTGCACTTGGTATGGCTGCCCAATGGGTTGGCCATCCTTGCTCACTTCCCGCACCAGGGTCACGGTGGTGGGGGCGTTATCAGGCGTCAGGATGGTATAAGTCATGGCCAGGTTGACCTGGGAGCCGGGACGCACCTGAGAGGGACTGGCAATGGCGTCGTTGATGTCCACAACGCTGCGGCCCTGGGCCGGAGAATAATTATAGGATTGGGCCGCCAGGGCGTAGTTGCGCGTCTGGGCGTTCTGGTGATGAGCGTAGAGGGCGCCTCCGACGGTGCCCACCAAGCCGCCGGCGGCGGCCCCCACCCAGGCGCCGGTGGCAGCCGAGCCGGTGGCCGCGCCGATGATGGAACCCAGAGCGGCGCCCACCGCGGCCCCTCCCAGGCCGCCAGCGGCGGCGGAGCGATAGGGATCATAGTAACCATTGGTGGCGCAGCCCGAGAGGGCGGCGGCAAAGACGATGAGCGTTATGACTGCAATGATGTTCCTGCGGCTCAGCATAGCGGCTTAGACCCCCTTAGCTATTTTTTTCATAGTCGGATACGAAAAATAATAACATAAATATCGGGCAAATTCATCTCTTATTTGCCAAGGGGAGAGGGGAGGAAAGGACAGTCGCTCTGCCTGGGGGGGAGAGGTAAATAAGGGGGGCGGATCAGAGATTTCTCCCCACGGCCAGGCGGATGCGGTCCAGCAAGCCGTTGACAAAGGCGCCAGAGTCTTCGGCGCCGAAGCGTTTGGCCAGTTGCACCGCTTCGTTGATGACCACCTTGGCCGGCACTTCAGGCTGAAAGAGCAATTCATAGGTGGCGAGGCGGAGGAGGTTGCGGTCCACCACCGACATCCGGTCCAGGCGCCAGTGTTCGGAGTAGCGGCTGATCAGGGCATCCAGTTCTTCCTGGTGTTGGGCGATGCCTTTGAGCAGTTGGGCCAGGTAAGGGGGTAGTTGGTCCTGACTCTGGAAATGCTGCCAATCGCGCTGCAACTCATTTTCCCGCCAGTCGCCGGTCAGGTCGGCCTGATAGAGACATTGTAATGCCCATTCCCGGCAGCGGCTGGGGGAGGGGTGGGTGGGGCGTTTGGCCGGTGCCAAACAGTTCAGCCCCCCAGTTCTTTTAAGAGGTTGACCATCTCGATGGCGGCTTCGGCGGCGGCGAAGCCTTTATTGCCGGCCTTGCTGCCGGCCCGTTCGATGGCCTGTTCCAGGGTATCGGTGGTGAGCACCCCGAAGAGGATGGGGACACCGGTATCCAGAGAGACCTGGGCGATCCCTTTGCTCACTTCGGCGGCCACGTAGTCGAAATGTGGGGTGGAGCCGCGAATTACCGCGCCCAGGCAGATGACGGCATCATATTGTCGGGCCAGGGCCAGTCGTTTGGCGGTCAGGGGGATTTCCCAGGCGCCGGGCACCCGCACCAGGGTGAGGTCAGAGTCGTTAGCCCCTTTGCGTTTCAGGCAATCCAGGGCCCCTTCTGCCAGACGATCGGTGATAAAGGAATTGAAGCGGCTGACCACCAGGGCAAATTTCATACCGGTGGCGATGAGGTTTCCTTCCACGGTGCGCATGGTGGGCTCCCTAAACTAGTTTGAGAATGTGTCCCATTTTCAGGCACTTGGTTTTGAGGTAATTGCGGTTTACCCGGTTGGGGGGGATTTCCAAGGGCACTCGTTCCACCACTCTTAAGCCGTAACCTTCCAAGCCGATGATCTTTTTGGGGTTATTGGTCATGAGGCGCATGTGGCGCACTCCCAAATCCCGCAGGATTTGGGCGCCGATGCCGTAATCCCGCAGATCGGCTTTAAACCCCAAGGCCTCGTTGGCTTCCACTGTATCAGCGCCTTGGTCTTGCAGCTCATAAGCTCGGAGCTTGTTTACCAGGCCGATGCCCCGTCCCTCCTGGTGCATATAAATGATGATGCCTTTCCCTTCTTCTTCCACCTTTTGCAGGGCGGACTCCAGTTGATCTCCGCAGTCGCAGCGCAAGGAGTGGAAGACGTCGCCGGTGACGCATTCGGAATGGACCCGCACCAGCACCGGTTCTTCTGGATTGATTTCTCCCTTCACCAGTGCCAGATGCTGGTTGTCGTCGATGTCGTTGTCATAGGCGATGGCGATAAAATCTCCGAAGTAGGTGGGCAAGTTAACGGTGGCGCGGCGGTGGACGAAGGATTCGTGGCGCAGGCGATATGCCACCAGGTCGGCGATGGTGGCGATTTTCAGTTGGTGGCGGGCGGCGAAATCTTCGAGGTCCGGCATTCTGGCCATGGTGCCGTCATCTTTCATGACTTCGCAGATTACGGCGGCGGCTTTCAAACCGGCCAGGCGGGCCAGATCGACGGAGCCCTCGGTCTGGCCGGTGCGCACCAGCACTCCGCCTTTTCTGGCCTTTAAAGGGAAGACATGACCGGGGCTGATCAGGTCTTCGGGGCGGGCGTGGTCGGCGACGGCGGTCAGGATGGTGGTAGCCCGGTCGGCGGCGGAGATGCCGGTGGTGACGCCCCGGCGGGCCTCAATGGAGACGGTGAAGTTGGTGCCGAAGGGGGACTGGTTGTCCCGGACCATAAGCGGCAGCTTCAGGCGGTCCACCCACTCCGGGGCGAGGGCCAGGCAGATGAGTCCCCGGCCGAAGCGGGCCATGAAATTAATGGCTTCCGGGGTCACCAGTTCCGCGGCCATGGTGAGATCGCCTTCATTCTCACGGTCTTCGTCGTCCACCAGGATGATCATCTTTCCCTGGCGGATATCGGCGATGACCTCTTCGATGCGTGATATGGGCATTTATACTACCTCGTGCTGGTCTAGTCTATATGTTTCGGGTGTTGAGTGTTAGTTTCAGGAGCCGAAAGCAGAAATTTAAACCCTGGGTGCCAGGAAGCCGTGCTGCGCCAGGAGATCCGGGGTAAGGTTGGAGGTGGCCGGCGCATACGGGTTCAACAGTTGGGCTAAATATTTACCGATGATATCGGTTTCCAGGTTGACCTGGTCGCCGACTTTTAACCGGGCCAGCGTGGTTCGACGGGCCGTGTAGGGGATAAGATACACGCTGAAGGTATTGCCCTGCAAGCGATTAATGGTGAGGCTCACCCCGTCCACGGCAATAGAGCCTTTTTCGATGAGAAAGCGCTTCAGTGGGGGGGGCAACTCAAAGGTCAACGTGGTAAAGTGCGGCCCGTCCCGCCGTTCCCGCAGCACGCCCAGGCCGTCGACATGACCGGTGACCAGGTGTCCCCCCAGGCGGTCTCCCAGGCGCAGAGCCCTTTCCAAATTTACCCGGTCTCTGACCTTTTTTCGAGTGAAAGTGGTGCGGGCCAGGGTTTCGGGGGAGACATCCACCTGGAAGGCGCCGGAGTCGACAGAGACCACGGTGAGGCAGGCGCCGGAGACGGCCACCGATTCGCCCAAGGTCAATTCCGAGGCCGGAAAGGGCGGGGCAAGGGTGAGTCTCAGGCCTTCCGCCAGGGGGTTTGAGGCCACGATTTCAGCTACACCTTCCACTAAGCCGGTGAACATAAGCTAAAAGAGAAAAGGTTTCTCCATTTGAAGTTCCCCCCAGTGCCGGCAAAGGCAGACTGTCACTTTAGTAGGCCAGGGGACAGAGTTGGTTAGAGAAAGAAGGAAATTTTTATGATTTTACCAAGTTAGACCAGGAGAAGCAAATACCTTTTTAATAAA
>DYLF01000028.1 GCA_020722205.1 Desulfobacca acetoxidans
TTACCGCAGTGCACACAAAAGGCCAGGTGATCATCCACGCCGCCGATCCGGCACTCGGTCCTTTGGCAGTGGATACACTGGTAGTAGTAGGCCGGCACGATCTCATCCTCCTCAAGGTTACCTTAACTAGGCTCACTCCCAGAGGCCTTGCCGGCTTTCTTGTGAACCAGGGCAGAGTCCACCGACCGTTGCAAGCAATCCTGGCACTGCCACCTGCATTGACAATCATGGCCTCTGCATTGACAATCGTGGTGTGACTGAGACGGCCGGCCCACCTCCCACCGCAATCGCTGCCTCTCAGAAGTCAAGGCCAATTTTTTCTCGGAGATCAACTGGTGAAATCCCTCCTCTAAACGAGCCAAGTAGGCTTCTGTCAGATTCCGGACCCCTCTCAGGTCTAAAGATAACACCGGAAAAAAGGTCAGACCGGAGCGTGCCACCCCCAGAAGTTGTGTTAACGCCAAGTCGGTCAAATGGCCTTGGGGAATCAAATGCAGGTGTCCATCCCTTACTTGTAAGTGGAGTTTATATTCTTTCATCGTGGTCTTGCCTCCCAGGATTGATTTGATAGACCGCCTAACCGACAGAGGGTCATTCTTGGGCAATGGCGGCCGGGCTTTTGGAGTCTGCCAATGCCAGCAGGGCCCTTCTGAGTGAGCCCAAACCAGCATTACGCAGCATCACCAAAGGCTTATTTAAATCCTTGCAAATCTTTTTCACGCAGAGATAGGCCTGATGACTGATGCTGTTCAGCGGGCAGATAACCGCTTCGGCCCGGTTCACCATGTGGATCAGGCGATCCCGGCCGTTGCGGCAATCCCCATCGTGGCGCATGAATCTACAGGCAAAATCCCCCTCCACCAGACTGCGGTAATGAGGCTCCAGCCGTTCCAATCCCCCCACAAAGAGGATGCATTTATTGTTCAGGAGAGGGCATTCCTCTCCCTTATCCAGGGGGCACTCCATCATGGACGGCTCCTGCTGGCTGGCCGAGTTCTCCACTTCCCAAGTGGACTGGCTGATTTCAGGATGTTCCCTGGCCCTTTCCTGCCGGAGGCTTGCTGCCATTTCTCTTCGCTGCTGGCGCACCGCCTCCAGTTGCCAGCGCAAATCATGATTTTCCGCCTTCAACCTGGCCAGCTCGCCCTCATCCCTGACATATCGCAGCATTTGTCTTGCCACCATCAGTTGCTTACTTCTGAGCTGGGATATTTCCTCTTTCTTGTGCCGCAGTTCCTGGCGCAGCAGTTCCTGGTTGCCTTTGGCCTTTGCCAGTTGGGCCTGCACCCTGTCGAGGCGCTTTTGCAGATGCTGATAATCAAGCCGCAGCGCATCCAGTTCTTTTATTTCGGCCCGGGTCTCCGCCCCCTTGAGATGCGACATCATGTGGACATCGCCGAAAACCTGTCTGATAACCTCCGGCGGCGCATCCAGGCGGGTGAGGATAGCGAAGTAGGCCCCCGCTATCCGGCCTTCCCGCACCGCTTCCTGCCAAGCCCGGAGCAGGTCCTCCCCCTCAAATTCGTCGATACGCTTCACCACCAGGCGATATTTGCTGATGAGAAATTTCTGGAGATACTTGCCCACCGGAGGCGCTTTTCGGCAGGCCTCGATCATCCAGCAATGCAGACCATACGGCGAGGTGTCGCCGCTATAGGAAAATCGCCGGGCGATCTTTTCCGTTTCTTTCAAGGTCAGGCAGGTCCCCACGATGGAGCACAGGAAATTCTCCATGATCGCCAAAGGCTGCCTCATTCTTTTGCGTGGCCACATAGTTGTGCTTCCTTGGCCAGGGATCTGTCGCCAGACCCCTGGCCCGATGATGATTAATTGTTATTAAACCGGTGCTCCCAGCTGGGGCCAGAGATCGATGGCCTCCTGCTGGCGCCTCTGTAAATCTTCCAGAAGGCTCCTCAAGCTGATCACCGCTGGATTATCGTCGAACCCCTGAAAATCCGAGGCGATATGATTCACCAGCTGGTGAACCTGGTTGATATCCTGCTCCATAGCAAACAGATGAAAGACCATCTTTACCATGCCGCCTCCGGTTATCTGCTTTCGGTCTCCAGCCTCACGTGCGCTACGTGGCTGAGAACATCGTGGAGATGGGCGTCCAGGTCCCGCAGGTGATCTTCCAGGTCCCTGAGCGCCGGGCTGTCCTCCAGCCCTCCCATGACGTTCCTTTCCTTTCTTATTGCTAGTTCGCTGAAACTATTCCGTTCCCTGGATGCAGGTCCCGAAGCTATCTCGTCTCGATTTCTTATGGGCCCGGGCTGGCTGAAGATAAGGGATATTCGCGAGGCGATTGCTTGCCGGGACAGCCTTCCACAGGACAGCCGGGGCAATACCCCCGCTTTTTCCAGAGGGAGCGGTAGAGCAGATGCAGCGCGCCCGCAATGATGGCGCCGACCAACAACAGATCAAGCCAACCCATGTTTCAACCTCCCAGTCCCAGGAGCCTGCCGCCCTGGAAGATGATGAAGGCCACCAGCCAGGCCAGGATGAGGCCGTAAGCCGTGGCCAGGCCGAACCATTTCCAGGTGCCGAACTCATGTTTGTACGCCGCCGCCGTTACCATGCAGGGCATATACAGGAGGGTGAAGGCCATGAAGGCCAGGGCGCTCAGGGGTGTGAAGCTTTCGGTCAACTTGTCCCGCCAGGACTCGGTCTTCTCGTCCTCCTCTGCCGCCAGGGTGGCGATGCCAAAGGTGGAAAAGACATTGCTCCCGGCCTCCCAAAACGCCTTCCCCAGGGAGACCCCGATTTCCTGGAGATCCTCCCCAAAACTGGGGGCTTCTTCTTTTTCTTCTTCTGTGCCGTAAATCTGCCCCATAGTGCTGACCACGATCTCTTTGGCGATAAAACCGGTCACCAGGGCTGAGGCCGCCTGCCATTGGTTAAAGCCCAGGGGCTGGAAGATAGGCGCTATTCCCTGACCGAGTTTTCCCAGGACGGAATCTTTTTTGTCTGCCACGCCCCAGGGAAGATTGAGGAGAAACCACATGAGGATGGAGATGGCCAGGATGTAGGTCCCAGCTTTAACCAGAAAATGTTTCCCTTTTTCCCAGGTGTGAATCAAAAGACTTTTCAGGGTGGGCAGCCGATAAGGAGGGAGTTCCATGATAAACAGGGGACTTTCCCCCTTAAACAGTGTTCTCCTGAACAAAATTCCCATACCCATGGCCAGCACAATGCCCAGCACATACATGGCCCAGATCACAGTGGAGGCGTAGGCCGCAAAAAAGAGCCCGGTAAATAAGACGTAGACCGGCAGCTTGGCCCCGCAGGACATGAGGGGCACGAGCAGCGCGGTGAGGATCTTGTCCTTGGGATTTTCCAGGGTGCGGGTGGCATAGATGGCTGGCACGTTGCACCCGAATCCCAGGATCATGGGAATAAAAGATTTGCCGTGCAAACCCATGGCGTGCATGGCCCGGTCCATGACGAAGGCCGCCCGGGCCATGTAGCCGCTGCCTTCCAGCAGGGTAATAAAAAACATCATGGCGAAAATGAGGGGCACAAAGGTGAGGACCATGCCGGCGCCGCCGATGACCCCCTCGGTGGCCAGGGAGACCAGCCACTCCGGGGCCGCGATGGCGGTGAACAGAGCCTTGGTCCAGCGGGTCAGGGGGCCGGTGAAGACGCCGTCCACCCAGTCCACCAAGGGGTTGCCCACATCAAAGGTGAGTTTGAACATCAGCCACATGGCCACCAGAAAAATGGGGATGCCCAGGAAGCGGTTGAGGACAATGGCGTCGATCTTCTCGGTGAGTTCCCGGCGGCCGGTGGCTTTCTTTTTCAGGGCCTCCCGGGTTAAGCCCGCAGCCTGGCCATAGCGGGCTTCCGCCAGCAATTCCTCCAGGTCATCGCCGTGGCCCTCTCGCAGGTGGCGGGTGGCTTGTTCCAAGAAAGGCCCGTTCCCCAGGTTGGTCTCCCGGAGCAGGCGCTCATCTCGTTCCAGGAGCTTGAGGGCCAACCAGCGTTGGGGATAGCGGGTTGCCAAATCCGGATGCCGCACTTGCACATGGCGCTCCACCTCCTGGACAGCGGTCTCCAGGTCCTGGCCGTAATTGAGGGTTCGGGGCCGGTGCGCCTCAGGATGGTCACCTGCCTCCAGCACGGCGGCCAACAGCTCCTCCAAGCCCTCCCCTCGGGTGGCTACGGTGGGCACGGCCCTAAGCCCCAGGCTCCCTTCCAGGAGGCTGGTGTTGATCTCGTAGCCCTTTTTTTGGAATTCGTCGTAAATGTTCAAAGCCACTACCACCGGAATGCCCAACTCCAGAAGCTGCATCGTCAGGTACAGGTTGCGCTCCAGGTTGGTGGAGTCCACCACGTCGACGATGACGTCGGGGTGTTCCTGCACCAGGTAGTCCAAGGCGATGATCTCTTCCTGGGAATAGGGGCTGAGACTGTAGGTGCCGGGCAGGTCCACCAGCCGCAGGCGGCGGCCCTGGAACAGAAGTGTGGCCTCTTTTTTCTCCACCGTCACCCCGGGCCAATTGCCCACCTGGAGGCGGGTCCCTGCCAGGGCGTTGATCAAGGTGGATTTGCCGGCATTGGGGTTGCCGGCCACGGCCACCGTGAGGGTTTTGGCGGGCTCAGAAAGGGCCATTTTCAGCGCGGCTTGATTTTTCATCCCGTCACCTCCACTGCAATGCCGGCGGCCTCCCTTTTCCTGAGAGAGAGGCGGTAGTTTTTCACCATGATTTCGATGGGGTCTCCCAAGGGAGCAATTTTTTCCACCGTGACCTCTTCTCCCTGAAGCACGCCCATATCCAGCAAACGGCGCTTCATGGGGCCGATGGCCCCGATCTTGGTGATCCGGCCACGTTGGCCGGGCTGTAACATCGCCAGATTCATTTCCTCATCCTCCTGACCCTGATTTTCATGGCCACGCCCCTTCCTAGGGCGAGGCGGGATTCATCCACCTTCACCAGCAAGGGGCCGCGGCCGGGATTGTTAAGGACTTCCACGGTTTTGCCCTCTCTCAGACCCAGGCTCTCCAGGCGGCATTGGCAGGTGCAGCGGTGGCACCCGGGCTTTTCCCCCCGGATTGCCAGGATCTCAGCTTTTTCCCCCGGGGCTAACAGACCCAAAGGCATCATGTTCACCACCCATATATTAGATATTGAGACTCTATCTCATAAAGTTGACAAAAAAAATTAAGGGTTCCCGGTTAGCTCTCCTCCCCCCGACAAGCGGCACAGTAGCCGTAAATTTCCAACTTGTGGCCGATGATCTCAAAATCATTTTCCTGGCCGATCCGCTTCTCCATTTCTTTTAAACTGCCGTTCCTGAACTCAATGAGCTTGCGGCATCCCAGGCAACGCAGATGGCAATGGTGCTCATGCCCGTAAATGTGCTCGTAGTGCATATGGCCATCCTCTATATAAACTTCCCCCACCATGCCGCTTTCCACCAACAAGGCCAAGGTCCGGTAGACCGAGGCGCGGGAAATCCTGAGACCCCGGCGGCGCAGGCGCATGATGAGTTCCTCCACATCAAAGTGATCATGGTGGGCAAAGACCTCTGCCAGGATCTCCTCCCTTTCCGGGGTGGAGCGCATGCCCTTATGGATAAGAAATTCGCGAAAGACTTCCGACTCAGGCCTCATTGTAAATGAGACTCTATATCATTATTTTATCCCTGTCAAATATTTTTTTGGCCATCTGAAATTTTTTCACCTTGGCTATTCTTTCTACTCCCCCTTGCTTCTCGCCTCTCGCCTTCTCGCCAGCCAGTCTTTCACCGCTTGAGCCGCACTGCGGGTGAACCCCGGCAACCCCGCCAAGTCATTCAGGGAGGCAATGTTCAGCTCCTCCAGGCAACCGTAATGCTTAAAAAGCGTCCTCAAGCGGGCCGGGCCGATGCCGGGGAGCTGGCTTAATTCCGAGGCCAGCAGCTCTTCCCGGGCGCGGCGGCGGTGATAGCCAATGGCAAAGCGGTGGGCTTCGTCCCGGAGGCGTTGGAGCAGCAGCAGCCCCGGGGAGGCGGCAGGGAGAAATTTGGGGTTCTTGCGGCCGGGGAGAAATAAGCGGTCTGGCACCGGTTTGCCATCCAGATTCCGGGCCTTGGCTAAGGCTGCCACCGGCAGAGAGTTAAGGCCCATTTCGGCCAAGGTCTGCCACACCACCTGCAGTTGGCCTTTGCCGCCATCCACCACTAATAGGTCCGGCAGCACCTGCCCCGCCTTGCTGTAGTGCCGCTGCACCACCTCCCGGAGCATAGCATAATCGTCTTGTCCGATTACCTGGCGGATGCGGAAGCGGCGATAGCCGGATTTATCAGGCCGGCCGTCCGTAAAGGTAACCAAAGCCCCCACCGCTTGGGCGCCCTGCAGGGTGGAGATATCCAGACACTCCAAACGCTTGGGCGGGTGGGCCAGCCGCAGGCGCGTTTGTAGATCCTTTAAGGCCTCCACCGGGGTAGCGCCGGTCAACCGACGCTTCAGCGCGGTGTCGGCATTGTCCTGGGCCAGAGACAGCAGCCGGGTACAGTCACCGCTCTTCCCGCGCCCTACCACCAGATGCACCGCCTTCCCTTTCTGATCGCTCAAAATTTCGGCCAGCAGACGCCGGTCCGCCAGTTCGACGGGCAGAAAAATTTCATCCGGCAACGGACGGCTCTCATTATAGTATTGCTTGAGAAAGGCGCCCAGCAGGTCCCCGCCGGCCGGCGGGGTGGGAAAGTAATATTCCCGGCTGCCGGTGACCAGCCCGCCGCGCACCATAATCACCAGAACCACGGCCTTATCCTCTGCCGTCGCCAGACCCAGGACATCCTGGTCTTTGAAGGTGGGGCTAGCCATGTCCTGACGTTCCAGAGTGCGGCGGATGGCTTGTTGGCGGTCCCGAAGGATGGCGGCTTTCTCATAGTCAAGCCGGGCGGCGGCCTCCACCATTTGGGATTTCAGAGCTTTGAGCAACCCCCGGCCTCGGCCCCGCAAGAATTGCACGGCGTCCTGCACCGCCTGGCGGTAAGTTTCCTGGCTGACTAAACCGGCACAGGGACCCAAGCAACGGCCCACCTGATATTCCAGACAGGGACGGCTTCGGGGTGCCAGCCGGCGCTCCTTGCAGGTGCGCAGGCCGAAGACCTGTTTCATAACCTTAAGGGTCTGCCGGGCCAGCCCGGCAGAGGCATAAGGCCCGAAATACAAAGCCCCGTCCTGGGAAAACCGGCGCACGAAACGCAGCGCCGGAAAGTCCTCTTCCAAGTCCAACCGCAGACAGAGAAAGTTTTTGTCATCCCGCAAGACCACGTTAAACCGGGGACGGTGGGTCTTGATGAGATTGCGCTCCAGGATCAGGGCCTCCCGCTCCCCGGCGGTGAGCAGTACCTCTACAGTGGTGGCCTTTCTCAACATCAGGGAAGTCTTGGGATCTTGTTTTTGCCGGTCCTTGAGATAGGAGGACAGGCGGTTTTTCAGGTTAACGGCCTTGCCGACGTAAAGCACCCGGCCGGTGCCGTCTTTGAAGAGATAGACCCCTGGTGCAGTGGGAGCCTGAGCCACAAAGACGGCCAAAGATGGGTTGGGGTGGTCAGCCGGCGGCAGGGGGGAAGACATATAAATCAAAGAATATCAATGTCTTGTCTGGATTAACTGTGTCGGCCCGATGGGCTTTAGGCTACAGTTTAACAATTTAGTAAGTATAAGGTAGTCAATAGACCAGGGAAGATGAAAAGGCCATAATCCATCGCCTCCAGCCTAGAGGCTTCTCTCTATCCAGGCGCCGCCCAGGAGGTGGTCGTCCTGATAAAAGGCCACGGCCTGCCCGGGCGCCACGGCGGCTTGCGGAGTGGCAAAGGTCACCCTCAGTTCACTCTGACCTAAGGGTTCAAGCCGCGCCAGGACACCGCGATGGCGGTAGCGAATAACAGCTTGGGCCTCCAAGGGACCCGGCGGCGGGTCGATAAGCCAGTTCATGCGGGTGGCCAGCAGGCCGGCGGCCAGGAGTTCATCCCGGTGGCCCACCACCAGACGGTTAGCCTCAGGTTGTATTTCGAGGACATAGTAGGGTTCCCGGGCCGGCAGCCCCAACCCACGCCGCTGCCCCACCGTATAACCACCCAGACCACGATGTGCTCCCAAAACCTGGCCGCGCCGGTTCACCACCTCGCCAGGCACGCGGCGCCAACCGGGCCAGTCCGCCAGAAACTCAGCGTAACACCTTCCTTTGATAAAGCAGACCTCTTGGCTTTCCTGGCGCAGCGCCAGAGGAGACAGCCCCAAGTTTTGCGCCTGCCTTTGGACCTCGCTCTTAGTCAATTCTCCCAAGGGCAACAGCAAGTGCGGTAGGAGTTGGCGAGGCAGGCGGCAGAGAAAATAGGACTGATCCTTGCTTTTGTCCTGACCCCGCAGGATGCGGAACGAACCGTCGCCGCCCTTTGCCAGGCGCGCATAATGCCCGGTGGCCAAGTGCGTCGCACCTAAATCTTTGGCCGTCTTCCATAGCTGAGCAAACTTGACGGCGGCGTTGCATTGCACACAAGGGTTGGGAGTATAACCCTGAGCATAGGTTGAAATAAAATACTCCACCACGTGACGGGCGAATTCTTGGCGCAGGTCTAAAACTGTCAAGGGAATTTGCAGCCGTTCGGCTACCGCCGTGGACTCCGCTTCCCCCATCAATCTGTCCCCCAGCCAGAGGTGCACACCCTGCACCTGCCACCCTTGACCAACCAAAAGGGCAGCAGCCATCGCGCTGTCCACCCCGCCGCTGAGCGCCACCACCACCTCGACCTTCGGAGCCGACATATAATTAATGTCTCATTTGTTAAACATTTTTTAAAGAAATGTTAATATTCTTAAACATTGCTCAGAAAGGATATCTTATTGTTTTTTCTGTCTAAATATGATAGGTGGCCAATTATGTTCACTTTTTTGAACATAACCAGGTCAGAGGTGGTCAGGCAAGATTAGAGGGGCGGCAGAAAGTAGGGGTCTCCAGGAAGTAAACGGCCACACCGGGCTCAATGGAGTTCTGGCGATGGGAATTATCCAGGCGGACAACTTCGCCGCGGGCTTGAATATGAGAGATTTCAGCGTACTCCAGGCTGGACACCGGCGCCGCGATGATAACGGTAAGAATTTGGCCCAATTCCAGCATCAACGGTGGTTTACCCCGGAAATAGACGCCTCCCAAGCTGATGTCCTTCAAAACCCCTTGGCCCTGATGGACCTCTCCGGTCTCTGGCACATCGGTGCGGTATTCCACCGGCAGTTGAATGAGAAAACGACCATAACGCCGCCTTTCCGGGCCGAATTCCACCATGATCCCCTTTCCAACAATTATTATGATCTATTCTGCATGCCCTATGCCATTTTGCCCTCAGTTTGCTAAACCAGAGGCGATTATATCTTAAATTAATGTATTTTTCTGGCCTGTTGAGGTTTCAAAGAAAAAAATGTCTTGTCCAAAAGGAAAAAATTATCTGAATCTCCGGGAAATAAGATATAAGGTTACCAGGCGCCGGTCAACCCTTAAGAAATAATCTGCTGACCTTGGCCGATTAAAGGCAGTGTTCTTGACGACGTCACTCTGGTTGTATATCATTTGAATAAAATTAGTAAAATATTTTAATAACCCGAGGGGCGGCATTATTATCATGCCCTTTATTGTGGCGATCCTGAACCAGAAAGGCGGCACCGGCAAGACCACCACGACCATCAATCTGGGTGCCGGACTGGCCTATTCAGGCATTCGCACCATGTTGGTGGACCTCGATCCTCAGGCCCATACCACCATCGGGGTGGGAGTGGACCCGGATTCTTTTTCAGACTCCATGGCTGAAGTAATGAGTGTGCCCAAGAAGATGGTGTCCGAAGTAGTGGTGCCGACTTATTTGCCTGGTCTCTATCTGGCGCCGGCTCACATCCGGTTGGCCAAAGCGGCGGAACAGGCCTACAGCCGGGTCTTCCGGGAGTCCATTCTTGCCCAGGCTTTAAAGGGAGTGGATTTTGAGATCATCCTTATCGACTGCCCGCCGTCGCTGGGGGTGCTGACCATCAACTCCTTATGTGCCTGTGATTTTATTATTATCCCTTGCCAGATCTCCCGCTATTCCCTGGACGGACTGGCCGACCTCCTGAACACCATTGAGATTGTCAAGGATTTGGGCCCCACCGAGCTTTTTCAGGGCAACCACTTCCGTATTCTGCTCACCATGTTTGATCGCCGCAATCGGGTGACCAACGAATACATCTTGGAGCAACTCAAGCCGTATCGCGAAAAGACCTTTGCCACCCTGATCATGAAAAATGAGGCTCTCAATCAAGCGCAGATTGCCCAGAGAGCGATCTTCGATTACGATGCGAAGAGTTCAGGGGCCCAGGACTATCAGCAATTGACTACTGAGTTTGTGGCACTATGGCGAGAAAAAAGAAGAGACAACTCACTGGCAAAAAGACCAGGTTAGCCAAACTGGTTTTGACCGAAGTGCTGTCCCGGCAGGGGCAAGAGCCTGCCCCCACCGAGCCGCCGCTCCCTTTGCCGGCACTGCCTTTCCAGCAGTTGGCCTTTGCCTGGTCAGTCGGTCAGGGTCAGCAAGGTCAAATCGACTTTTGGCCCGCCGCCTATTTGCAGATCATCCGGGAGCTTGAGGAATTGCACGCCACATTGCTGTCGTCGGAATGCAAAAGCTCTTTCAGTTCTGCGGCGCTGCCGCCGATTCCCCTGCCCCCTCCTCCCAAGATCAGAGCCGCCTTGCGCCAAACCCGGCGGGAAATTGCGGCCCTGTCGCAGTTGTTGGCCCAGGAAGAATAATGCTCTCATATACCTACGACTGGGTCGGTCACTAGGCCTGGAAAAAGAAACCGCTGTCACATTATCCGGATCTGTTTCTGTGGTTCCGGTGCGGGCGGGATGGGCTTCTCTTTTTCTAAAGCTGGCTTTTCCTTTTCCGGGGCGGTTTTCTCCCTTCCCGGGGGCGGCTCCCGGACCGGTTTGGGTCTGGCTGGTTCGGCCAAGGCTGGCTTGGGGGTAGTGGGGGCAGGTTTTACTACCTCAGGAGGCTTCTCCGGTCGAAGAGGTTTGACCTCTTCGACCTTCTTTTTGGGGGTCAAAGGAGCGCTGGGGGCCTCTGGCGGAGCCGGTCGCTCTGGCAACGGTGGGCGGGTGACAGTCGGTGGCTCTGCTTTGCTCGGCCGACTGACTACAGGGGGGGCTGACGGCGGGATTTCCGTCGGGGCCGGTACAGGTTTAGAGGAAAGATAGCGGGTAGCTACCCAACCAAGGGTGCCATCTCTTTGCACCCGCACCTGCGCCCAATCCCTATCGTCGGTCTCGGTCAATTTCTCCAGCGGTTCATTGCGCTCCAAGGACATAAGCTTGGGAAAGTCCATCCCCGGACCGGCTCGCAGATTGAGGCGGGAGGCATTGACATAAAAAACCGGCGGCGGCACTGGGGCCGGGGCTGGGGCAGCGACCGGCGGGGCGGGTGGGGGAGGCGGCCCGGTTTCGAAAATTTTGCTCTGGCAACCAGCCAAGAGCATAACTACTCCCCAGCCCGCCACTAAAATTCTTAACCCGCCAGCCCGTACGGTGGCCATCTCAGCGAGACTCCCCCGTTTCTTCCTTGCTGTCGCGAATCTTCCAACCGCCGTTGGCTTTCTCCAGAGAGATTTTATAAGCTGGCCGAAGCAGGGTATAATCATGCGTCCGGTGGTCGAACACCTGAATACTCCAGACAATTGAGGCACTGCCTTGACGCTCGCCGGCCTGCTGAACGTTGGCAATGCGGTAGGAAACCTCCCGGACATCGTAATTCTTCCACAGTTCCAGAATCTGTCCTTCCACCCGTCCCAGATTGGGATAAGTAGGAGAGTAACAACTAAGCCACTTGTTGATGTCCTTGTTCAGGTGAGCGGCGCGTATCTTTTCGGCCAGCTTCTCCACTTCCCGCCGCAGGTCCTCCTGTGGTGTCGACACTACCGCCGGCGGCGGGGTGGCCGGGTGTGAGCCCAGTTTACCCCAGACGTAATAGCCCACCACTATCAAAAGCACCAGACCCACTACCCCAAGAGCAAAACCAGGTCGCCGCCGCCGGCTGGCACGTATCTCCGGGGCCCGGGGATAAAACAACGGTGTTCTGGCCTGGGGAGCAAACTCCTCCCGGCTGGCTGTCGTCAGCCTCAGCGGCAAGCCGCAGTCCGTACAAAACTTCTGTCCTGGAAAAGTGGGAGCCCCACAGCGGGGACAGGCCCGGGTGGCACTGGCCGGGGCCGGCTTGAGAAGCTGCCCGCAACGCTGGCAAAAGCGATGTTCCTCACCATGCACTATCTGACATTGACTGCAATATGTCATATCCGCCCTTCACACCACCGTTCCATTCTTACCATAATCTCCTGACAAAGAAAAGAAGATTTGACCGGTCTCAAAAAGTTCAAAGTGCAAAGTGAACCAGCAGGAACCCAAGAGCTTAGCGGGGCTGTTTCAAAAACCCCCTAGCAAGGCCAAACCGGAGGAGTATAAAACAAATATGTAAATATATCATTTACAAAATTGTCATTAGATATTTTTTGAAAATGGCTATCCTGTTGTAATAACTAGTATTATAGAATGGCCCCGCCTTTGCGCTATTAGAGCTGAAAAAATTTTAAGAGGAGGAAGGCGGAAATGAACGCGGCCAACACTGCCTTCGTGCTGATCTGGTTTTTATCGTCCTCTGGGCCTCCCTGGTTTACGATCCCATCGCCCATTGGGTATGGGGTGAGGGAGGCTGGCTCAAGGGGTTGGGGGCCTTGGATTTTGCCGGCGGCACGGTGGTGCACATCAATGCGGGGATTGCGGCTTTGGCCGCGGCCTTGGTCATCGGCCGACGGGAGGGCTATGGCAAAGAGGCCTTTATTCCGCATAATCTGCCCATGACCATTTTGGGTGCGGGACTGCTATGGTTCGGCTGGTTCGGTTTCAACGCCGGAAGCGCGCTGGCGGCGGACGGTCTGGCCACCACGGCCTTCATCGCCACCCATTTGGCAACCTCTGCCGCCCTGTTGTCGTGGTGTGCCGTGGAGTGGCTGGTGCGCGGCAAGGCTACCACCTTGGGAGTCGCTTCGGGGGCGGTGGCCGGCTTGGTGGCGGTGACCCCGGCGGCAGAGCTCAAGGTCGAAAATCCGCAATTTTCATTTACCACTGATATCCTCAGTCAATATGTCTTTCGGGCGGTGGCTTTCAGCCGGGAGGGGGTGGTGTTCCAACCTTCCGTTACCGTCAGTTATAAGGGATTTGCTTTTAATATCTGGGGGAACTTCGATTCTAATGAGCGCAAACCTAAGTGCTTATTGCACTTTCGGCTCACACATGGTTACGCAGCTGCAATTCCAGGGGGTGGGGGTGGAGATAATACTGCTCCCTCAGATAGGGCTGCTGGTATTTGCGCACATAATGGTTGATAAGGGTCACAGGTACGATAAGGGGTAGTTTGCCCTGGCCGTAATCTTCGATGATTCCCTGCATTTCCTTTTTTTCATCCGGGGAGAGTTGCTTTTTCAAGTAACCCAGTAAGTGATAAAGGACATCGGTATGTTTTTTGGGGGTGGTTTTGAACCGCAGGGCCGTGAGTAAGAGAGTCTGGTAGCGGCTGACCAACTCTGCCAGGGGGATATTCGCCGCCTGGGCCACCAGCTTCCCCATTTGTCTGAGGTATTCAGAGCTGTGGGAAAAAAGGAGCAGCTTGTGCCGGGTATGAAATGCCACCAGGCGCTGGCGGGTCGGACCTTCAGCCAGGCTGTCCCGCCACCTTTTCAGGGTGAAGACGGCCTCAATGAAGTTTTCCCTGAGCTTGAGGTCATGCAGCCTTCCTTCTTCTTCCACCGGCAGGAGGGGGAAATGCTCCATGAAGAGACGAGCAAACACCCCTACCCCTTTTTTAACCGGCATGCCGCTGTCATTGTAAACCTTCACCCGCTCCATGCCGCTGCTCGGTGAATCGCTTTTGAAGATGAAGCCGCAGAGCTCTTCGCTGGCCAATTCCTCAACCCGCCTTCTTCCCCAGGCCAGCATCCGGTCGGTATAATCCACGCCCGTTCTGACCGTCACCAACCTGGGTTCAGAAGGATTCCCCACCAGGCGCATGGCCTCCCGAGGAATCCCCAAGCCGCACTCCACCTCCGGGCACACGGGCACAAAATCAACGTACTTCCCCAGGGTGTCAGTGAGAAAGCGGTCCCACTTATGGCCGCCGTCATAGCGCACCTTTTTTCCCAGCAGACAGGAGCTGATGCCCAGCTTAATTTTTATATTCATTAGCTCTCCCATGCATCTTTGGCCGGCTCGGCCAAGATTGCTGTTTGCTGTTTCCTTGACATCCTTTCTCCAGGACGGCGGGTGGAAAACGGTGGTCTCACCCCAACAGTCGGGGGCGCCTTGGCTAGCCCAAGACGATCAGATGGGGGTAGTCAGTCCATTGACGGCGGATGATTTCCCCGGCCAGGTCAAGGAGGACCGGGCAGGCGTCGATGAGATGAGTGTCGCTGGTCGCCACCGGGCCGGGGAAAACGAGAAGCTGACGCTCCGGCACCGGCACCGCCCTGGCGGTGACCGCCACGCCGGCCGCCGCCCAAATTTCCTGGGTATGCTGCGCCAATTCGCCGCTTCTGCTCATGGGGGCGTCAAAGAAGATGGTAACTGCGCCGATGGGAAAGCGGCTGAGATAGCGCCCCACCAGGTTGAGAACCCAATCAGTGTCGGCGGAGGCTCGATAGGCCCGGGAGATTTCTGCTACATCCCGGATGAAGCCGTCGTCTGCCGCTACCAGGGGCAGACCCCGACAGGCACATTCCAGCGTGATAAGGACGTTATGGCCGTCCACCCCCAGGTCTTGGCCTAAGAGGTTGCCCAAGCTGGTCAGTTTGGCCCGGCGGCGGCCAGCCTGTTCGCTGGCGAAGACTCCCCGCTGCAGAACCTGACGCCCGATGCGGTCCAGGTTGTAGCGGTTGCCCACCAGGGTCAGACCGGCCGCCCGAGGATATCCCCGGTTCAACAGGAAGCGCAAATCAGCCGCCGCTTCCTTTAACAATTTCAAGTCCAAAGTTATTTTTGCAAAATCAGCAAAATCTCTACTGTCACTGACCACAGACTTAAGATTACTGTTTTTTCAGGTGTTTCTCAGCCAGCTCGGCGCCAAGTGCCCGGGCAGCCGCCAGTTCCGAAGCATCCGGGATGTATTTCACCCGCAAGCCCTCGTGGGCCAGATTGAGCTTCATGGCGTTAAGTTCCTGATTAATGAGGCTCACCGCCTGACCACTCCAACCGTAGGAACCGAAGGCGGCAGCCGCTTTTTTCGTAGGCTTCAGACCCTTGAGATAAGTGAGGAAGCCACCCACGGTGGGGAACATGTTGTTGTTCAGAGTGGGGGAGCCGATGAGGAGAAGTCCCGCGTCCAACACTTCCGTAATGATATCACTTACATGGGTGCACCGCAGATGGTGTCGCTGGGCCTCCACCCCGGCATCCATAAGCCCTTCAGTGAAGGCCTCGGCCAGCATCTCGGTGCTGTGCCACATGGTGTCGTAGATGACCAACCCTTTGGCTGCCACCTCCCCCGCCGCCCATTGCTGATAAAGCTTAAGCACATAGTCCGGGTGGCGGAAAATCAGGCCGTGATCCGGGGCGATCATCTTGCAGGTCAAACCCAGCTGCTTGATTTTGTCTACAAGTTGGGTAATCAGACTGCCCATGGGCATCAGGATATTGGCGTAATATTTCTTGAGGTGGTGGTGGTAATCCACCGGGAAGCGGGGCAGTTGATCATCAAAACGCTCACTGCAGGCCAGATGTGCTCCGAAGGCATCACTGGAAAAGAGAAGTTGCTCTTCCTTGAGATAAGTCATCATGGAGTCAGGCCAATGCAGCATAGGGGTTTCCAGGAAGGCTAAGTTAAAACGTCCCAGGGAAACTTCATCCCCCGTTTTTACCACCACAAATGGCCAGTCCTCCTTAAAGTGGCGGCTTAGACCGTCCTTGCCCCGAGGTGAACAGAAGAGCTTGGCGGGCTTCACCCTGGCGATGGTCTGGCCCAGCCCCCCTGAATGGTCCATCTCCACATGATTGGATATGATATAGTCGATCTTCTCCGGGGGCACAATCTCGGCAATGCGCGCCAGCATCTCCGGAACCAATTCCTTTTTGACGGTGTCAATCAGAGTGATCTTGTCATCCACCAGGAGAAAAGCATTATAGGTGCTGCCCATATCTGTGGAATAGCCGTGAAAATCCCTGACCGTCCAATCGATGGCGCCTACCCAATAAACATTGGGCACTAACTCAACAGGCATAAAAACCTCCTCAAAGACAATTTTTATATATCAATTATAATACAGTAATTATTATCAGACAATATTAAAGATATAAAAACCTTTGGTCACCAAACTGCAAATCCAAAACTGATGACTGTCTTTACAGGCCTTCTTTGGCCAGTTCTTCTATCAGGGCTTTTTGTTTCTTGGTAGGTGTGCTGGGGATATCCACGATGATACGGACAAACTGATCTCCTCTGCCCTTCCCCTGGGCCTGAGGGAGACCGTAATTTTTCAGACGCATTTTGGTATGACTGGCGGTGCCGGGGGGGACTTTGAGGCTCATGGTCTTGCCGTCAAGCGTGGGCACCGTCACTTTGGTGCCCAACACTGCCTCGGAAAAACGGATATGCCGGTCCACGTAAAGATCAATGCCATCGCGTTTAAAGACCGGGTGTTCCACCTCTTTCACCCGGATAAATAGATCGCCCGGTGGCCCCCCCATAGGGCTGGGCCGTCCCTTCTCGGCCAGACGCAATTTCCGGCCGGGCAGGGTGCCCACCGGAATTTTGACGGTAAGCCTTTCCACCTGACCATTCCGGTTAAGACTTATCAGCTTTTCAACCCCAAAGGCCATTTCATGCAAAGTTAAAGGCACTTCCACCTGGAGGTCTTCGCCTTTTAAAGGCCGGCTTCTGCTATATAGGTCTTCCGGCCCACCAAAGCGAAAGACCCGACTCCGTCCCCCCTTGCCGGGACTGGCCTGAAAATTTCCTAGACCGCCAAAAATCCGGCTGAAGATGCCCTCCGAGATCCCCATGTCAAAGATATCACTGAAGTCAAAACCTCGGAAAATATCTTCCTGGGAAAATCTGGCCTTAAAATCTTGGGAGCCGTAAGTGTCATATTCTTTCCGTTTTTCCGGATTGCTTAAAACTGCATAAGCCTCGCTGATCTTTTTAAACTGCTCTTCGGCTTCCTGCTTGTTGCCCTTGGCCTTGTCCGGATGATACTTCAGGGCCAGCTTGCGGTAAGCCTTCTTGATGTCCTCGAGAGAAGCGCTCCGGTTCACTCCCAAAATCTTATAATAATCCTGCTCCGCCATGCGTCTTGCTCACTCTCCCCTTCAACGGGTTATCGTGCTGCTGGGATAAACCTGCGGGCAGGGAAGAGATGAAAATAACCCCCTGCAACTTACCCATAATATAAAACCAGTAATGGCATTGTCAAGATTTTCCAATCTATAACATTTTTATTTTACTGGTAATTTTAAAATACCCGATTTTAGATTGTGAATTTATTTACTTGTATATTTTTTTTCTTTGTGGTAAGTAAAAAACTCGTTGTGGATTGACGCGGCGGACAGCCGGTGGAAATAATCAAGAATTATCCAATATTAAGGAGGTTGAGCATGACGGCTTTAATCGGCGGGCTGGTAGCAGTTGGGCTGGGATTAATCGGGCTGGGAATCTGGTGGAAGCAATTTCTCTCCCTGCTGGCCGGGGGGATACCGCTGTTGCTTCTTTTGGGGGGAGGTTTAGCGGCTTATTTGGGTTTTGAAGAGGCCAAGGACAAGTTCTTCAAAAAGGAGGAGACCCCAGCCTACGAGCCCCCTAAAGTATCGGAAGCTGAAGTGGAAAAATACAAGTCCGAGGTGGAACGTCTGAAGGCCGAGGTTGAGGAACTGAAGAAAAAATAAGCTTCGGAAGCATCGACCGTCAGTAATCCCGGGGTCGCTCTCCAGGCCTCGGGATTACTTCTCCGGCAGCCAGGCTGACCACCTTGCCGTTAGCCTGCTTGATCATTAATGCCCCATCAGGTGCGACATCCAGGGCCAAGCCGCTGATCTCCCGAGAACCCTGGCGCACTGTCACCTGCCGCCCCAAAGTAATGGTCAATTCTTTCCATTCTTTCAAGATATCTGGAAATCTTTGAGTCAGCAAGCCGTCGTAAAGGGTCTCAAACTCCTCCAGCCAGGTTTGCACAATCCGCACCCGGGAGAAAGTCCGCCCGCTCTCCTGGGCCAAAGAGGTGGCCAACGCCGCCAATTCTCCAGAGATCCTGGGATTATTGACATTTAAACCCAACCCCACCACGACGAACTGCAAACGTTCTCGGGAAGTAGCCATCTCACTTAAAATGCCGCCGATCTTTTTGCCGGCAAGCATGATATCATTAGGCCATTTGATGGCGGTTTGCAAGCCGGTGGCCCGTCTGATGGCGCGCACCACAGCCACCGCCGTGGTGAGGGTAATTTTCGGGAGTTCCTCCAGGGGCAAGGCAGGACGCAGGATTATAGACACGTACAAGCCCACCGCCAGGGGTGACACCCACTGCCGACCCATACGCCCCCGGCCGGCCGTTTGGGCTTCGGCCACCACCAGGGTTCCTTCCGGGGCTCCCTGGTTGCCCAGTTCCTTGGCCAAGTCATTGGTGGAGGTGAGGGTGTGAAAGTGCCAGACGGGGCCGCGCCAACGACGGGTATTAAGCCCCTGGGTGATGTTTTCCGGAGTTAGCTGCTCGGTAAAAAGGTCCAAGGTCACAGTTAACCGCTAACCATGAATCGGACGCCGCTCCAGGAGCTGACCCTTGAGAGAATTATTGTAAATGGCGGCTCCGAGCAGGGCCCCTATTACCAAGCCCACCACCGCCGCAGTGGGGGTGGGAGAGACCAGCAGAGCGACGCACAAACCCGTCAGGGCATAGGCCACGGGAATGCCCGTTCGGGCCAGTTCTGCCTGACAACCGGACACCAAGGTCAGCACCAGAAGAAAAGCTGCCAGTTTCCCGGTCAAACCCATAGGTTGTCTTCTATCTCTAGTTTTCTGTTCTTTATGGAATCTATTGCTCCACCCGCCACCGCTTGTTTCTTCCTTTGCCGCCGGATGCTATTTTCAAAGCCTGAACCACAACCCGACCGCAAACAGCACACTCATGCCCAGATGCAGACCAGTGGTCAAGTTGATAATCCATTTTATCATGTTTTCATGCAGGTAGCCCCGCCTCTTGATCAGCTCTTGGTTGGCAAGCGCCAGCAGGATGAGCACCCACAACCACCGGTGGGTTTTTAGGGGATAGGCCGGAAAGAAGATACAAAGCAGCAGGCCGATAATTACCAGAATATTGACCACCGTATAAACCAAGCCCACGGCTACCGGCTTAAGACGCCTTGCCAGTCCGGAGGCCAAAACGCCGGAATTGGGCAACCCCTGCATGAGAAAGATGTTGAAAGCCGCAAAACTTAAGGGCAGGCCATAGATTAAAATTTCCGAAATCAGGTGGCCGCTTGGCAGGTAATAGCCGGCCATTACCGGTATCAGACCCAAACCCAAGGCGGCCGCCATCTCGCCTCCGGGCCGCTGCTGCCAAGCCAGCGGTGGGGCAAAGGAAAAATATCCCACCAACACTCCCAAAGCTCCCAGGGGCAGGGTAAATTCTCCGGTGCGCCAGACGAATTGCAGGATTGCCCCCATTATGCCGGCAACGGCCAGCAAACCATAGGCCGGATAGCGCCAGTTGCCTGGGTTATCGTGGCGGCGAAAAAGCCAGCGACCAACCTGGGGGGCAAAGGCTTCCCGACCGCAGAGAGCAGCCAGCATCAAGGCCCAAAGCCCGATGAGCGCTGTCAAGAAAACTTCTCCCCGCACCGTGAACCCCGATGCTTTGGCCAATAAGGCACCCACCCCGAAGGCTGACGATCCCGACAACAGCAAAGGCACCAGGAAAAACAAGATGACCACCACTATCCCATGCGCCGGCTCAGAACTGTCTGGTCTGTAAGATTCAGGGCTGAGCCTTCAAAAATAGCCTCACTTTTCGGAAACTTCACCACCAGCTCACGGTCTTAGTTATGCCAGAATTATTTTGCGGTCAAGGAAAAACCGCCAGCTAAGTAAATCGGCCTGGACAATTTGCGTTGCCGCCTCAGGTGGTTGTGAGCCGGAGAGAGGCATAAATCAAAATAATCGGCTCACCAAGCGCCCGTGCCGATACAAAGAGACGTAGCCGTCTTGCGAAACGCAAAGGCCCATCACTTGCGGAACGGCGGCGGTGAACTCCCGGGTTACCTGGTGTCGGATGCCGCTGCCCAGGTCGTCTGCTTCCGGCGCCAGCCGCGGGCTGTGCGCCTTTAAGCGGGCCCTGAACATCACGGCCTGAAAGTGGCGGTTGAAAACGAGAGCTCCGTCAGACTTGGCCAGCCCCACCAAGTGACGCAGCCAACGGTCTTCCAGCCCCACCGGCTCAGATAGCCGGATTTCATTATCCAAGGGCAGCTCTAAGCTTTCCAGGTTATCGGTATCCACACCCAAGAGCACAATGGCGCCGCGCCCGCTGTGGCGTATCATGAGGAGGAGATTTTTGAGGCGTCCCAAGCAGGTTTGATTGGGGGCCACAGGACAGATCCCTCGCAACTGGTCCTCCAGCTCCTGCCAGAAGATGTCTTGAAACAACGGAATCTGCAAGCGCCCATGGCGCAGTTCCAAAAGTGACAAAGTGATCTTGGGGTTATGGCGGCCTCTCAGGGCAATCCAGAAGTTGACCCAGCCACGGTGGGAGATGGTGGCCAGCGGCAAGGCCTCCCGCCAAGCCCTAATGGTGGTGAGCTGCCGGTGGGTTCCCCGCACCAGTTCCAAAAGCCCGACAATCCGACCCCCGTACACCGCCAGAAAGGTTCTCCGGCCATCAGCATTGATAAGCAGCTGTTTCAGAGATTCCACTCCCTGGGTGAGGGAGAGGCGATGCTTCTCATGATACAGTAAAAGCGTGGGATAGTGCCGTTGATAATGTGCAAGGCTACGGTTGCCGGGCAGAAAGGCAAACCCGGTGAATAGCCGCTGCCCTTCGATGGAATAATAGAGGAGGCGCTTCAACAGCCGCCACACTTGGATGATGGCGTCCTCCCGACCGCTGCCCGGCAGAGTGCAACGTCGCAGATCCGCAGCACTGTGCAGCAGGGACCCGATATAAGGGTTGTCTTGGGCGTCCAACTTGATGGTGGCGCAGGGAGACCATTCCAGACTTTCCAGATAGCTCCCCACCACCTGTTCCTCCAGGGAATAAGGCATGAAAAAGGGCGGCCCTGCGGCACCTTCGGTAGTCGGAGACAGATGGTGCAGGAACAAGCGCCCGAAAAGCGTGCTCAAGAAGCGGCTGTGAAAGGGAGAGAGCAGAAGGGCCGTGTGGCTCGGACGCAGCCTCAACCAAAGGAGGCCATCGGACAGTTCCAGCCGCACCAAATGAAAGATCTCGCCAGACTCACGGGATTTCAGGTTGCGGAATAAGGTGCCTTTCACTGTTAGCAGTTGGCGCCGAAAATATAAACTGAGACAAGGGAAGAGTTCCAATCCCCTTTCTCCTTGCAAATCCCGGGGCGAGAGCGGGGCCTCCTCCCAGTGGACAGTACAGGTGGTGATATCCTGGATTAAACGCTGAACTTCCGGGGTAAATACCGATGCCTGCAAACGCTCCAGAAAAACCGAAGATATGGACAAACCTTTTGCGGACATTAGGCTTTTTTGCTTATGGGTTTTTTGCTCTCAGAACGCTGGGATATGAATGTCAGCCATCTTCCTGCCAAAAAAACCAACAATTCTTTGGTTACTCCCGACCCAATTTGTGCTCGCCACGGATTTCCGTCCTTACCTCCATTACCTTACTGCCCATTGCTGTTATTTCCTGAAGAAAGTCTGCAATTCCCGGCGACCCACCTCAATCCGGGCAGCTATTTCCTCCCATTCGAGGGTCAGCAGCTGCCGGTCTCGCATAAGCCATCGGCCGGCCACCATAACGTGCTGGACGTCACCCGGCCCGGCGGCGTAAACCAGGTGGGAGAAGGGCTCATACCTGGGGGTGAGATGGGAGGCCCTCAGGTTGAGGACAATGAGGTCTGCCGCTTGGCCCGGAGTAAGGGTGCCGATGGTGTCCTGCAGACCCAGCACCCTGGCCCCCTCCCGAGTGGCCAAACCCACCACCTGGGCGGCAGGAAGCACGGTAGGATCATTTCTCCAGACTTTATGGAGCCTGGCGGCCATAGACATTTCTCCCCATAAATCCAGGTTATTGTTGGAGCCGGCGCCGTCTGTCCCTAATCCCACCGTCACCCCTCGAGCCAAAAGCTCCGGCACCGGAGCCACGCCGACGCCCAGTTTTGCATTACTCTCCGGGCAATGGCTGACTTTCACCCGCCGATCAGCCAGAATTGCCAAATCATCCGGGGAAAGGCAGACGGCGTGAATAGCCACCGTCAATTCGTCCAATATTCCCAAGCTCTCCAGGTAGGTGGTGGGACGAAAACCAGTGCGCTCTCGAAGTTCCACCAGTTCCCGGCGTGATTCCGCTAAGTGGATGAAAAACGGAAGGTTCCTGGTTCGAGTCAAATCTTTGGCTCTTGCCAGCGTCTCTGCACTGCAGGTGTAAGGGGAGTGGCAAAACAAGGTGGAAGTGACCAGCCCGCCTGCCGTGGTCAAGTCGGTGTCAATAAATTCCAGGGCTGTTTTCAGGTTATCCCTGGGATTCGGCACTCCCGGCGCCGGAAAGTCCACCACCCCTTGGGCCAGCACGGCCCTGAGGCCGGCTTCTTGCAAGGCCCGCCGCACTTCAGCCTCAAAGAAGTAGCCGTCGGCCACAGTGGTGACGCCCCCCCGAATGAGTTCCGCCGCCGCTAACTTTGCCCCCCAATAAGCCTTCTCCGGGGTTAACCATTCGGCTTCCGCCGGAAATATAAACTCCCGCAGCCATCGGTTAAGGGGCAAATCATCTGCCAATCCACGGAACCAAACCATAGCTGCATGGCAGTGGGTGTTCACCAAGCCCGGCATGACCAGCAATCCTTCCGCCTCAAGGGTCTCCCCTGCGGCTGGCAGCTCCCCCGACGTCCCCACCGCTCCCACCGCCGCCACACACCCCCCCCGAATAGCTACATAGCCGTTCTCCAGGGGAGCTGCTCCCGGCTCCATAGTCAGAACCACCGCCTGGTGAATCAGGCAGTCATATTCAGGCCTAGCCTCAACCGAGTCGGCAGCTTTCTTGCCCTCTCCTTCTCCGTACCCTTTTAGCCCTTTCACCGTAAAATTCAGCTGATTTCCTCGTCAGTCAGGTAACAGGCGGGGTCCGGAGCCCACAAATCCCCGGTCAGAGCCTCGGCCCGCACCCGGAAGTTGCCACCACAGATGGCCAGCCAGCGGCATCGTTGGCAACGGCCGGTCACGTATGGCTTCTTGTCTTTGAGACGAGCCATCAGGGGGTGGCTGAGATCGGTCCAGATCAGGCTGAAGGGGCGCTCCCGGACGTTGCCGAAGGAAAAGTGACGCCAGAATTGATCAGCATGCACCTCACCGTCCCAACTGACGCAGCCGATGCCCCGACCAGAGTTGTTGCCTTCATTCATTTGCAGAAGCTCTAGCACCCGGGCCGCCCGTTCGGGATTCTCTTTCAGCAACTTCAAATAAATATATGGGCCGTCAGCATGATTGTCCACAGTCAGGACTTCCACGGCCCGGCCCCTGGCAAAGAGGCGTTGGGTGCGGGCACAGATCAGGTCCACCACGCCCCGGGTCTCATCATGGCTCAGGGCCTGCTCCACCAGGCGGCTGCCCCGTCCCGTATAAACCAGGTGGTAAAAGCAGAGACGGGGAATTTGGTATTCTTCCACCAAGTCAAAAATGGCCGGCACTTCTTGATAATTCAGCCGACTGATCGTGAAGCGCAGACCCACCTTGAGGCCTGCTGCCAGGCAGTGTCGCACCCCGGCCATGGCCGCGGCAAAAGCGCCGGTTTGCCCCCTGATCCGGTCATGGGTCTTTTCGGTGCCGTCCAAACTGACGCCCACATATGAAAGTCCCAGGCTCTGTAAGTGTCGGGCCGCCTCCCGGGTGATGAGGGTGCCGTTGCTGGAAATCACCGCCCGCATGCCGTGCACCACCGTCCGTTCAACCAGCTCAAAGAGGTCTGGACGCATCAGTGGTTCGCCGCCGGAAAACAAGACCACCGGGACACCAAATTGTTTCAGATCCGCCAGCAAGGTCAGACCTTCCTCATGGGTCAGTTCATTTGGCGCCAGCTCTGCCCCCGCCTTGGCATAACAATGAATGCACCTGAGATTGCACCTCCGGGTAACGTTCCAGACCACCACCGGCTTTTTATCAACGGAGAATTGCAAGAGATGGGAGGGCAAATGTTTGGAGTGCCGTCCATAGCGCAGGACATCTCCCCCTTCCACTGCACCGCAATATAATTTGGAAATGCCGACCATCTCAGACCACCCCCAGCCGCGGCCCCTCAGCCGTAAGTCGGCTAGCCCATGGGAAAGGCGATTTGGCTTTCAAATACCATCCCATCGGCTGCACCGCCATTAACCCTGGACCTTGATTTTTTCAAACCTATCACTCACGGAACAGGGTTTTTTGATAATAATCCCGAATTACCTGATTCAAGTAGCCGGCCAGATCAGTGAGGGCCTCCCGGTTTAGGTAGAAACTGTTTTGGGAGGTGCGTTCCCTGACCAGTTTGAGCGCATACTCCAGATCTTTGCCATAACGCTGGCAGATATCATAGGCCGAAGTATTTTGCCGGAAAGCTTGTTCCAGAATATCGTCCACCGCCTCGTCGTCCAGGTGGAGTTCTATCTGATGGTCCTCCAGGAAGCGCTCTTCGAAGTGGCGCACCTGTTGATATAAACGCCCCACTTCTTCAAAGGCAACTTTGAGATCGCCATCCCAGCGCTGATATTGGTCGATGAGCATTTCCAGCCTGCTCTCGGTAAGAGGCAGGTGGTATCTGGTCAACAATTCCTGTTCCCGACGGCGGATGGCCTCCCGTAGAACTTCCCTTTCCCTCAGGTTCGCTTGGGCAAAACGCTCCTCATAATAAGCCTGCTCTTCCTGACTCAGCCACCTGGCAAGTTCAGCCTCAGGATCGGCCACCAAATCGGCGGTTACTACAAACTTTTTGATATCAGTTGAGGGCAACCGTTTCTCAAATTGGATCAGCACCCGCTCAATGGCGCTCACCAAGCCGCGGGCCCCGGTCTTTTCCTGGGCCGCCATCTCTGCCAGCCTCCGCAAGGCCTGCTCCTCAAATTTGACATCAATGCCGTAGGCCCGAAAATCACGCTTTTTGCCGGTGATAATGGGGTTGTTGGGATTGGTCAAAATCTCATAAAGGTCGTCCGCGGTGAGCGGCTCCAGGACGGCAATGACCGGCAAACGCCCAACAAATTCCGACTCAAAACCAAACTTGATCAGGTCTTCGGCGGTTACTTTCTGTAAATATTCCTGTTCCTGCTGTTTTGTGGTAATCGTACCGCCAAAACCGATCTCCTGCTTGCTGAGGCGCTCCTTAACAATCTTCTCCAGGCCGTTGAAGGCACCGCTGACGATAAAGAGGATATGGCGGGTGTTAAGAGTGCGCTTTTCCCTTTTGCCGGTGCGCCGATAATGCTCGATGGCCTGAATCTGTGACACCGGGTCGTGCGGCACCTTCAGTTCCACCTCCGTCTCCTCCATGGGTTTCAAAAGGGCCCGTTGCACCCCGGTGCGGGAGACATCAGGCCCCCAAACAGCGTGGGAAGAGGCGATTTTATCAATTTCATCCAGGTAGATGATGCCGTATTGGGCCAATTCCAGGTCGTCATCGGCGGCCTGCACTAGGTCGCGCACCAAATCTTCCACATCTCCCCCGACGTAGCCGGTTTCACTGAACTTGGTGGCATCCCCCTTGACAAAGGGTACTCCGATCTTTTTGGCTATGAGTTTGACCAGATAGGTTTTCCCCACGCCGGTGGGGCCGATGAGGATGATATTGTTCTTAATGGCACCCACCCCGGCTTCCGGCTCGCGGCCTTGTTCCAAATAGTGGCGGATGCGGTTAAAATGGGTGCAAACCTTGGTGGCCAAAATACTCTTGGCCAGCTCCTGTTTGATGACATATTCATTCAGGTAGGCTTCCAACTCTTCGGGTTTCAGATCAAAATTGATCTTCCCCGGCTTACCGGGCTTTTTCTTAAAGGAGCTGTCTCTGTCGGGTTTGGCCACCCAAAAAGGGGAGACCACCTTGATGCGGCTCCCATACTTTTTACTCAGATAGTCGGACAGTTCTTTTTCCAGTTCTTTGGGATCGGGTATCTTTTCCATAAGATCTTTGAGGGTAGTTGGCTTTCAGTCTATGGTTTCTTCTCTCGCCGCAGAAAACTCTGTCTGCCAAGGCGCGCTGTCACCGTCACCTCTTGCCTTTACCAGTCTGTTTAATTTATGATAACTAATCTGCCTGGAGGGGGCAAGGGCCAGCGGCAAGCGTTTCCGTTGACGGCAGCGGTCAGGATTCTTAAAATATTTTAAAACCGCCCCGCCTAGGCCTTTGGCTCACCCCTGGTCATGAAAACTTTTTCTTTTTCATCATACTCAGGACTCAGCCCAGGGTGGTTATTCCCCTTACCGCTCACCGCTCCCGGCTGACGGCTTACGTTCCTATGACTGTTCATTTCCTTGCAGCTCTCAAACGGGCCCGGCCTGATCCCGGCGGGGGGGCCGTCGCCGCCTACGGGGCGGCCCTGGGTCTGGCGTTGCTGGAGAAAGTGGTGCAACTGGAGAGCCAGCGCCCCGGACATGTGGAGGCACGTCAGCGTTTCTGGGAAGAACAGCTCAATGCTACCCGTCAGCTGGCCCAGGCCATGTCTCATCTGCAAGGAGCGGACATCTCAGCCTATCGGGCGTTGGCTCGGGCCCGCAAGGCCCCCCGTAAAGGACAGAACCTTGTCAAAGCCCTGGACGAAGCCATAGACTGCCCCTGCCGCATTATGGAGCGGGCCATAGAAGGTCTCATCGTCATAGGTCGGACCGGGGAATGGTGCCAGCGGCATCTAATTTCTGACCTGCTGGTGGCCGCCGAGTTCCTGGGCGCGGCTATCCTAGGCGCTTACCACATCGCCGCCGCCAACCTCCCCTTGGTCAGTCTCGAGGTCCTGCGGGAGGACTGGAGCGCCAAGCTCGGCCAAGCCCGCCAAAAAGGGCAAGAAACTCTGTTCAGGGTCAGAACCAAGTTGACGGCCAGATGACGCTCTTTTTCGTTACCCCCTCTGGAGGGCGGCTGGCCTTGGTGTGCGGGCAAGAACCTTGGCCGCCGGATTGCCCCCCCGAACGCCTGATCGTCGACCGGTTATCCCTCCTCTAAGTCAGCCGGAGGCTTGTCCACCAGCAGGGGTGGCGATCAAAACTGTGCCTCTCTTAACCAGCGGCGCCATCTTTCACGAGCCGGTGCCCACCATGGCGGCTCTCTCCACTTCAGGCTCCTCACCTTGGCCTGACTGCCGGGACGCCGACTGGCAAGCTTGTGCCCCTGCCGCCTTACCCCACCACCCCCTGCCCCCTTTACCGTCGGCCGGCCGCTGATCCTGCC